>NZ_MVOJ01000044.1:0-44635 GCF_002018845.1 Pseudomonas sp. MF6394
GGTAACGGCCACCTAGGGTTCCGCCCTGACGGCGGGTCACTTTGGAAAAGCCCCAAAGTAACCAAAGGGCTCTTGCCCCACCACTCGGCACCTCGCTTGGGCTCGGTGTGCCCGTAATCCGCCAGTGATTTGGGGGGCCGCCGCCACGCGCCATCCATGGCGCGGGGCGGCTAAACCGGCATCCCTGCCGGTTTACCCCCCAAATCCCTGTCGAATTCCGGCCAGCGTGGTTTAACGGGGCGCCTGAGATCAAGATCACAAGCAGAGCAAGATCAAGAGCGGCTCGCTTCGCATCGTGGTTACCGTCCGTTGTTACAGCCCACAAAGTTGTGTAGATACCTATGCTGCGATGGCATCGACTCGGTTCGCCTGAACTACCAAGGTATTTGCATCAATACCACTGTAGGAGCGAGCTTGCTCGCGAAAAACCTCAACGATAACGCGCGCCTCCTGAATAGACGCCGCGCCTGTGAGTTTTTCGCGAGCAAGCTCGCTCCTACAGAGAGCGATCTACCGTCGTCTTGGCAATCTCCAACAAATGCCACACCGCCAGAATCTTCGCCCACCCCAGGCTATCCAACAGCTCGCCGAAATCGAGCGCCGTTGCCGAAGCGCTGTCGAGCAAGCTGGCGGTGTAGAGCAAGGCATCTTCAAAACTCAGGTCGTCGTTGACGTTGTGGAAACCCTGGCTGGGTAGGTAATGGTCGATGCCGCGGTTAAAGGCGGCACGGTCGTTTGCGGGATCGAGGGGTGGATTGGGTAGGACTTTATTCATTGTGTAATTCGACATGGTTAGGTGCGGACCATTTGTCGGATTTATCAATCCTTGTTATTGGGGCTTTGCGCGATTTCCTACGCAGAACTCACCAGAAATGTTTGTTGAGTCTAGAGGTTGATGATTTCTAAGCTGTTATTTTGTGAAAGAATAATTGGGTCTGTGAAAGTTGATTTATTCACTTTTCCTTTTGGAGGTTATTGGTTTTCTGATTTTAATGAGTGAAATTTCCTAATCGGTTGTGTCTTGATTCCTACAGTAGAAAATTATTTTTGTTGCATCTTTCTCTTTGTCTACTAAATTATGGATGTTACTTCAGTCTGCATTTCTTTGTTTTCGTTTCGCTTGGATGAAATGGTATCGTTTTCATGAGGTGAGCTATGCGTATTTATCTATTATCTCTGCCTTTCTTACTGGCTAAACTTTTGATCAAAGAACAGTTAAAGGAACCGGTTGCGCTTCTGTGGATCGTGATATCCCCAGTAGTAACGTTCTACTTGATAACGTATGCCAAGTACTCTGGCGAAGAGCGGGTTCGTGACTACGCATCTGCCACTTCATGGTTTTACGCTTTCATCTCTTCAAGCGTGGCACTTTTTGGTTTGGCGTTTTATATAGTGGGGCGAAGAGAGAGTGGCTTTTTGCGTTCTTTTGTGTATACAAAACGTACCAAGATCACCTTTCTCGCTGGGCAGGTTTTAGCGTACTCATTTATGTCGGTGATTTATTGCTCGGTGTTTTATGTGCTGACGCGGGGCTATTTTGGTTTGATGGTCCTAGAAGAGTGGTTGGTTATTGTTGGTCGTTTCTATATGTGTTTTTTGCTTTTCTCTACGCCATCCTTATTGCTGACGCTGGTGCCCATAGGGTTTCAAAATACTAATACTCTTTTCTCCATATTATCAGTCTCTATGTTGGCGCTGGGTATCGGTAGCCTTAGCACCTCGTATTCACTATTTAACGTAATCGATCTTTTTAATCCGATGGGGTGGGCCAATCGCCTGATGTTGGTGGGGGTGACCGGGTCCGCTATGTTGGTAGCGTCGATTTTAGGAATGATCATTGTCACAGGGTGGTTTGTGTTCCGATTTTTACTCATCAACCCCGTTTGGAGTCGGTACTGATGAAACGGCTAATCGTGGATGCACTGGACGTTAGGTACGGTCAGCATATTTTATTCAAGAGTGCCTCATTGGAAGTCGAGGCCGGCACAATGACAGGTTTGTTGGGGCCTAATGGTTCCGGAAAAACTACGTTTTTTGACGTAATCTGTGGCCTGAAGAAATTGAATGGCGGTGAAGTGCAACATTCATTTTCCAAGCTACTTTACCTGTCACAGATCATCGCAACGCCTCCCGTATTTCGAATGTTCGATGTCTTTAACATGATGATGCTTTTTTGCTCCGATACGCGCGTTACCCAGCGGCACGCCTTGGAAAAAATTGGAAAGTGGAGCCCTGGTATCGCTGAACGCTATTGCGAAATCTGGAAGAAGAAATCATCCCTTTGCAGCTATGGCGAAAAGCGTTGGTTTTTCACCTTGTCGTTATTGTCCGTTAACGCTGACCTTGTGATTTTGGATGAGCCCACTGCGGGGGTTGACCCGGAATTTCGGTATCACATTTGGCGGTGTCTGGAGGGCGCGGCGGCGGAAGGTGTGGCGATACTCGTGTCGTCGCATAACATTGACGAGATCGTCACTCACTGCGATGACTTTTACATGCTAAGCCAACAACGCTTTAATCGGTTTTCCAATGCCGAGGGATTTTTGAGCAGGTACGGCGGCAGTACTTTGGATGAGGCATTTATTCACGCGGCGAGTCTGCCCAGAACTTGAGATGCTGGTAGCTGTGTCTGAACGCTTGCGGGATGGGAACGGGTTTCTCCGCGATATTGATTCGATTGATGCCCTGCGAACCCATGTGGGAACTGGCTTGCCCTCGATGGCATCGACTCGGTTCGCCTGAACTACCAAGGTATTTGCATCAATACCACTGTAGGAGCGAGCTTGCTCGCGAAAAACTCACAGGCGCGGCGTTTATTCAGGAGGCGCGCGTTATCGTTGAGGTTTTTCGCGAGCAAGCTCGCTCCTACAAAATGGGGCTAAGCCCGCTTTTACATTTTAAGTTGTTGGCTTCAAAGGCTTCACGCACTCAATAGAGCGATCTACCGTCGTCTTGGCAATCTCCAACAAATGCCACACCGCCAGAATCTTCGCCCGCCCTGGGTTATCCAGCAGCTCGCCACAATCGAGCGCCGTTGCCGAAGCGCTGTCGAGCAAGCTGGCGGTGTAGAGCAAAGCATCTTCAAAACTCAGGTCGTCGTTGACGTTGTGGAAACCCTGGCTTGGCAGGTAATGGTCGATGGCGCGGTTAAAGGCGGCACGGTCTTTTGCAGGATCGAGGGGTGGATCGGGTAGGACTTTATTCATGGTGTAGCTCCGCGTTGGATTAGGAGACGACACCCGTCGCGACTAAACGAGGGTGGCGGCTGTACGCAGGTTAGTCGACCGGCCCAACACGAAACATCCGGCGCACCCGAAGGTGCCCTACGCACAGCCACCATAAAACTCATGGAGACCATGCCGTGTTGGAAGATACGAGCGACTAAACCCGATCACTGATGAGCAGTGACAGACCGCAGACTAGCCACCGATTCCAACCGGCACAAGGCGGCGGGGATTGTCTCGGAAACGTCCTGCAATTTAAAGGGATACGGCTTGCTGGCCCTTTACAAACCATGACAAAAGGCCAGCAAACACAGTGCCTCAGCGCCTCCCCGGAACAAACGCCACACTCCCACCCTCACGCGCCTTGAACAACCGCTCCCCATTATCCGGCTGGGTCGTCACCACCTGATGATCCTCCCCCAGAAACGCCAACGGTGTCGGCTCTTCCTTGGAATACTGCGCGACGATTATCGTGCGTTGCGGATCAAAGCCCTGGCCGCTGGTTTTTTCCAGCCAGGCCATGAACGCGGCGCTGTTGCCTTGGCGCGGGAAGTCCTGGGCTGCGCTGACGTAGTAGAAGGGCTTGCCGTGGTTTTGCAGGTACATGGGCAGTTTGTTGTCGACCTCCACCAGCACCACTTGCCATTGGTTCCAGGGCGCACTTTTCTCAGCCTGGGCTTGCAGGTCGGTGGCGAAGCGGGTGACGCCGCCGTTGCCGTTGGTCCAGGGGTAGATCACGCCCAGCACCAGCAAGAGCAGGCCTGCGCTGAGGCCAAAGCCTGTTTGCCAGCGCGGCCAGCTCGAAGGTTTTTTGTGCAGGCGTTCACTCAGCCACCAGGCGCCGAGCAGTTGGGCAAAGGGCACCAGTGGCAACACGTAGTAGCTGCGGCGGCTGCCGCTGGCGGTGAAGAATATAAACAACAGGCCCAGGCCCCACACCAGCCAGCGTACGTTGGGCGGCGCCTTGCGCCAGTTGCGCACGGCCAGCCACAGGCCGAGTAACCAGCAGGGTGCCCAGGGCAGGGTGTAGGCCGGCAGGTAGATCAGGTAGGTGTAGATCGGCCCCATATGGTCGAAGGGGTCGAAGAAGCGCACCACGTTTTCCCGGAACACCAACTCCAGGCCGCTCTCGCCGTAAGTGGGGGCGCCGTAGCGATGGGACAGCACAAAGGGGATCGCATACACGATGCCTGCGATGAGCAAGGCCAGCGCCAGGCGCAGGTTGAGGTGGCGTTTGTAGCGGTGTTCGCTGAGCAGGTGTGGCAACAGCACCAGGCCCGGCAGCACCACACCGATCAAACCCTTGAACAGCGAGGTGGCGGCCAGCAACAGGAAAAACACCGTATAGCGCCCCAGCCGCGTGTCATCCGGCCCGCGCCAATACCACCACACCGCTGCCAGCACGCCGCACACGGTGAGGACATCGGCGGTGGCCACGCGGGCCCAGAACAGGAAGTAGAACGTGGTGGCGAGCATCCACCCGGCGATCAGCCCGGTGCCTTTGCGAAACAGGCGTTCACCGATCAGGTACACCAGCCAGATGCTCAACCACGCGGCAAGCACCGATGACAGGCGCAGCGACCAGGGGCCGAGGCCGCCCAGCAGGTGGGCAAATCCGGTGATCAGCCAATAGGAGGGCAGGGGTTTGTCGTAATACGGCGTGCCTTTGAGATACGGGTCGAAGTAATCACCGCTTTGCAGCATCTGCAAGGCGATATTCGCCCAGCGCGTTTCCGGCCCCCACAGGTCGCGGCTGCCCAGGCCCAGCAAGAGCAGCAAGGCCGAGGTGCCCAGCAGTAACACCAGGGCGCCGCGTTCGGTTTTCCAGAAACTCATGGGATGTTCCCTGTGGCAGGCACTGCATTCAAGGGTGTTGGGGGTAAATCGTCAGCACCAGGTCGCCCTTGCGATAACGTTTTCCACCGGGAGGCAATTGCCCTTCTTCGCGGTGTTCGCTGGTGCTCTTGACCTGCATCAGCACGCCAACCGAGCCCTGCTGGCGGGCCTCGGCCAACCAGGCCTGGACGCTGTCCGGCGTGACTTTGCGCTGTGCCGCGTCTTGGTAGTTCAAGCCATAGCGCAGCTCGCCCTGGGTGTTATAAAACACCACGTCGGGCCGGCGCAGGCGCCAGGTCAAGGCCGATGCCAGGCCCAGGTCATTGCTCAGCAAAGCACGGACAGGTTGCAGTTCGTCCAGATGCTCCTGCACGAATTGGTCGGGCATTTCGTTATCTTCGATCAGGGCCGGCATGCCCGCCGGTAGCAGGGCAACCAGCAAGCCAATGCCCAGGGCGGGCATCGCCCACAACGTCAACGGGCGCACCGCTTGCAGCAGGTTGGCGAGGATCCAGCCCAGCAGCACGATAAACGTCAGCGACAGGTTGAACATCTCTGCGTGGCTATTGCCGTACAGCGGGCGGGTGATTTGCAGGTAAATCAGCGCCACCATGGCCGTCATGCCGAGCACGAAATTGAGCGCGCCGTTGATGACCAGTGGGCGCGCCTTGCCTTGCTTGATCAGGTCGATCAAGCCGTGGCCCATCAACAACGCCAGGGGCAACAGGCACGGCATGATGTAGGTCGGCAACTTGCCTTTGCTCAGGCTGAAAAAGCCCAGGGGCAGTAGCAACCACAGGGCGAGATAGGCAATCGCCGGTTGGCGCTTCTCCTGCCAGGTCTTGAGCAGGGTGCCAGGTAACAAGGCCGCCCACGGCAGGCACGCCACCACCATGATCGGCAGGAAGAACCACACCGGCCGTGCATGCTGTGCATCGTCGGCGGCAAAGCGGCGGATGTGCTCATGCCAGAAAAAGAAATGCCAGTAATCCGGTTCGCGCAAGTGGATGGCCAGGGCCCAGGGCAGGCATACGAGCACGGCGACCAGCACCGCCAACGGCCCGTAGCGCATCAACTCACCGACGCGCCGCTGCCACACCAGGTAGGGCACGGCGATCAAGACCGGCAGCAGCCAGGCCAGGAAGCCCTTGGTCATGAACCCCATGGCGCAGGCCACGCCCAACACTGCCCAGGCACCCAGGCGTTCGTGTTGCGTGCGGCAGTCTAGGGCAAACCATAACGCCACCAGGCTCAGGTTCACCCACAGGGTGAATTGCGGGTCGAGGTTGGCATACCCGGCTTGCCCGGCCACCAGGCCAAAACTCAGGTAGAGCAGGGCGCAGGCAAAGCTCTTGCGTGGGTCATTCCACACGTGCCGGGCGAGCAGGTAGGCCAGCACCACGCTCAGGACTGTGCTCAGGACCGAGGCGATGCGCACACCGAACAGGTTTTCACCGAACACCGCCTGGCCGAGGGCGATGAGCCAATAGCCGGCGGCGGGCTTCTCGAAATAACGCACGCCCATGAAGTGCGGCGCCACCCAGTTGCCGCTCATCAGCATTTCCTGGCTGACCTGGGCGTAGCGGGTTTCGTCTGGCGTCCATAAACCGTGAAAGCCCAGGGGCAACAAGATGAACACGGCAACGCCCAGCAATAGCCAGGCCAGAGGGTTTACGCGGCGCATGCGCACATCGCTCCATAACGTTCAAGTACGGGCAATGGCGGTATTAACTTAATAGGGTGAAGCATCGTAAGGGTCACTAAGTAGTTGTAGGAAAACATAACTAATAGGCGCGACTAAACATGCCAGAACAGGGCTGTCGTTTTGCTGAACACGTTGTGGCTTAATATGTAAACAAGTGTAATTAAAGTTGTTTGAGTGCGGCGGTCCACTCTTCGCTGTTCATGGTGCCCATGGCCTTGAAGGTGCCGTTGGGCAGCACCTTGACGAACAGTGCGCTGCCGTACTCGGCGGCGGCTGCGTGGGGGAAGCCCAGGCTGGTCTGGAAGTCGCTCATGCAGGCGCTGTGGGTGATCAGCATCAGGTTGCGTCCCGGCTGTTTGTGGCCGAGGATTTCATCGCCCATGGCGTCGCCGCAGATGGCCAGCGGGCCGGGGGACAGCTCGGTCTTGCCGAACATGAACAGTGACGTCTGGGCGGTTCGCGTGGTGGGGCTGCTGAGCACGTCGGTCAGAGCCATGCCCAATGAATCAAAGGCTTTGCCCAGTTCAACGGCGCGTTCAGTGCCGTTGATGGTCAGGCCATCGGTAGGGCCGAAGCAGGGGTTGGCCGAGCGGTCGCAGCGCTCCTCATGGCGCACCAGCACCACCAGCTCACCCTCACGCCAACTGGCGAGCACCCCGGAGGTCACCAGGCGATTGCCCACGCCCAGGTCCAGGGGCGAGCTGGGCCAGAATAAAAAAACCGTCAACAACAAGGCGGTAACGCTGATGCCAAGCAGGTGCAGGCGGTATTTTCTCAGGCGTTTTAACCTTGACCTTTTGGGTTGGGGATTGGCCAGGATCATGTCTGCCACGCGGTTCATCCTCGGCACTGTTTATTGTGTTTATAAAAAGGCTGCACGATTGGGCAGTTGCCCTTGGTGAGGCAGGAGACTGTCACAGCACCGCTGTCTTTTTGCTGAACACGTGCATGTTAAGAGTGTCACTTGGATTAACTAATAAGTTGTGAGTCACCACGAGTTGGCGGGCACTTTAAAGTTCGGTGGATGGGCAGACGGTGAAATCCATGTGAAAAATTTGCGTAGGCACGAGCGTCAGCCGTTATTCTCATTGCTGGTCCTTCAGATGAGCGTTCTTATGTTGCAGGTGCAAGGTGTTGTTAAAAACTACGCGACCCCGCAAGGCCCGCTGACCGTTCTGGCTGGCGTCGACCTGCACCTGGGTGAACGCAGCAGCCTGGCGCTGATGGGCGAATCGGGCAGTGGCAAAAGCACCTTGCTGCACCTGGTGGCTGGGTTGGACCGAGTGGACGCCGGCAGCATCCGCATCGGCGAGCAGCGCCTTGACCAACTCAACGAAGGGCAACTGGCCCATTGGCGCCGTACGCAAATCGGCTTGGTCTTCCAACAGTTCAACCTGATCGGCAGCTTGCGCGTGGAAGACAACCTGGCGTTCCAGGCGCGGCTGGCGGGGCGTTTTGATCCGCACTGGCAAGCGCAATTGGTGGAGCGCCTGGGGCTGGGCGACTTGCTGCGGCGTTACCCCGAACAACTCTCCGGTGGCCAGCAGCAACGGGTTGCCGTGGGGCGGGCGCTGGCCTCGCGACCGGGTTTGTTGCTGGCTGACGAACCCACCGGCAACCTCGACGAAGCCACCAGCGATGAAGTGCTGCAACTGTTGTTGGACCTGCTGCGTGACAGCCCCACCAGCCTGTTGATGGTCACCCACAGCCCGCGCCTGGCCGCACGGCTTGACCGGCAAGTGGTGCTGCACCGTGGCCGTGTCGTGCCGATGGACGCTCGCTGAGATGGCACTGTTTTACTGGACGCTGCGCGCGTTGCTGAGCCACTGGCGGCGCCATCCGGTGCAGTTTTTCAGCGTGCTCACCGGCCTGTGGCTGGCCACCGCGCTCCTCACCGGCGTGCAGGCCCTCAACAGCCAGGCGCGGGACAGCTACGCACGCGCCAGCCAATTGATCGGTGGCGAACCCCAAGCCAGCCTGGTTGCGCCGGACGCCGCCAGTTTCCCCCAGGCACTGTTTGCCGAGCTGCGCCGCGCCGGCTGGCCGGTCTCCCCGGTGGTGCAGGGCCGGGTTGAGCTTCAAGGCCACGAGCAGCAGCGCCTGCAATTGATGGGCATTGACCCGGTGTCGTTGCCCGGCAGTGGCAGCGTGGCGGGGCAACGCTTGAGCCAGGCGCAGATGCTGGCGTTTTTCGAGCCGCCGGGGCGTACCTGGGTCGCTGCGCAAACGTTAGAGACGCTGGGGTTGCAGGCGGGCGAGCAGCCGCTGACGTCCACCGGGCAACGCCTGCCACCGTTGCAGGTACAGGCCGATATGGCCCCCGGCCTGCTGTTGACCGATATCAGTTTTGCCCAACCCCTGCTCAACATGCCCGGGCGCCTGTCGCGCTTACTGGTGGACAACACGTTCGCCGCCCGCCACCCCACGCCACCCGCCGCGTTGCAACTCAAGCAGGGCGAGGACAGCAACCTGTCACGCCTGACCGAAAGCTTTCACCTGAACCTGGATGCGGTGGGGTTTTTATCCTTTGTGGTGGGGCTGTTTATCGTGCATGCGGCCATCGGCCTGGCCCTGGAACAGCGCCGTGGCCTGCTGCGAACCTTGCGCGCCTGTGGAGTCAGCGCACGCATGTTGATCCTGAGCCTGGGCCTCGAATTGGGCGCTTTGGCTGTGTTGAGCGGTGTGCTCGGTATCGCCAGCGGTTACTTGCTGGCCAGCCTGTTACTGCCGGATGTCGCCGCCAGTTTGCGCGGCCTGTACGGCGCCGAAGTTGCCGGCCAATTGAATTTGAGCCCCTGGTGGTGGCTGGCCGGCCTGGGCGTGAGCCTGCTGGGCGCTTTGCTCGCCGGGGCCAGCAGCCTGTGGCGCGCGGCGCGTTTGCCGTTACTGGCACTGGCCAACGCCCAGGCCTGGCATCAAGCCCATGGGCGCTGGCTACGGCGCCAGGGCTGGGTGGCATCCGCCGCCTTGCTGATCGCGTTGCTGGCACTGTGGCTGGGCGATAGCCTGGCCGCCGGGTTTGTGCTGATGGCGGCCTTGCTGTTGGGCGCGGCGTTGGCGTTACCGGTGCTGCTCAACGGGTTATTGAAAGCGGTGCTGGGGCGCAGTCGCTCGGTGCTGGGCCAGTGGTTCCTGGCCGATTGCCGCCAACAACTGCCGGCCTTGAGCCTGGCGCTGATGGCGTTGCTGTTGGCCCTGGCGGCGAATATCGGTGCCGGTTCCATGACCTCGGGCTTTCGCCAGACCTTCACCCATTGGCTGGAGCAACGCCTCACCGCCGAGCTGTACCTCAACCCGCAAAATCCCCAGCAGGCCGAGCAACTCAATGCATGGTTGACCCGCCAGCCCTTGGTGCAGGCCGTATTGCCCGCCTGGCAGGTGTCGGTGCAACTGCAAGGCTGGCCCGCGGAGGTGTTCGGCGTGGTCGACAACCCCACTTATCGTCAACACTGGCCGCTGCTGGAGGCGGCGGACGCGCCCTGGGACCGCTTGCTGCAAGACGACAGCCTGATGCTCAGCGAACAACTGGCGCGACGCCTGAAGGTGCAACTGGGCGATACGGTTTCCATCCCCACCCCACAGGGCAGCTGGGCGCCGAAGATCGTCGGCATCTACGCCGACTACGGCAACCCCAAGGGCCACCTGCTGGTCAATGCCCAGCACCTGTTGGCGCATTGGCCGACGCTCTCACCGGCACGCTTCAACCTGCGGGTGGCCCCCGCCGACGTGCCGCCGCTGATCCGTGAAGTGCAGCGTGAGTTCGCCCTGGAAGACAGCCGCATCGTCGATCAACAGCAACTCAAGGGCTGGTCCAGCCAGGTCTTCGAACGCACCTTCGCCGCCACTGCGGCGTTGAACAGCCTGACCCTTGGCGTCGCTGGGGTGGCGTTGTTCATCAGCCTGCTGACCCAGAGCCAAAGCCGCCTCGGCCAGCTCGCGCCGTTGTGGGCGCTGGGCGTGACGCGCCGACAGTTGATGCTGCTCAACCTCGGCCAGACCTGGCTGCTGGCGGTACTCACGTTGATCCTGGCGTTGCCGCTGGGGCTGTTGCTGGCGTGGTGCCTGGATGCGGTGATCAACGTGCAGGCCTTCGGCTGGCGCCTGCCGCTGCAGGTCTTCCCCGGCCAGCTTGCGCAATTACTGGGGCTGGCGATGCTCGCGACCTTGCTCGCGTCGGCCTGGCCGTTATGGCAGTTGTACCGCAGCCGCCCGGCGGATTTGTTGAGGACGTTCGCCCATGAAGATTAAGGCAGTGGCGTGCATCGCCTGGTTACTGTTGAGCGGGTGCGACCAGGCGCCCGCACCCGAGGACAGTTTCGCCGGGCTGGGCAGCGATGCGGCGGACTTTGCCCAGGTGGTGCCCGGCAAAGTCTTCAGCTTTCCCGAGGACCACGGGCCCCATGACGGCTTTCGTATCGAATGGTGGTACGTCACCGCCAACCTCAAGGATGCCCAAGGCAATGTCTTCGGCGTGCAATGGACGCTGTTTCGCAACGCATTGAAGGCCGGCTCCGTCCAACCGGGCTGGCGCGATTCAACCGTGTGGCTCGGCCACGCCGCCGTCACCTCGGCCACCCGCCACTACGCCGCCGAACGCCTGGCTCGGGGTGGCGTCGGCCAGGCTGGGGCTCAGGCGGAGCCATTCAACGCCTGGATCGACGACTGGACCTTCGCCACCTACCCCGGCGCCGCCAGCCCCCTGGCCGACATGCAACTCAAGGCCAGCGGCGCGCAATTTGCCTACGACCTGCACCTCACCTCCAGCCGTCCATTGGTGCTGCAAGGCGATGGCGGCTACAGCCGCAAATCCGACCAGGGCCAGGCGTCGTACTACTACAGCCAACCGTTTTTCACCGCCAGCGGCAGCGTCAGCCTCGACGGCCACACCTACCAGGTCAGCGGCCCAGCCTGGCTCGACCGCGAATGGAGCAGCCAACCCCTGGCCGCCAGCCAGACCGGCTGGGACTGGTTCTCCCTGCACCTGGACCGCGGCGCGCAACTGATGCTGTTTCGCGTGCGTGAGAAAGACAGCGACGGTTACCTCACCGGCACCTGGATCGACGCCCAGGGCCACACCCAGACCTTGCACAACAGCGATATCCAACTCACACCGCTGACCACCACGGCCATCGACGGGCGCAACATTCCCACACGCTGGTCGCTGAAAATTCCCGGTAAACAGCTGGATATCACCACCGAAGCCGTCAACCCCAAGGCATGGATGGACCTGGGTATTCCGTACTGGGAAGGGCCAGTGCGGTTTGAGGGTGGGGTGGGGTATTTGGAGATGACGGGGTATTAGGGGCGCTTTCTGTAGGCGTTCATCTTTTACTGTGTAGGCAACTTCCCAAACGTACTTTTTGACCCCCGCCTGCTTGTGTCCGGGCTGTAGGCGCTTGCTTATATTTCGATGCCATCTCTCTCGGTATCGGAACCCAGGACATGGCGTACGGCTACATCAATCAACAGGCTACACCCTACTCATTTTTGAAATCACAGCTATGGCACGCAGGCTTGTTGCCGGGCCCAGATCATTTTGATGTGCTGAATAAACACCTGCGCCAAGGAATGGTGAGGCCGGGTGAGTTGGTGATCGTTCCAGAGATGTCCAGTGCCTATTGCTCAATCGAAGAGGCCTGGTTGATGCGCCACGCTGAAGAGATTAGTCGCCAACTGGACCAGAGCGTGCCGCTCGATAGAGCAGGAAACGCAAATTACGATTTGGCGCAGAGCATTCTGGGGTATGGCTCGATAGGCATCGGCAGTGCGACGTCGGCTTGGAGCCGGCACCTGCAGGCGGTTGCACAGACTTTGATGGAAATCGAGCAACTGCATCGCCAATTGAAGGACGGTGGTTTGGACAAAGAGTCGTTTATACGACAGCGTCAAAGGATGTTTGGCGTTTTGGATATGCAACTGCAAGGGGCTGCACGATTTGGCTCGGGGTTGCGTGGCAATCAACCGCTGAAGGGAGCGCTCGGGATCTCGACCAAAAGCTATCTACATCAAGGCGAAATTGTGGGGTATGCGCAGCGAGTTCAAACGATTACGCAGATGTCGAAATGGTTAAAGCAAGGAACATATCTGGGGTTGGCGTTGGATGTAGGCGTGGCGGGTTTGGAAATCAAGGAGGCGTGTGTGGTGGGAAGGGAGACGCAATGCAACAGAGCGAAGTATGTGGAGACTGGGAGGTTGGTGGGGGGTGTGGCAGGGGCGGCTGGCGCAGGGGTAATCGGGGCTGAATTAACACGCCGGGCATGCCACATTTTCCTGGGTGTCGCCACGAGAGGATCCGGTGCTCTGACCTGCGGAATAATTGGAGGGGCGACGGCAGGGTATATAGGCGGTAAGAAGGGCGGGGATGGCGGGGCGTTTCTCGGCGGAAAAATTGTAGAGCACAACGGTGATTTGATATTCCAGCCAGAGGGGGCTTAAGCGTGGATTTTTTTGTCGCCTATACCGCTGTGATGATCATCGGGACGTTTGTGGTTTTAGGACTGATACTTTTTGTCGAACGAACAAAACTCGAGGCGTTGGAAGGTTACTTCATTGAAAACGTGCAGGTGCGTAAATATCAGCAACGCTGGGGACGAAACCAGCGGTTCGTCAGGTTTCATCGCATGTGTCTCATGATTGATATCCTCCGCGCGCCAGAACGCTCCGTCAAAGAAGGTTACATGACCGAGGCAGAGTTAGCCGTCATTCCGCCAGCGCTCAAGCGTTGGGCTGTATGGCCCTATCGGCTCGCGATGATTTGGGCGATCAGTTGGGGCTATTGGTGTACCTGGCTTTAGAGGTGCTCTTGCTTCCTGAACCTGAATTTCAGGGCTCACATTTTTTAAAAAATACTGTACATACATACAGTCTTGTCCTACAGTCCATCCCAGGTGACCGGATGTCACCGGTTACCTGAGCTTCAATTTTTTAACTATGGATGGATAAAAAATGAAATCGAAAAAAGCCTTCATTCTGGGCGCGGCCATGGCGGCCTCTTGCTTCGTTTCGGCCTTTGCCCTGGCCGAGCAAAACCCGGCAAAACTCAGCGCGCAGGCGGTCAAGCAGGCCGTGGACAAAGCATTGAAACCTGGCGGCACGCTGGAAAAGGCCAGCGTCTCGGGCGAGCTCAAGCAAAAGCTCAATGCTGCCAAGGCCGGGCAGTCCAACGTCGTCAAAAAAAGCAAGGCGGCCGTCGGTAATGTGGCGATTGACTCCCCGGTTGGCCAGCTGGAAAAACCTGACTCGGCGCACATGAAACAGGCAGCGGTTGCAGCCTTCACGCCGTTGTTTCCCACCCTGGATATCAATACCCTTTACACCCTCACCGGTGTGGAGACCGGCGCGCAAATCGCTTACCACTTCAACCTGCCGAAAAACGCGCGAATCCAGGTACAGCTGCTGAACCAGAGTGCCGGCACGGATATGTCGTTGACGCTGTTCCATGACGACGGCCAAGGCAACCTGACGCCATTGGGCACCTCGGATAACCCCGGCAGTGCCGATGAATACCTCAACGGCGTGTTGCCGGCCGGTGACTACTACTGGTTCATGGTGGCCAATGCCGCGAGCAACTCGCAGTTCAGTTTTGGTGTGGCGGTGGACAGCAATGTGGATGCCTACGAGCCTAACGACACCGAGCAAACCGCGTTCGCGCTGCCGGATGCCTTGAACCAGGTGACCGGTAACCTCGACAGCGTCAATGATGTGGATTACTTCTCCTTCGTCTCGTTGCGTGGCCAAGGTGTGGGCATGTTCCTGGGCGATGACGGTGCGGGCACGCGTAATCAGTGGATCTTCGAACGGTTCGATGGCACCCAGTGGGTGGAAGTCCCGCAGGGCTCCACCTCCACCTATCCCAACCTGACGCCAGGCTACACGGTCAAGGTGCGTGTACGGGCCAACCCCGCGGTGGCATTGAACCCTCAGGCTCAATACAAGCTGACCCTCGGCTCCGCGCCACGCCTGAACCAGCACAATGTGAACGGCGATAACGTGGTGCGCATCCCCAGCTCGATCTTCCAACTGACCACCCAGGTGGCCCGCAATCTGAGCTGGAGCACCCAGTGGTCAGACAGCACGGGCGAACCCCTGCGCGGCGTCACTCCTGTGCTGCGGGTCGACAAGCATTTTGGCGGCACTTACAACTGGGTCGACTATGAGGCCAAGACCGGCATCACCGGTGCAGCCTCGGGGAATGTCGCGCTGGGCACCTGCTCTGGCGACTACAAAGTGCGGTACCCGGACAGCGCCTCGGGCCAGACCTATAACTGGGAAACCTGGTTCAACCAGGGCGGCTGGCGCATCGAGCTCAGGGAGTTCCCTAATGTGGGCGTGGGTGGCAATAACGTCCAATACGTCAGCCTCGGCCACATCTGCAGCCAGACCATCGTGCGCTGATTGATCTATGTGTGTGAAGCGGGGGGCAGTCCAGTTGGACTGCCCCTTTTTTTTTCCGTGGGCTCCCAATACAAGGTGCCAAACAGATAGTCCATCAACGGCAGCACGATATTGAAATTGCGCCCCTGCATCAGCTCACGACGGTGATGCAAGGCGTGCAGGTGGTGCATCTGGCGAATCCAAGGCAGGCGCGCCACAGGGTGTTCGGCAGGCAGATGTTCGCAGGCATGAAACACTTCGTAGAGCAGGTAA
Organism: Pseudomonas sp. MF6394; assembly: GCF_002018845.1. NCBI lineage: Bacteria > Pseudomonadati > Pseudomonadota > Gammaproteobacteria > Pseudomonadales > Pseudomonadaceae > Pseudomonas > Pseudomonas sp. MF6394. The sequence continues at coordinate 15,412 of NZ_MVOJ01000044.1, forward strand.
CCGAGGATCATGCACCCGGCAAACAACCCGGCAACGTTGGCGCTCAGTTGGCTGAGCAGCCACCAGGCGGGGAGGGTGATGGCCAGGCTGTGCAGCACGATCAGCCAGGCCGGAAACAGGATGACGCGCCAGTCCCGGGGGCTGTCGTAGGTCATGTGATCAGGGGTGAAGAAACTATGGTGATCGCCGGTGTGGCGTGCATAGAACAGCCGGGCGAATGCATGTTTGTGATGGCCCAGGTGGCGGTGCACAAGGTAGATGCATAGGTTGAAGAACAGCAGGGTCAGGGGCACGGTCAACCACTGCAGGGCGGTGATATCAGCCGTGGAGGACCAGGCCAGCGTGATGCAGAAGATGCCGTAGCCAAGCACGAATGCGGCGTGCAGGCAGGGGTTGTAATGCGGGTTGACGCTTGCGCGATAACGGGCGCGGAAAGTCTCGGTTGGGTGGGGCATGGCCGGCTGTTCGCTGTGTTTTTATTTGAGGCTGAGCGTAGTTGCCATCCTCTGTAGGAGCGAGCTTGCTCGCGAAAAATATCAACGATAACGCGGGCTTCCTGAATAAACGCGGCGCCTGTGAGTTTTTCGCGAGCAAGCTCGCTCCTACGTTTTTGCCCGAGACCGACCAGTGGAGGCTTGCACAGGTCTGAATTACTTGTTAGTTTCTGACAAAATGTTAACGATAACATTTGCTCTAAAAATAAAAACAAAACAGAGACCCACGCCATGAAAATGCTCCCAAAAACCCTGTGTTTACTGGCTGCCAGCATCACCCTGGGCAGCGCGAGCCCCGCGTTTGCCGACGCTGCCAAGCCCATCCGCATCGGCGCCTCGTTCCAGGAAATCAACAACCCCTATTTCGTCACCATGAAAAACGCCCTGGAAGAAGCCGGCGCCACCATCGGTGCCAAGCTGATCATCACCGACGCCCGCCACGACGTGTCCAAGCAGGTCAGTGATGTCGAGGACATGCTGCAAAAGGGCATCGACATCCTGCTGATCAACCCTACTGATTCGGTCGGCGTGCAATCGGCCGTCAAGTCGGCCCATGCTGCCGGCGTCGTAGTGGTGGCGGTGGATGCCCAGGCAGATGGCCCGCTGGATTCGTTCGTCGGCTCGAAGAACTTCGACGCCGGCTTCCAGGCCTGTGAGTACCTGGCTAAAACCATCGGTGACAAAGGCAATATCGCCATCCTTGACGGCATCGCCGTGGTGCCGATCCTCGAACGTGTACGTGGCTGCAAAGAGGCGGTGGCCAAGCACCCGGATATCAAGATTGTCAGCATCCAGAACGGCAAGCAGGAGCGTGACCAGGCCCTGACTGTCACCGAAAACATGTTGCAGGCCCAGCCCACCCTCAAGGGCATTTTCAGCGTGAATGACAATGGCTCCCTTGGCGCACTCTCGGCCATCGAAGCCAGCGGCATGGACGTGAAGCTGGTCAGCGTCGACGGCGCGCCGGAAGCGATCAAGGCGATCCAGAAACCCGGCAGCCATTTCATCGCCACCTCGGCTCAATATCCCCGTGACCAGATCCGCCTCGCCCTGGGCATTGCCCTGGCCAAGAAGTGGGGCGCCCAAGTACCGGCCAGCGTGCCGGTGGACATCACTTTGATCGATCAGGCCAAGGCCAAGGACTTCAGCTGGTAAATCCCCCAGGCCTCACGCAATGCGTGGGGCCCAGGTCTTCCTTCTGAGTGCGAGGTCGGCGGTATGAGCAGTCTTCTGAAGCTGGAAAACATCTGTAAGCGTTACCCGGGGGTACAGGCCCTCAAGGCCATCAACCTGCAAGTGGAGCGCGGCGAAATCCACGCGTTGCTCGGGGAAAATGGCGCGGGCAAATCCACCCTGATGAAGATTTTGGGCGGTGTCGAACATCAGGACGAAGGGCAGATTCTTATCGACGGGCAGGCCCGGAAATTTGCGACCTATCGGGATGCGATTGCCGCCGGGATTGGCATCGTATTCCAGGAATTCAGCCTGATTCCCTACCTCACGGCGGTAGAAAATATCTTCCTCGGCCATGAGCTGAGCAACCGCTTCGGCCTGTTGCGCAAGCGCGAAATGGCCGAGGCCGCGCAGGCGTTGTTCGAGCGCCTCGGGGTCAGTATCGATCTGCACTGCGCGGTCAAGCACCTGAGCGTGGCCGAGCAGCAGTTTGTCGAAATCGCCAAGGCCCTGGCCCTGGATGCACGCCTGCTGGTGCTCGATGAGCCGACCGCGACGCTGACACCCAGTGAAGCCGAGTTGCTGTTCGAGATCATGCGCGAACTCAAGCGCCAGGGCGTGGCGGTGATTTTTATCTCGCATCACCTGGAAGAGATTTTCCAAGTCTGCGACCGCATCAGTGTGCTGCGCGACGGCGGCAACGCAGGCGTTACCGATGTGGCCGACAGCGATATTGATCACCTGGTCGAGATGATGGTTGGCCGCCGCCTGGAATGCAGTTTTCCACCTAAGCCCAGCAGCGAACCCGGCCCCTTGCTGTTAGAGGTCAAGGACATCCAGTTGGTGCGCAATGGCCCCCGCAACCGTTTCAATTTGCACAAAGGCGAGATCCTCGGCTTCGCCGGCCTGGTGGGTTCGGGCCGCACCGAGCTGGCCCTGGGCATGATGGGCGCGCTGCCCACAGTGAGCAAAGACGTGTGGCTGCGCGGGGAAAAAGTCAGCCTCGACGACCCGGCCCAAGCCCTGGCCCACGGCATTGGCCTGCTGCCGGAAAGCCGTAAGAGCGAAGGGCTGATCACCGCCTTCAGCATTCGCGAAAATATCTCGCTGAACAATTTGCCCAAATATCAGAACGCCTCGGGCCTGATCGACAAGGCCAAGGAATGCGCCAGTGTCGACGCGCTGATGCGCCAGCTGTCGATCAAGGCGCCCAGCGGCGAAAGCCTTGTGGTGAACCTCAGCGGCGGCAACCAGCAAAAAGTCGTGATCGCCCGCTGGATCAACCACCACTGCGACGTGCTGGTGTTCGACGAACCCACACGCGGCATCGACGTCGGTGCCAAGGCGCAGATCTACGCGTTGATGCGCAGCCTCACCGAACAAGGCTACGCGATCATCATGATTTCCTCCGAGCTGCCCGAAGTCATCGGCATGTGCGACCGCGTCGCCGTGTTCCACAAGGGCGCCATCGTCAAAGTACTGGAAGCGTCCGCCGTCAATCCTCAGGAGGTCATGCGCCATGCAACAGGGGGCTCAAGTGAATACGTCCATTAACACCGCGAACACCGGCCGGTGGCGCCTGAACCTGGCGCGGCTGCTGCGTTCGCCCGCGTTTTATCCCTTTGTCGGGCTGGTGGTGGTGACCCTGGTGATGATCCTCGCCAGCGACACCTTCCTCACCGCCAGCAACCTCTCCAACATCGCTCGCCAGGTGTCGATCAACGCAATCATCGCGGTGGGCATGACCTGCGTGATTCTCACCGGCGGGATCGACTTGTCGGTGGGGCCGGTGATGGCGTTGTCCGGCACCTTGACCGCCGGGCTGATGGTCGCCGGGTTGCCGCCGGGCCTGGCGATTGGCGTCGGGCTGCTGGTGGGCGTGGCCTTCGGCATCGGTAACGGGCTGTTCGTGGCGTACCTGCACATGCCGCCGATCATCGTTACCCTGGCGACCATGGGTATCGCCCGCGGGTTCGGGCTGATGTACACCGACGGCTACCCGATTTCCGGGTTGCCAGAGTGGTTCGCGTTCTTCGGTCGCGCCAGTGTGTTTGGCCTGCAGGTGCCGATCCTGATCATGCTGATCACTTACCTGGCGGCCTATGTGCTGCTGCAGCACACCCGTATCGGCCGTTACATCTACGCCATCGGCGGCAATGAAGAAGCGGTGCGCTTGTCCGGGGTGCGTGCGGCGCGCTTCAAGCTGCTGGTGTACGGCATCAGCGGCTTCACCGCCGCGATTGCCGGGCTGGTGCTTACCTCGCGCCTGATGAGCGGCCAGCCAAATGCCGGCGTGTCGTTCGAGCTGGATGCGATTGCCGCCGTGGTACTGGGTGGCGCGTCGATTGCCGGCGGGCGCGGGGTGATCATCGGCACCTTGCTCGGCGCCATGCTGCTGGGCGTATTGAACAACGGTTTGAACATGCTTGGCGTGTCGCCCTACGTGCAGAGCGTGATCAAGGGCGGGATCATTTTGCTGGCGATTTTCATCAGCCGTCAGCGCCATCGTTAATACCTCACCACACAGGACCGAACACCATGGACAAGCACACTCACATGCAAGCCGTCGTCTGCCACGGCCCGAAAGACTACCGCCTGGAGCGCATCGGCAAACCCCAGGCGCGTGCCAATGAACTGGTGATCCGCATCGCCGCCTGCGGCATCTGCGCCAGTGACTGCAAGTGCCACTCGGGCGCGGCGATGTTCTGGGGCGGCGACAACCCCTGGGTCAAGGCACCCGTGGTACCGGGCCACGAATTTTTCGGCTACGTGGTCGAAGCCGGCGAGGGCGCCGAGGAGCACTTTGAGGTCAAGGTGGGTGACAAGGTCATCGCCGAACAGATCGTACCGTGTGGCAAGTGCCGCTTCTGCAAATCGGGCAAGTACTGGATGTGCGAAGTGCACAACATCTTCGGCTTCCAGCGCGAAGTGGCCGAAGGCGGCATGGCCCAGTACATGCGCATTCCCAAGACCGCCATCGTGCACAAGATTCCCGAGTCGGTGTCCCTGGAAGACTCGGCGCTGGTGGAGCCAATGGCCTGCTCGATCCACACCGTCAACCGTGGCGATATCCAGCTCGACGACGTGGTGGTGATTGCCGGCGCGGGTACCCTGGGCCTGTGCATGGTCCAGGTCGCTGCGCTGAAGACCCCGAAGAAGTTGGTGGTGATCGACATGGTCGATGAACGCCTGGAGCTGGCGAAAAAGTTCGGCGCCGATGTGGTGATCAACCCGGCCCGTGACAACGCTCGCGAGATCATCAACGGCCTCACGGAGAATTACGGCTGCGACGTCTATATCGAAACCACTGGCGTACCGGCCGGCGTCACCCAGGGCCTGGACCTGATCCGCAAGCTCGGGCGCTTTGTCGAGTTCAGCGTGTTTGGTGCCGAGACCAGCGTGGACTGGTCGATCATCGGTGACCGCAAGGAGCTGGACGTACGCGGCGCGCACCTGGGGCCGTATTGCTACCCGATCGCCATCGACCTGTTTGAGCGCGGCCTGGTCACCTCCCAAGGCATCGTCACCCATGACTTCCCGCTGGACGACTGGGCCGAGGCGTTTGAACTGGCCAATTCGACCAAGTCGATCAAGGTGCTGTTGAAGCCGGTGCTCTGAGATGGACTACGTCATCGGTGTAGACATTGGCACCCAGAGCACCAAAGCGCTGCTGGTGGATGCCCAGGGCACGATCATCGCCCAACACAGCCACGGCTATCGGGTGGACACCCCGAAAGTGCGCTGGGCCGAGCAGTGGCCGCAGGTGTGGCTGGATGCCGTCCAAACCTGCGTGGCCCAGTGCATGGCCAAGGCCGGGGTGCCGGCGCCGCAGGTCAAGGCGCTGTGCATCAGCAGTTTGTACGGCGGTTCGGGCATTGCCGTGGATGCACAGATGACGCCGTTGCACCCGTGCCTGATCTGGATGGACCGGCGCGCCGGCGAGCAGGTGGCCTGGGTGCGCGAACAGGTGGACCTGGAGCGCTTGTTCGCCATCACCGGCAACTCGGTGGACAGCTACTACGGCTTCACCAAGATGCTCTGGCTCAAGCAGCACCAGCCCCAGGTGTGGGCGAATACCCGTTACCTGCTGCCGCCCAACAGCTACATCAACTGGTGCCTGACCGGCGAGTTGGCGGTGGACCACAGCAGTGCCGGGAATATCGGCGGTGTCTATAACGTGGCGGCGCGCAACTGGTCAGGCGAGATGCTGGATGCGCTGGGTATCGAGCAGTCGATGATGCCCGAGCGGTTGCTGTATTCCGGCGAGGTGGTGGGTGGTTTGCTTGCAGACTGGGCCGCACGCCTGGGCTTGCAGGCGGGCACGCCGATCCTCGCTGGGGGCGTGGACGCGGCCATGGCGACCCTGGCGGCGGGTGTCACCCAGCCGGGCAATCATGTGGCGATGATCGGCACCAGCATGTGCTGGGGCTACCTGAACCAGCGGGTGGATGCACGCCACGGTTTGGTGAGCATGCCCCATGTCTACAACGGCCACCGCGACCTGTACATCTTCGGCGGTGCGATCACCGCCGGAGCCTCGGTGAGCTGGTTTCGCGAGCAGTTCTGCCAGGCCGAAGAACAGCAGGCCCAGGTCACCGGGCAAGACAGCCTGGCGCTGCTGGAGCAGAGCGCGATGAAGATTCCGGCGGGCAGCGAAGGCGTGGTGTTTTTGCCTTACCTGATGGGCGAACGCAGCCCGGTGTGGGATGACCGCGCCAGCGGCAGTTTTGTCGGGCTCAACCTGTACCACAGCCGCTTTCACCTGTACCGCGCGGTGCTGGAGGGCGTAAGTTTTGCCCTGCGCCACAATATCGAAGCGGGCACCCAGGGCGCGCATTCCCTGGACCCGCGCCTGATCGTGGTGGGTGGAGCGAGCCATTCGGACCTGTGGATGCAGATCATCGCCGATGTCACACGCTACCCGGTGTACACCATCGTGCAGGAGGTAGAAGCGGCCCTGGGCGCAGCGTTGTTGGCGGCGCATACGGTGGGACTGGTGAGTGATGAGGCGATGGACACCGGCTGGGTGCAGTTGCAATTGCGAGCACAGCCCAAGCGGGAGAATGTCATGACCTATGACCGGGCGTTTGCCGAGTACCTGAAGCTGTATCCGGCCCTGAAACCGGTCATGCACAACCTGCAAACCACCTGATTCAACACTGTCCAAACATGTGGGAGCGGGCTTGCCCGCGAATGCGGTATGCCAGTCACTACATACATGGCTGAACCACCGCATTCGCGAGCAAGCCCGCTCCCACAGGAGGTCTTCATTGTTCTCGAGTATTTCATCCATGCATGCAACCTTTGATTTCTCTCACCAGCGCATCCTCGTCACCGGTGCCAGCAGCGGCATCGGTCGCGAAATTGCCCAGCAACTGATCGCCAGCGGCGCCCAAGTCTTCGCCCTTGGTCGCGATGCCCAGGCGTTGGCGGCATTGGGGTGCCGCACCTTGTGCGTGGATATCGCTGACAGCATCGCCCTCGATAAAACCCTGCAAGATTTGCCGCCCCTGCACGGCCTGGTCAATTGCGCCGGGATTTCACGCCTGGAGCCCGCCGCCGCCATCAGCGCCGATGCCTTCGATCAGGTGATGAGCGTCAACGCCCGCGCCGCTGCGCAAGTGGCCAGCCGGGTCGCGGCGAAGATGATCGAGGCGGACATTGCCGGTAGCATCGTCAACGTCTCCAGCCAGGCGTCATTGGTGGCGCTGGATGATCACCTGAGCTATTGCGCCTCCAAGGCTGCACTGGATGCAATCACCCGTGTGCAATGCGCCGAATGGGGCCGTTTTGGTATACGCGTCAACAGCGTCAACCCCACCGTGACCTTGACGCCAATGGCGGCCATGGCCTGGTCCGACCCGGCCAGGCGCGACCCGGCACTGGCCGCGATTCCGTTGGGGCGTTTTGCGCAACCGGCAGAGGTGGCGCTGCCGGTGCTGTTCCTGCTCAGTGACGCGGCGAGCATGATCAGTGGCGTCAGCCTGCCGGTCGACGGTGGCTACACCAGCCGCTAGCCGTTCTCCAACTGGCCGGCGATGACTACTTTGTCCCGTGGCTTGAAGGGGTCTTGCAGGCGGTCGAGCAGCAGGCGTACTGCGCTGCTGCCGGCCAGGGACGCGTCGTGGGCCACGCAGGCGATGGGTACGCCAAAGATATCGGCGAAGGGCAGGCGGTCGATGCCGCAGATGGTCAGGCTGTCATGGGCGATGTTGTGCATGCGCAAGGCGCGCAGGGCCCCCAGGGTAATCAACTGGTTGAAACCCATGATCGCGTCCGGCGTCGAGTGTGCGGCCAGGTAGTCGAGGGTATGCAGGTAAGCCGGCATCAGCGTGTAGTCGCCCGCCTGCACCTCGACCTGAATGTCGGGGTGCGCGGCCAGCACTTCACGCAGGCCTTTGAGGCGCTCCACGCTGATGCGCGAATGTTCGGGGCCGGTCAGCACCAGCAGGCGCTTGAGGTTGGGCGTTTGGCGTAACAGGTAGTGCGCGGCTTGCAAGCCGCTGTGGTAGTTGTCGAGCACCACACGGCTGAACGGGCTGTCGTGGATCGTGCGATCGAGCAGCACCACCGGGGTTTTGCCATTGCTCAGGCGCTCCAGGTAGTCGGGTTGGTAGCTTGGTTCATCGGAGACCGGCGACAGGATGATCCCCGCCACGCGATACCCCAGCAGGGTATCCACTGCCTTGCTTTCGAGTTCCTCCAGCTCATCGGTGTCCACCAGCATGATGGTGTAGCCGTGCTGTTTGGCCTCGCGGGAAATCGCCTTGATCATCTCGCTGTAGAACGGGTTGTCCACCGAAGCGGTGATGACCCCGATGATCAGGCTTTCACTGCGCTTGAGCCCACGGGCGAAGGCGTTGGGCACGTAGTCCAGCTCGCGGGCCACTTCAAGAATGCGTGCCAGGGTGGCGGGTTTGACCAGGTCGGGTTTGCTCAAGGCCCGGGACACCGTAATGGTGGTCATGCCGACGCGTTTGGCAATGTCGCTGATGGTGACGGACTTTTTCTTGTTCATCGGTAAGGCTGCGAGGGGGAACACCAGCAGGCTAGCATGTGCGCAGGCGTAGAGTGATTCAAATCAGCGGGTCCCAGCGTTGCGACCAGTCGCCTTCGGCTTTCACCACTGTGCGTAGCAGCTCCAAAGCCTGTTGCAACACCGCCGAATCCCGCGCCCGCGAATACACCAGGTAGGTCGGGAAGCTGAATTCCGGCGCCTTGGGCACGCGCTGCATCACGCCGCTGTCCAGGTAGCTCTGCACCACCCGTGTGCGAAAGTAGCCAGCACCGCCATTCTCCAATATGTACTGCAATGCCAGCGGCCCCAGGTTGAAACTCACCGCAGCACGCGCACGGTCGGGCAGGGCGGCGTCGTGCTGCTGGCGAAAACCCTGGCCCCAGTCGATATACACGTAAGGCTCGGGTTTGCTCGCCAGTTGCACCAGAATCAGTTTTTCTTCCAGCACCTGCTCCACCTGCAAGCCCGGCCAGTATTGCGGCTGGAACACCAGGGCGGCGTCGAGCACGCCCAGCTCTAACTGACGCAGCAGGTACTCACCTTCACGCACCTCGGTGCGCAGCGCGTGGCCCGGTATGTGCTCGCGCAGCGCCTTGGCCCAGCCGAGCATCAATGGGTTGCACAGGCTGACTTCACCGCCGATATGCAGCACGTTGCGATAGCCGTCTGGCAATGGCAGGTCGCGGCGCGCCGCTTCCCAGGTTTGCAGCAATTGGTTGGCGTACACCACGAACGCCTCGCCGTCGGCGGTCAGCCGCGCACCGGCACGGTTGCGCACGAACAGTGTGCTACCCAACTGGCTTTCCAGGTTCTTCACACGAGCGGTGATGGCGGTCTGGGTGACGTGCAGTTTCTCGGCCGCTGCGGCCAGGCTGCCGCAGCGGGTGATTTCGAGGAAGGTGCGTGCCAGTTCGATGTCCATAAGCGCCCCGGGTGATGAATGGGGGACAGTGTAAAGGAATGCGGTCAAACCTGTGGGAGCTGGCTTGCCTGCGATGGCGGCCTGTCAGCCGACGCTTCTCTACCTGACACCCTGCAATCAAACTGTGGGAGCGGGCTTGCTCGCGAAGGCGGCCTGGCAGTCAACACAGTTGGATGGTGTACATATGCATTGCTGCGGTAACGGCTACTTAGGGTTCCGCCCTGACGGCGGCTCACTTTTGAACAGCGCAAAAGTAAGCAAAACGCTCTTGCCCCACCACTCGGCACCTCGCTTGGGCTCGGTGTGCCCGTAATCCGCCAGTGATTTGGGGGGCCGCCGCCACGCGCCATCCATGGCGCGGGGCGGCTAAACCGGCATCCCTGCCGGTTTACCCCCCAAATCCCTGTCGAATTCCGGCCAGCGTGGTTTGACGGGGCGCTTGAGATCAAGATCAAAAGCAGATCAAGAGCGGCTCGCCTCGCATCGTGGTTACCGTTGGCTGCTACAACCTACAAAATTGTGTAGACGCTGCGACGGCGGTGTTTCAGAGGCCAATGTGCTGACTGAACCTGTGCTATCGCAGGCAAGCCAGCTCCCACAGTTGTGGGTATATCAGGTCGGGCTTCTCGGTGTGTGCAAGTGTTCTGTGGGGAATGCCTTTGCATACGCGTGACACACCCTTAACACCTGCTCATCGGCAAACCGCGCGCCCACCACGTGCAAGCCCACCGGTAGGCCATTCGCTGCCAACCCGCACGGCACTGACGCCGCCGGTTGTTGGGTGAGGTTGAAGGGGTAGGTGAACGGCGTCCATTGCATCCACTCAGTCATCCCTGAGCCCGGCGGTACGTTGTGTCCGGCTTCGAATGCGGTGATCGGCATCATCGGCGACACCAGCACATCGTAATGCTCATGGAACGCGGCCATCCGTGCCACCAGCGCCGCTCGGGCTTCCAGGGCCGTGTTGAAATCATTCAGGCTCAAGCGTTCGCCCCGCTGTGCAATACGCAGCAACCCGGGGTCGAGCTGTTGCTTTTGCGCCTCGCTCATTGTGCCGGTCAGGCGTGCTGCGCCGGCAGCCCATAGGGTACTGAACACCTCCAGTGGGTCGCTGAAGCCAGGGTCGATTTGTTCGACATGGGCGCCCAGTTGCACCAGGCCCTGCACCGCCTGATCCACCACCAGGGCGACCTGTGGGTCGACCTTCGCATAGCCGAACGTGGGGCTGTAGGCGACACGCAATCCCTTCAAGTCCGCTCCAGGAACGAGCCAGGGCGTGGTTCGCGGCGCGCCGATCAGGCCGTCCCGCGCATCTGGCTGGGCCACGGCTTGCAGCATCAGCACGCTGTCTTCCACGGTGCGCGTCATCGGCCCCAGGTGCGACAGTATCGTCATGGAACTGGCCGGCCATTGCGGCACATAGCCGAAGGTCGGCTTGATCCCGAAGGTGCCGGTAAACGCACAGGGAATGCGGATCGAACCGCCGGCGTCGCTGCCCTGGTGCAGCACGCCCAGGTTCAACGCCGCTGCCGCACCGGCACCTCCGGAGGAACCACCGGCGGTAGTGCGCGTGTCCCACGGGTTGCGGGTGATGCCGTACAGCGGGTTGTCGGTCACGCCTTTCCAGCCGAATTCCGGGGTGGTGGTCTTGCCCAGCAGCACCGCGCCGGCCTTGCGCATGAAGGCCGAGAAGGGCGCGTCCACGTCCCATGGGCCCTCGGCGGATGAGGTGCGTGAGCCTTTGCGCGTGGGCATGCCGACCGTCAGCGGCAGGTCTTTGATCGACGCCGGCACGCCATCCAGCGCACCGCAAGGTTCGCCCTTGAGCCAGCGTTGTTCCGACGCCCGCGCAGCGTCGAGAGCGCCTTGCGGGTCGACATGGCAGTAGGCATTCACCACCGGGTTATAGCGCTCGATGCGTAGCAGCGCATCTTCAGTGACCTCTACGGGGGACAAGCTTTTGTCGCGAAAATGCTGCAACAGCTGCACCGCTGTCAGTTGGCCAATCTCACTCATGCCAGATCCCCCTGGGCCGCATTCACCATGGCGCGCAGCAACACCGCGCAACCCGCCGCCAGGTCATCCGGCGCGGCGTTTTCGATTTCGTTATGGCTGATACCGCCTTCGCACGGCACAAAGATCATCCCGGCCGGGCCCAGTTCAGCGACGAAAATCGCGTCATGCCCGGCGCCGCTGACGATGTCCATATGGCTCAAGCCCAATGCCTGGGCAGCCTCGCGCACGGCATTGACACAGGCCGGGTGGAAGTCCAGCGGCGGGAAGTCGGCGGTGGGCGTCAGTTCAAACGTCAAGCCGTGGCGGGCGGCCGAGTCTTCGATCACTGCGCGCACTTCATCGACCATGGCTTGCAGCTTGTCGGCGTGCAGGTGGCGCAGGTCGATGGTCATGTTTACTTGGCCGGGGATCACGTTGCGCGAGCCAGGGTGCAGGTTCAGGCAGCCAACGGTGCCGCAGGCGTGAGGCTGATGCTGATGGGCGATTCGGTTGACCGCACTGACCACCTCGGCAGCGCCCACCAGGGCGTCCTTGCGCAGGTGCATGGGCGTAGGGCCTGCATGCGCCTCTACGCCAGTGAGGGTCAGGTCGAACCACTTCTGGCCCAGGCAGCCCATCACCACGCCCAGGGTAATCGCCTGGTCTTCCAGCACCGGGCCTTGCTCGATATGCGCTTCGAAATACGCCCCCACTGGGTGGCCCAGCACCGCACGGGCACCGGCATAGCCGATGCGCTGCAATTCGGCGCCCACCGACAGGCCCTGGTCGTCGCGCTTGTCGAGGGTGTCCTGCAAGTCGAACTTCCCGGCAAATACCCCGGAGCCCATCATGCACGGCGGGAAGCGTGAGCCTTCTTCGTTGGTCCACACCACCACTTCGATCGGTGCCTGGGTTTCGATCTGCAGGTCATTCAGTGTACGGATCACTTCCAGCCCGGCCATCACCCCGTAGCAGCCGTCGAACTTGCCGCCGGTGGGCTGGGTGTCGATATGGCTGCCGGTCATCACCGGGGGCAGGGCAGGGTTGCGGCCAGGGCGCCGCGCGAAAATATTGCCGATGGCATCCACACTGACGCTGCACCCGGCGGCTTCGCACCACTGCACAAACAGGTCGCGGGCCTGGCGGTCCAGGTCGGTGAGGGCCAGGCGACACACGCCGCCCTTGGCCGTGGCGCCGAGCTGGGCCAGGTCCATCAGCGACTGCCACAAGCGGTCGCGGTTGATCAGTGGGGCATTGCTCTGGAGCGGTTGCGCAAGACTGTTCATCAGGAATCTCCACTCAGGCACTCAAGGCCAGGTAACGGTTTTTGATGCTCGGGTCGGCGCGGAAGTCAGCGGCGCTGCCCTCGTACACCACGCGGCCCTGTTCGAGCACGTAATGGCGGTCGGCGAGCTTGTCGCAGACCATCAGGTTCTGTTCCACCAGCAATACCGGCAGGCCCTCGTCCTTGACCTTGCGCAGGATCTTCACCAGCTCGTCGACGATCACCGGGGCCAGGCCTTCAGTGGGTTCGTCGAGGATCAGCAGCTTGGGGTCGTTAAGCAGGGCGCGGGCGATGGCGAGCATCTGCTGTTCGCCGCCGGACAACGCGTGGCCGGCGTTTTTGCGCCGCTCCTTGAGGCGCGGGAACATGGCGTACACGTCTTCCAGTTGCCAGCGGCTGTGCTTGCGGGCGGCGATGCGCAGGTTTTCCTCCACCGTCAGCAGGCGGAAAATCCCGCGGTTTTCCGGCACCAGCGCCAAGCCCTGGCGCGCAATTTCAAAGATCTTTTGCCCCACCAGCGCCTGGCCGTTGAAGTGGATCTGGCCCTGGCGCGGGCAGATGATGCCGAGGATGCTGCGCAGGGTGGTGGTCTTGCCGGCGCCGTTACGGCCCAGCAGGGTCACCAGTTCGCCGGGGTTGACGCTCAGCGAGACGCCCTCCAGCACATGGCTTTTGTCGTAGTAGGAATGGATATTCTCGACGATCAGCATCAGGCAGCCTCCCCAAGATAGGCAGTGCGCACACGTTCATCGGCACGCACGAATTCCGGCGTGCCTTCCACCAGGATCTGCCCGTGGCTCATCACCGTGATGCGTTGGCTGATGGACATGACGATGCTCATGTTGTGTTCGATCAACAGCACCGTATGGTCGCGGCCAAGGTCGCTGATCAGTTGGGTCATGATCGGGATATCGTCGATGCCCATGCCCGAGGTGGGCTCGTCGAGCATCAACAGTTTGGGTTTGGAGCAGATCGACATGCCCACCTCCAGCACCCGTTGCTGGCCGTGGGACAACTCACCGGCCAGGGTGTCGGCGCGGGCCGTGAGTTGCAGGCGCTCCAGCACCTGGTCGGCCATCTCCAGATGCTCGCGCTTGCTGTCGACCCGACGCCAGAAATTCAAGGCGCGCACGCCGTCGCGGCCTTGGGCGGCCAGGCGCAGGTTCTCGCGCACGCTGAGGTTCTGGAACAGGCTGGTGAGCTGGAACGAACGCGCCATGCCCAGGCCGACGCGGCCGTGGGCGGGCTTGCGCATCAGGTTCTTGCCGTCGAAATGGATCGCCCCGGCGGTGGCCTGGCGTTCACCGGTGAGGCAATGGAACAGGCTGGTCTTGCCGGCGCCGTTGGGGCCGATGATGGTGTGGATGGTGCCGGCTTCAACCTTGAGGTTGACGCCATTGACCGCATGGAACGCGCCGTAGGCCAGCTCCAGGTTTTGGGTTTCCAGCAAGATACTCATAGCCCGTCCTCCTTGGCGACGACCACGGGTTTGCGCGTGCCGCGCACCTTCTCGAACAGCGACGCGAGGCCGCCCCACAACCCGCCGCGCATGAAGATCACCACCAGGATCAGGATCACCCCCAGCAGCATCAGCCAACGCGGCCACAGGTCGGAGAGAAAGTCGCCCAGCAGCACGATGGAGCCGGCGCCCAGCAGTGAGCCGAACAGCGAGCCGGTGCCGCCGACGATGGTCATGATCAGGATGTTCTCGGACATCGCCAGGTCGATATTGGACAGCGGCACAAAGTGCAGCAGCATGGCGTACAGCGCCCCGGCAATCCCGGTGACCGCGCCGGACAGCACGAACACCAGGATCTTGAAGTGCCGCGTGTCGTAGCCGATGGCCGAGGCGCGGGTTTCATTCTCGCGGATCGCCATCAGCGTGCTGCCAAACGGTGAGGCGATCACCCGACGTGCGCCGATGAAGATCAGCAGGAACAGCACCGCGACAAAACCATAGAACGCGCGGGCATCGGCCAGGGACAGCAGCACGGTGTCACCCACCCGGATTTCCGGGCGCGGCACGCTGAGCAGGCCGTTGTCGCCGCCGGTCCAGTCGCTCAAGGTGTAGGCGACAAAGTAAGCCATCTGGCTGAACGCTAACGTGAGCATCACGAAGTAAATGCCCGTGCGGCGAATCGCCAGGGCGCCCACCAGCAAGGCCAGCACGCCACCGGCCAGCGCTGCGCCCAGCAACGCCATGAACAGGCCCATTTGCAGGTGGATCATCAACAGCGCCGCACAATAAGCACCGGCACCAAAGAAGATGCCTTGGCCGAAGGACAGCAGCCCGGTGTAGCCCAGCAGCAGGTTGCAGGCCAGGGCGGCCATGGCAAAGATCAGGATCTCGGTGGCCAGGGTCGCCGAGGGCAACACCAACGGCAGGCCGATCAGCACGGCCAGCACCCACAGCAACATGGCTCTGGATTGGGTCTTGGCGAACGGCAGGGGGTTTTTCTCGCTCATGTCAGGCTCTCCCGAACAGGCCGTAAGGGCGTACCAGAATCACCACGGCCATGGCGCCGTAGATCATCAGGCTCGCACCCTGGGGCCAGAGTGTGGTCATCAGGCTTTGCACCACGCCCACCAGCAAACCGCCGACCAGCGCACCGCTGAACGAGCCCATGCCGCCGATCACCACCACCACGAAGGCGATGCCCAGAATCTCCGGGCCGACGAAGGGCTGGGCGCCGCGCAAGGGCGCGAACAACACCCCGGCGACACCGGCCAGAGCGACGCCGAGGGCGAAGGTCATGGAGAACAGGCGGAAAATATTGGTGCCCAGCAGCGACACGGTTTCGGTGCTTTCACTGCCGGCGCGCACCAGGGCACCGAAGCGCGTGCGCTCCAGCAGCAGCCACAGGCCCAGGCCCACCAGCGCGGAAAACACGATGAGGAACAGGCGGTAGTAGGGGTAGACGAAATCACCCACCACCAGCACGCCGCGCAGCAACTCCGGTACGGCGACGCTTTTGCCCACCGGCCCCCAGATCATCACGCTGGCTTCCTGGATGATCAGGGCGATCCCCAAGGTCACCAGAATCTGGAACATGTGCGGCAAGTGGTAGATGCGCTGGATCAGCAGCCTCTCGATCACCCAGGCCAGCGCAGCCACCACCAGCGGCGCGATCAGCAGCGCCAGCCAGAAGTTGCCGGTGAGGCTCACCGCGGTGTAGCAGATGTAGGCGCCGAGCAGGAAGAACGCGCCGTGGGCGAAGTTGACGAAGTTGAGCAGGCCGAAAATGATCGTCAGCCCCACCGCGATCAGGAAGTAGATCATCCCCAACCCGAGGCCGTTGAGAATCTGGAACAGGTACAGATTAAGCATGCAGGCACCCTCCGCAGACGGCCGCTTGCACGGCCCTGCGCGACAAAAAATTAAGCGGTCAGCCGAGCGTGCAGCCCGTCGCCTCGACCGCAGGGAACGACTGGCCAGCGCTGAGCACTTTGGCCAGGTCGTCCTTGTCGGCCATGTCGCCGCTGGCCTTGCCGATCAGCAGGTAGTAATCCTTGATCACCTGGTGGTCGCCGGCGCGGATGGACTCCTTGCCGGTCGGGCCTTCGTAGCTCAAGCCCTGCATGGCCTTGGCCACGGTCGGGCCGTCGAAGCTGCCGGTGGCGATGATGGTGTCGAGCATGACTTTGGTGCTGATGTAATCGGCGGCCAGCGGGTAGGTGGGGTTGATGCCGTAGGTGGCCTGGGTCAGCTTGACCAGTTCGCGGTTGAGCGGGGTGTCGACCTGGTGCCAGTACTGCGCGCCGAGGTAAACGCCCTCGAGCACATCGCTGCCCAGTTCCTGGAACTGATCCAGGCCGGCAGACCACACCAGCAGCACCTTCATGCGCTCCTTGATGCCGAAGTTAACGGCCTGGCGCAAGGTGTTGGACGACTGGCTGCCAAAGTTGAGCAGCACCAGCACATCGGGCTTGGTAGAAATGGCGTTGGTCAGGTAACCGGAAAATTCCTGTTCCTGCAGCGAGTGGTAGCTGTTGCCCACGTGTTCCAGGCCGTGCTCCTTGAGCACGTTCTTGGCGCCTTCGAGCAAGGCTTCGCCGAACACGTATTGCGGGGTGATGGTGTACCAGCGCTTGGCGTCCGGCAGCAGCTTGATCAGCGGCACCATGGTTTCGCGGATTGCGCCGTAGGTGGGCACCGACCAGCGGAAGGTCGCCTTGTTGCAGTCCTTGCCTGTGACTTCATCGGCGCCCACCGGGGTCATGAACACACCGCTGGCCTTGTCCACTTCCTTGGCCACTGCCAGGGCGGAAGACGACAGCGTGCAGCCCTGGAAGAACCGTGCGCCGTCCTGCGCGATGGCCTCTTGCACCTTGCGCACTGCCTTGCCGGCGTTGCCTTCGGTGTCGATGACTTTGTAGTTCAGCGGGCGGCCGAGTAATTGCGGGTGTTGCTGCACCGCCAGGCGCGAACCCATGTCGGCAAATTTGCCATAGCTGGCAAAGGCGCCAGACATGGACTTGAGGCCGTAAAAGGTAAAAGGCTCGGCGGCGAATGCCGAACGCACGCTCAGCGGAAGGCTGAGGGCGGCGGCTGCGGTGAGGCTGGCTTTCAATAACGTACGACGCTGCATGGGGTGACTCCCTGGTTTAGTTATTGGCAGGAGCGGCAAGGGCGATACGGTGGAGCAAGGGCCTGTGGGCAGGCTTGTTATTGGGTAACTCGGTTCAACAGATGGACACGGCCAAATGTGGGAGCTGGCTTGCCTGCGATGCGGGCGCCTCGGTGTTACAGGGGGACCGAGCCGATGCCATCGCAGGCAAGCCAGCTCCCACATTGATCGGGTGTTGTTCCTAACGGTGATCAAACTCCAGTAGGAAGTGCGGGCTTACTTGGCCTTCCAGCGCGGTCATATGGTGTTCGGCATCGCACATGTGTTCATGCATCAAGCTGCGCACCGCGCTTTCATCCCCGGCGCGAAAGGCGATCAGCAGTTGCTTGTGATAGTCCAGGTTGGCCGCGTCGAATTGCTTGCGCTTGGGCTTGTAGGCTTTTTTCAGCACCACCAGGTCGCGCAGCAAGTCATTGAGAAACTGCGCCATGAAGCTCAGCAGCGGGTTGGGGCAGGCCCGGGCCAGCAGGTTGTGGAACTCCAGTTCTGCCAGGCGCTGCTCGCGCTGGCCGGCTTCGCTGTCTTCGGGGGCGCTGCAAAAATCCACGTTGGCTTGCAGGGCGATGTAATCGTCTTCGCTCAAACGCCCCAGCACCGACACGGCCAGTTCCACTTCGATGACTTTGCGCAGTTGGTAGACCTGCTCGCCGTCCAGGTGCTGGAAGTGCAGGTAATTGCGCAAGGCGCGGCTGGCCGGTTCAGTGCCGGCCTGGTTCAAGTAAGCCCCGCCGCTGGGGCCGGTGCGCGTGCTCACCAAGCCTTCGACCTCCAGCGCCTTGAGCGCTTCGCGCGCCGAGCCCTTGGAGCACTGGAAACTTTCCATCAGCTCGCGTTCGGTGGGCAGGCGGTCGCCGGGCTTCAAGGCGTCGGTGACGATCGAGCGCTTGACTGACTCGACAATCACATCGGACAGCTTCTGGCGTTTGCGGCGTAGCGGTCGACTCAGCATGGCGGTGATTTATCGTATTAATGCGGATAAATAGCACTTAATAACGATTGGGCAGGTGCGTCAACGCAAGGGGTCGTTTTCGGTGAATAGGGGTCGTAAATGCGCAGGTTATTCCCAGGCGCCCAAGTCCACGCAGCGTGCGGACGAAGGCGGCTGTTTGCCATAGGCCAGAAAATCCCCCAGCCAGCGGCTCACACAGCCGTCAGCGCCTGCGCGTGGCGATTCCTTGAGCAAGAGCTGTTCCACACCGGTGGCAAGTGGTTCGCCAGGCTCGGTATTGATCAGCACCATGCGCCCGACGCGTTCGGGAAACAACGTGCCGTAGCGGCTGCCCAGGCGGGTGGCCGCGGCGTTGCCCAGGTAGTTAAGGCGCGCCTCGCCCAGTTGCCCACGCACGAATTCCATATCTTGCGCGGCCTGTTCCACGCCGTTGCCTTGGCGCAGGTCGCGGGTGCTCAGCTCGATTACGTCATAACGGTCGACCAGGGTGCGATAGGCGTGGGTGGCAAGCGACTCCCAGCGACTGGCCAGGTGAAGGACGAACGGTGCGCCTTTGGCCTGTTGGGGGTCGCCGGCCTGGATGAACACCACACCTTCACGGTTGAGCGGCTGCCGTGCGCCTACCCGTGTCACGCTCAGGCGTATGCGGCCGCGCTGGGGTGCGGCATGGTCGCGGGGCACGCTGACCAGGCCGCATTGGGTGCGGCCAACCACTTCCGGGTCCAGGCGCGTGGTTGCAGTGAGGGGGCAGTCCAGCAGCCAGTCGATCGCGGTGGGCGCGATCAAGGGCTCGGCCAGCGCCAGGTGTGTGATCAGCCAGCCGCCAACGCAGGCCAGGCCTTTTACAACAACGCTGGGTTTCATCATGAGGTCCCGGGCATCCGTGTGATAACGGCTTTTTTACCAAGGACCTTGGGGTGGAAAATGTAAGGTGAAGAAACAACTCATGTATGAAATATGAGTTTCGTTTATCAGATACCGGTGTTCCAGCCACCGCCTAACGCCTTGTACAGGGCGATGCTGGCTTGCAGGCGCGACAGGCGCAGCAGCACGTTCTGGTCCTGGGCGTCGTACAGGGTGCGTTGGGTTTCCAGTACCGTGAGCAGGTCTTCGGCGCCGGCCTCATAGCGGCTTTGGGCAATCTGGAAGGCGGTCTGCGCCTGTTGCAGTTCCTCGGTTTGCCACTGGCGTTGCTGGTCCAGGCGGGTGATGCTGCTGAGGGCTTTTTCTACATCGGCAAAACCGTTGATGATCGCCCCGCGGTAGGTTTGCAGCAGTTCATCCTGGCGTGCCCGAGCCTTGTCGCGCTCGGCGCTCAGCCGGCCATTGTTGAAGATCGGCGCCATCAGGCCTGAGGTCAGGGTGTAGAAGGGACTGCGCAGGATCTCTTCGGCCTTGGACGCGCCCGAGCCGAGCGTTGCGCCCAACGTCACCGTCGGCAGCATGGCCGCACGGGCCACCGCGACGTCGGCACTGGCCGCCGCCAACTGGGCCTCGGCCTGGGCGGGGTCGGGGCGCCGGCTCAATAACTGGCTGGGCACACCGGGCCCGATGCTCGGCCAGCTCAGTGCCTGGAAGGGTTCTGTGCCCAACTCCAGAGCCTGCACGGGCTGGCCGAGCAAGGCGGCGAGGGTGATCTGCGATTCTTCCGCCGATTGCTCGATCAGTGGCAGTTGCCGTTGCTGACCGGCCACCAGGCTTTTCTGTTGCGCCAGTTCCAGGGCCGTGGCGGAACCGGCATCAAAGCGGGTCTGCACCAGGTTCAGTACATTGCGCGCATTCGCCAGGTTGAGCTCGGCAATCTGCAAGCGCTGGCGGGCGGCCAGGGTTTGCGCGTAGCGGTCGGCGACGTTGCTGAGTAGGGTCAGCTCCACGTTGGCCTGATCGAACTCACTGGCCTGCAGGCTGTGCACGGCGCTGTCGCGGGCAGCGGCGCGGCCACCCCAGAAGTCGATTTCGTAGCTGGCCGTGAGGTTGGCATCATAGTTGGTGACGGTCCTGTTGCTCTCGGTGGCGTCCAGCTCCGAGTTGCCGCTGCCGCGCAACAGCCGTTGACGGCTGGCGCCGAGGTTGAACTTCAGCTCCGGCAACAACGGTGCACCGGCGATCACCGCCGTGGCCTGGGCCTGGCGGACACGCGCCATGGCGGCCGCTACGTCGAAGCTGTCACGGCGGGCCTGGTCGATCAGGCGGTTCAACGCCGGGCTGCCAAACTGCGTCCACCAGCGTTGGTTGGTGGCCTGGTTTGCCTCACGTTCGGCATAGTGCCAGGCGGCGGGCGCAGCGATGCCGCTATCGATGGCGGGTGGGTTAGCGCCACAGGCCGTGAGCAACAGGCACAGGCTGAGCGCTGACAACGGCGGGGTGATGGATCGTTTATTCACTGGTCAACGCCTTAACCGGATCGAGCCGGGCAGCTTTACGGGCCGGCATAAAGCCGAATACGACGCCGGTGACCAGCGCACAGCCAAACGCACCGAGCACCGCCACCAGGGAAAACTGCACCGCCACTTCAGCCAGTACCAGCACGCCGCCCACCAGCAAGGCCAGGGCAATACCGAACAGGCCACCGACCACCGAAAGCATCACCGCTTCGGTGAGGAACTGGCGCAGGATGTCGCGCTGGCGTGCCCCGGTGGCCATGCGGATGCCGATTTCACGGGTGCGTTCGCGCACGGTCATCAACATGATATTCATCACGCCGATGCCGCCCACCAACAGCGAAATCGCGGCAATCGAGCCGAGCATCAGCGACAGGGTGTTCTGGGTACGCGCTTCGGCCTGGATCATCGCGGCATTGTTGGTCAACTCGTAGTCGCGCTTGCCGTTGTGCAACTTCAACATCAATTGGTCGATGGCGCGTTCGGCTTCATGCACCTTGCGCGCATCGGTGGTGGCAATCGCCACGTATTCGGGGTTGTAGCTGCCGAACAGGCGGACACTGGCGGCGCTGTAGGGAATGGCGACACGGTCGTCACTGTCCTTGTTGCCGGAGCTTGAGCCTTTTTCCGCCAGTACGCCGACCACCTGGAAGGGCACGTTCTCGATCAGGATGTACTGGCCGATGGGGTTGGCCACGTCCTTGAACAACTTTTGGCGGATGCGTGCGCCAATCACGGCGACTGTGGCGGCGGCGCGTTCGTCGGCCTCGGTGAAATAGCTGCCCTCGACCACCGGCCAGTTGAAGATCTCCGGGAAGTTGGTGTCGTTGCCCCCCACGTAAGCCATATAGTCGACGTTGCCGAAGCGCACACCCGCGTCGGTGCCGTTGACGGGCATGATGCGCTTGACCTGAGGCAGCGTCGCCAGGGCGGCGACGTCGTTGAGGGACACAATCCCCAGCGGCGTACGCGGGTTGGGCGAAGAACCGCTGAGGTAGATGATATTGGAACCGAACGCGCCCATCTGCGCCATGACCTGGCGCTTGCTGCCTTCGCCCACCGCCAGCATCACCACCACCGACGCGACGCCGATGATGATGCCCAGCAGCGTCAGCGCCGTGCGAAAACGGTTGATCCACATCACCCGCCAGGCGGCTTGCACCGCGTCCAGCAATTCGGCTTTCCAGGCACCGTTGTGCTCGGCGCCGTCGGCCAGGCGTTGGCGCAGGTCCACGGCGTGCAAGGCGCCGGCCGCCAGGCTGGGTATGGCCGCGCGGGTGTCAGCCGAATCGCTGATGATCTGGCCGTCGCGAATCTCGATGATGCGGTTGGCCCGCGCCGCCACTTCACGGTCGTGGGTAATCAGGATGACCACATGGCCCTGGCTCGCCAGTTCGTCGAGCAAGGCCATGACCTCCGCGCCGCTGTGGCTGTCGAGGGCGCCGGTGGGTTCATCGGCGAGGATGATATGGCCGCCGTTCATCAGGGCGCGGGCGATGGACACCCGTTGCTGTTGCCCACCGGACAACTGGTGCGGCCGATTGCCGGTGCGTTCGGCCAGGCCCAGGCGGGTGAGCAGGGCGCGTGCGCGGGCATGACGCTCGGTGGCGCTGATGCCGGCATAGATCGCCGGCATCTCGACGTTTTCCTGGGCGGAGCCTGAGGGAATCAAATGGTAGCCCTGGAACACAAAACCGAAGGCTTCACGGCGCAGCCAGGCCAGTTCGTCGCTGCCCAGGTGGGCGACGTTTTCCCCGGCGAACAGGTAGTCGCCCTCGGTGGGGCGGTCGAGGCAGCCGAGGATGTTCATCAGCGTCGATTTACCCGAGCCCGACGCGCCGACAATGGCGACGAACTCGCCGGCATGGATCGACAGGTCAATGCCACGCAACACATCGACCTGCGGGCTGTCGCCGCCGCCGTAGGATTTGCGCAGGCCTTTGAGTTCAATCAGCGGCGTGGTCAATTCAGCCCCCATGGCTGTCAGCCGGGCCGATCAACAGGTGGTCGCCCTCGTTCAGCCCGCCGAGTACTTCGACGCGCAGGCGGTCGCTGATGCCCAGGCGCACTTCGCGGTCTTCGATGGCACCGTTTTTGGCCACCACCCGGGCGATTTGCGCTGCGGAGCCAGGCACGCCTTGCAAGGCTGCGACCGGTACGGTGAGGGCATCTTTAACCTGGCTTGCGACGAAAAAGACCTGGGTGGTCATCTCGGCCATCAGCGCGTTGTCGGCGTTGTCTACGTCGAGCAGCACCGTGTACAGCACCACTCGGCCAGTGCCGCTCTTGCTGGTACTGCTCGGGCTGCCGTTGCTCTGGGTTTCGTTCAAGGGCTTGGGCGGGATCGGCAGGATCTGGCGCACGGTGCTGGTCCAGCGCCGGCTGCCACCGCTCAGGGTGGTGAAATACGCGCTCATGCCGGGTTTGACATGGCCGATGTCGGCTTCGGAAACTTCCGCCCACACCGTCATGGGCGACAGCTTGGCGATGCGCAGGATCAGCGGGGTTTGCTGTTGCGCGTTGAGGGTCTGGCCGACGCGTGCGTCCACGGCCACCACGGTGCCGGTCATCGGCGCGTAGATGCGTGTGTAGCCCAACTCGGCCTCATCGCTGCGCAGGCTGGCCTGGGCCTGGCGGATCTGTGCCTGGAACATCTCGACCCGTGCCTGGGTCGCGTTGAGTTCAGCCTTGGCGGTCTGCACGTCTTCTTCGCGGGTGGCGTTGCCGGCACTCAGGCGCTGCTGGCGCTGGTACTTCTGGCGGGCGAGTTGATGCTGGGCTTTCTGCTCCTGCAACTGGGCCTGCAGGTTTTCGATGGCATAGCGGCTGGCGTCGAGCTTGGCTTTTTGCGTGGCGGGGTCGATCTCCACCAGCAACTGGCCCTCTTGGACCTGGTCGCCGGCCTCGACGTGGATCTTGCGGATCTGTCCGGAGGCCTGGGCGCCGACGTCCACATAGCGTCGCGGTTGCAGGGTGCCCAGGGCGGTGACGCTGTTTTCGATGTCGGCGCGGGTCACGGTGACGGTGGCCAGGGCGTCGCGGCCCGGCGTCAAGCCCTGCCAGGTGGCAAACGCAACGATGGGAATCAGGCACGCCACCACAAGCAGGGCGCGTCGGGCAGGTCGAGGGCGTTTCATCGGTAGCTTCCAGCCAGGAAAGTTCGGGGCGCAGTCGCGCAGAGCTGACAGGTAAACGAGGAAAATGCCCGGGAATTTAGGCTGTTACATAAGTAGTTACAGCTCAGTGGGAGAAAAAATTCAACCGCTGACGAGAGAGTTCTTTAAAAGTAGATGAGAATTACTATAAATTGCACACGCTCAAACTGCCATCATCGGTGATGGCAAAACCGCCATTGGTTGCGGGTGCATTCAGGTAAGGGGATGTGCTCTTGGGTTTTTCGCGAGCAAGCTCGCTCCTACAGGGTGGGCGTCGTTGGTATTAAGGCCGTGGGGTCAGGAGTCATGGTGGAAAACTACTATCGCGAGCTGGTGTGTTTCCTCAACGCCAAGCTGGGCAACCGTCAGGTGGCCGAAGATGTGGTGCATGACGCTTATGTGCGGGTGCTGGAGCGTGTAAGCGACAACCCGATCGAACAACCCCGCGCCTTCCTGTACCGCACCGCCTTGAACCTGGTGATCGACGGCCATCGGCGCAACGCCTTGCGCCAGGCCGAGCCCCTGGAGGTGCTGGACAGCGAAGAACGCTTCGCCGCCTGTTCACCCCACGCCAGCCACGACCAGGGCCAGCGCCTGGAGATGCTCGAACGCGCCCTGGCCGAGTTGCCGGCGGCCTGTCGCGACAGTTTCCTGTTGCGCAAACTCGAAGGCCTGTCCCACCTGCAAATCGCCGAACGCCTGGGCATTTCCCGCAGCCTGGTGGAAAAACACATCGTCAACGCGATGAAGCACTGCCGGGTGCGTATGCGTGAGTGGGAAGCGCACTGATCGCCAGTTAGTTAAATTTTATTTCACTGTCCTCGTTTCCTATCAACACACGGCCTGTTGTTCAGGCCATGAAGGTATTCCCGCCCCATCGCCAAGGGGCTTATCCAGAGGACACTGGAATGACACAGGCAATTGCTTCGCCCGCGGTTCATGACCTGATCGGGATCGGTTTCGGCCCTTCGAACCTGGCGCTGGCCATCGCCCTGCAGGAGCGTGAAAAGGCCCAGGGCAAGCTGGACGTGCTGTTTCTCGACAAACAAGCCGACTACCGCTGGCACGGCAATACCCTGGTCACCCAGAGCGAACTGCAGATTTCCTTCCTCAAGGACCTGGTGACCCTGCGCAACCCCACCAGCCCGTATTCCTTCGTCAACTACCTCAAGACCCACGACCGCCTGGTGGACTTCATCAACCTGGGCACCTTCTACCCCTGCCGCATGGAGTACAACGACTACCTGCGCTGGGTGGCGGGGCAGTTCCAGGCCCAGGCCAACTACGGTGAAGAAGTGCTGGCCATCGAGCCGATCCTGCATCAGCAGCAGGTCGAGGCCTTGCGCGTGATCTCCCGCGATGCCCACGGCGAGCAGCATGTGCGCACCACTCGTTCGGTGGTGGTCAGCGCCGGTGGCACGCCGCGCGTCCCCGACGCCTTCAAGGCGCTCAAGGGCGACAGCCGGGTGTTCCACCATTCCCAATACCTGGAGCGCATGGCCAACCAGCCGTGTGTAGACGGCAAGCCGATGCGCATCGCCGTGATCGGCGGTGGCCAGAGCGCGGCCGAAGCCTTTATCGACCTCAATGACAGCTTCCCGTCGGTGCAGGTCGACATGATCCTGCGCGGCTCGGCGCTCAAGCCGGCCGACGACAGCCCGTTCGTCAACGAAGTGTTCTCGCCGGCCTTTACGGACCTGGTATTCCAGCAAGTCGGTGCCGAGCGTGAGCGTTTGGTCGCCGAATATCAGAACACCAACTACTCGGTGGTGGACCTGGACCTGATCGAGCGCATCTACGGGATTTTCTACCGCCAGAAAGTCTCCGGCATCGCCCGCCAGGCGTTCCGTACCCTCACCGTGGTAGAGAAAGCCACCCCTGGCCCGCTGGGCATCGAACTGGCCCTGCGCAATACCGCCACTGGCGAAACCAGCCTTAACCATTACGACGCGGTGATCCTGGCCACCGGCTACGAGCGCCAGATGCACCGTGAGCTGCTGGCGCCGCTGGAGGCCTACATGGGCGACTTTGAGGTGGCCCGCGACTACCGCATCGTCACCGACGAACGCTGCAAGGCCGGCATCTATATCCAGGGCTTCAGCCAGGCCAGCCATGGCTTGAGCGATACCTTGCTGTCGGTGCTGCCGATTCGGGCGGATGAGATTGCGGCGTCGCTGTATGAGCACGATCGAAACCGCGACAAGGGACGTTCGGTGCAGGACCTGCTCCTGGCTACTGCCAGCTGACCGATCCCCTGTAGGAGCGAGCTTGCTCGCGAAGAACGTCAACGATAACGCGCCTCATCTGGATGAACGCGGCGCTCTTGCCTTCTTCGCAAGCAAGCTCGCTCCTACAGACGGCACTTGTGACAAGGTGTGGCTATTGGTACTGTACAAAAAACCAGTATCGGTAGCCCTCCATGCAGTTGATCGAAAAACTCAGCATCCTCGCCGACGCCGCCAAGTACGACGCGTCCTGCGCCAGCAGTGGCGCGCCCAAGCGCAGTTCCGAGGGCAAGGCGGGGCTGGGTTCCACCGATGGCATGGGCATTTGCCACAGTTACACGCCCGATGGCCGTTGCGTGTCGTTGCTCAAGGTGTTGCTCACCAACTTCTGCCTCTACGACTGCCAATACTGCGTCAACCGCCGCTCCAGCGACGTGCCCCGTGCGCGCTTCAGCCCGGAGGAGGTGGTCACCCTGACCCTGGATTTCTACAAGCGCAATTGCGTCAGCGGGCTGTTCCTCAGTTCCGGCATCATCCGTTCGTCGGACTACACCATGGAACAACTGGTGCGAGTCGCCAAACTGCTGCGCGAAGAGCATGACTTTCGCGGCTATATCCACCTCAAGACCATCCCCGATGCCGACCCGGCCTTGATCGCCGAGGCTGGCCGTTATGCCGATCGCCTCAGCGTGAACATCGAACTGCCCACCGACGCCAGCCTGCAAACCCTGGCGCCCGAGAAGCAGATTGGCTCGATCAAGCAGGCCATGCAGACCATTTACACCGGCGAACAGACGGTGCTCAACGAACCCCGCGCGCCACGTTTCGCCCCGGCCGGGCAAAGCACGCAGATGATTGTCGGCGCCGACGACACCGACGACAGCACCATCTTGCACGGTGCCGAGGCGTTGTACGGCAATTTCAAGTTGCGCCGCGTGTATTACTCAGCGTTCAGCCCCATCCCCAATAGCCCGAAAAGCGTGCCTTTAGCTGCGCCGCCGCTGATGCGTGAGCACCGCTTGTACCAGGCGGACTTCCTGCTGCGCAGTTACGGTTTCCGCGCCAATGAGCTGTTCGCCGGCCCCGGCGACCTGGCACTGGATATCGACCCCAAGCTGGCCTGGGCCCTGGAGCATCGTGAGGTGTTCCCCCTGGACCTGAACCGCGCCGAGCCGACCCTGATCGCACGTATCCCCGGCATCGGCCTGCGCACCACCCAGCGCCTGGTCGACCTGCGTCGTGAACGCAAGATCCGCTTCGAAGACCTGGCGCGCATGCGCTGCGTGTTGGCCAAGGCCAAGCCGTTTTTCATCACCAGCGACTACCACCCGCAACAGGCCGACAGCACCAGCGTGTTGCTGCGTGAACAACTGCGTGATCGACCGCAGCCGCAACAGATGGGGCTGTGGGGATGATCAGCCTGGAATGCGACAACCTGTTCAGCACCTGGCGCGAACAGGCACGCTGGTTGCTCAGCCATCAGGTCGACCCCAGCCAGGTCAGCTGGGGCCAGATGCAGGCGGCGGACCTGTTCGCCACCGATGAACCGATCCCGCCAGGGTTGGGGCCGTTTCAGGCGCGCATACCCAAGGCGCTGTTGCAATTACTGGAGTCCGCCGCCTGTTATCACGGTGATCAACGCTGGAGCCTGTTGTATGAAGTGCTGTGGCGGGTCAGCCATGGTGATCGCACGGCCATGCTCGCGGGGGACAAGCTTGGCAGCGAGTTGCAGCGGCGCATCAAGCAAGTTAGCCGAGAGGCTCACCACTTGCATGCGTTTGTGCGCTTCATCGCGCTGCCGGCCGGGGCCGGGCCGGAACTGCCGGAGTACGTGGCCTGGCATGAGCCGGCCCATGACATTCTCAAGAGCGCCAGCGAGCACTTTGTCGGGCGCATGGGCCGCCACCGCTGGATGATCGCCACGCCCCTGGACGGGGTGTATTACGACGGCGAACAACTGATTCATCAGCGCCAGTGCCCCGAAGCCTGGCAGCAACTGGCACAGAATGTCGAAGACCCCCACAGCGCCATGTGGCTGACCTACTACAGCCACATCTTCAACCCGGCACGGTTGAATCCCAAGGTGATGGAAGGGCATTTGCCCAGCCGCTTCTGGAAGAACTTGCCGGAAGGCAAGTTGATCCCGGGGTTGATCAGCGAAGCGCGTACGGGCAAGCAGAAAGATGGGCAGGCGAAGCTGGTGGGGGCCAAGCCAGGCAAAAGAATTGCAAACCCGGTCAATGTGGGAGCTGGCTTGTCTGCGATGGCGGTCGAGCAGTCAGAGGTGGGGTGACTGATGCACCGCTATCGCAGCATGGGTACCTACACAACTTGGTGGGCTGTAGCAGCAGACGGTAACCACGATGCGAAGCGAGTCGCTCTTGATCTTGCTCTTGATCTGCTTGTGATCTTGATCTCAGGCGCCCCGTCAAACCACGCTGGCCGGAATTCGACAGTGATTTGGGGGGTAAACCGGCAGGGATGCCGGTTTAGCCGCCCCGCGCCATGGATGGCGCGTGGCGGCGGCCCCCCAAATCACTGGCGGATTACGGGCACACAGAGACTAAGCGAGGTGCCGAGTGGTGGGGCAAGAGCGTTTTGCTTACTTTTGCGCTGTTCAAAAGTGAGCCGCCGTCAGGGCGGAACCCTAAGTGGCCGTTACCTAAATAACGGATATGCACCCGGTCCAACTGTGTTGACCGTCAGGCCGCCTTCGCGAGCAAGCCCGCTCCCACAGTTTGACCGCGGGGTATCAGGGAGGCAGGTGTCGGCTGTCAGGCCGCCATCGCAGGCAAGCCAGCTCCCACACAAGCCACACACAAACCAGCTGGATCAGGCCAGTTCAGTCGCGGTGTTCTTGACCACCGCCAACTCCGGATGCGCCACCAACTTATCAATGTGCAACTCATCATTGTTCAACCAGGTCTCGGTCAGCACCCGATAATGCTCCATGTCGCGGCACCGCATGCGCAGGCTGTAGTCGAACGGCCCGCTGATCA
>NZ_MVOJ01000045.1:0-42563 GCF_002018845.1 Pseudomonas sp. MF6394
GGGCACACCGAGCCTAAGCGAGGTGCCGAGTGGTGGGGCAAGAGCGTTTTGCTTACTTTTGCGCTGTTCAAAAGTGAGCCGCCGTCAGGGCGGAACCCTAAGTGGCCGTTACCTAAATAACGGATATGTACCCGATCCAACTGTGTTGACTGTCAGGCCGCCTTCGCGAGCAAGCCCGCTCCCACAGGTTGATCGCGGGGTGCCAGGTAGATGGATGTCAGCTATCCGGTCGTCATCGCAGGCAAGCCAGCTCCCACATTTTTTAGATCGCGGCGCGTCAGTTAGAACAGCGTCGGCTATCCGGCCGTCACGGGCAAGCCCAGCTCCCACAATTGACCACACAAGGTTCAGTCAACTCGGTCAAAGGTGGGAGCTGGCTTGCCTGCGAAAGGGTCACCTCGATCTCAAGCTGTAGCCGCAGCCGCCGGCACCTCAACCGCACTCAACCCTTCCTTCATCCGCTTGGCATCGCGCACAAAACTGCGCGAGGCCTGGAACAGAAACAGCATGGTCAAGAACAGCGCCACCGGAATCAGGTACATGGCGTCATGCAAGCCCACGGCTTTATAAGCCTCGGTCATCTGCTGCGCCCCGTCCGCATACATCGCCGAATGAGCAAAGTGATCGGACAATGCCCCAACCACCACCGGCCCCATGCCACCGCCGAGCAAATACAGCCCGGCAAAAAACAGCGCCATCGCTGTCGCGCGCAAACGCGGTTCGACCACGTCCTGGATCGCGGTATACACGCAGGTGTAGAAGTTGTAGGCAAACAACCAACCCACACTGAACAGCGCAACAAACACCCCGATCTCAACACGCCCGGCGTGCAATGCCCAGGCGGTGGTGACCGTGGAGATGATCAAGCTGAACGCAGCAAACAACAATCGACCATTGGCGACCCGTTGATGAATCTTGTCGGCAATCCACCCACCCAGCGTCAAGCCCACCAGGCCGGTCAGGCCGACGATGACGCCGGTTGCGACGGCCGCGTCCTGCAACGGCATGAGGAAATAGCGTTGCAACATCGGCACCAGGAATGAGTTGCACGCATAGGTGGCAAAGTTAAAACACAGCCCGGCCAGCACCAGCCACAGAAAGGTCGGCACGGCCAGCACGCGGCGGATGGGGCGGTCGACGCGCTCCTGGGAAACTTGCACGGTTTCCGCTGCCCCCCGCTTGGGTTCTTTTATGTAGAACATGAACACCGCCAGGATCAGCCCCGGCACCGCCGCGATAAAGAAGGGCACGCGCCAGCTGTCGAACGCCTTGACCATCGCACCGATGGTGAAGAACGCCAGCAACAGGCCCAACGGCAGGCCGAGCATGAAAATCCCCATGGCCCGGGCGCGGCGGTGGGCGGGAAACAGGTCGCCAATCAGCGAATTGGCCGCCGGTGCATAACTGGCTTCGCCGATGCCAATGCCCATGCGCACCAACAGGAAGGTCCAGAAACTGCCGACCATGCCATTGACCGCCGTCAGCCCGCTCCAGGCGAACAAGCCCCAGCCCATCAACTTGCTGCGTGAACCGGTGTCGGCCAGGCGCCCGAGCGGCAGCCCGGCAATGGCGTAGACGATGGTAAAGGCGGTGCCGATGATACCGAGCTGGAAGTCGCTCAAGTGCCATTCCATGCGGATGGGCTCGATGATGATCGCGGGAATGGTACGGTCAAAGAAATTGAACAGGTTGGCGAGGAACAGCAGGAACAGAATGCGCCAGGCATTCGCCGCTTGGGTCGAGTTCTGCATGGGTCCGTCTCTTTTATTGTTATGAGAGCTGCGATGCCCGATGCATCCTGCTCAGGTCACTGCAACATAGTCAGGCTGGCGGTGATTGTCTGTAATGATTCGTAAAGCTGATAGGGCATGATTTCACCCAGGCAACCGGGGATTTTGCCCACGAAAATATAAGTGCGTGCCCCTCTTCCCAACGGCTATGGCACGGATAGAATGGCGAGCCTTTCGCAGCACCCTCCTCCTACTTTTCTTATTGATGACGCCCATGTCCGAAGCCAGTCCGTGTCTGAATTGCGGTGCCTGCTGTTCACACTTTCGCGTGTCTTTCTTTTGGGGTGAGTGCGCCTCGTCCGGGGGCACGGTGCCCGATGAGCTGGTGGTGCAGATCAACCCCAGCCGCGTGGCGATGATCGGCACCGACCGCAAGCCGGCACGGTGCGCCAGCCTTGAAGGTGAAGTCGGACAAGCCACAAGCTGCTCAATTTATGAGCAACGCTCCAGCGTGTGCCGCGAGTTCGAGGCGTCCTGGAGCCAGGGCGTGCAAAATGTCGATTGCGACGCCGCCCGTGCCGCATTTGGCCTGGCCCCGCTGGAGGCTCCACACTTCGAACTCGACCTGCCGATCAGCGCTTAGCACCAAACGCTATGGAAGGCATATCAAAATAATTTGAGATCAAAACGCCATTACTGATGGCAAAGCTCGAGAGACTCCTATACTCGAGCTCATAGGTCATCGCCGCTGGCAGTGACAGGGCTCTGTGACGGGATAAGCTATGGAATGGCTGGGGCAGCATTTTTTTACCGACCTTCCCGACAGCGGGCACTTATTGCTCAATTGCAGTCATAACCCGTTTCTGGTGTTGCTGGCGTACCTGGTCGCCTGCGCGGCGGGTTTCGGTACCCTGGACATGGCCGAACGTGTCGGCCATGTCGAAAACCCCACCGCCCGCCGCCATTGGCGCTGGCTGGGTGCGGGATGCCTGGCAGGTGGCATCTGGTCGACCCATTTCATCAGCATGCTGGCCTTCCAAGCGCCCATTGCCATTCACTACGAATTGATCTTGACCTTCGCCTCGCTGCTGATCGCTCTGATCGCTTCGTTGCTCGCCATGCAGACCCTCAGTCATACCCACCTGCGTTTTCATCAGTACCTGGTGGCTTCAGTGTGGATGGGGCTGGGTATCGCGTTGATGCACTACGTGGGCATGTCGGCCATGCGTTCCCAGGCCCAGGTGTACTTCGAAACACGGCTGTTTTTGGCCTCGGTGGCGATTGCCATGGGCGCCAGCCTGGCGGCGTTGTTGCTGTCCAGTTACCTGCGCAATGGGGCCGGCGTGTTTCACCAACTGCTCAAATACGCCGCCAGCCTGGTGCTGGGTGCCGGGATCCTGAGCATGCACTTCACCGGCATGGCGGCCATGCAAATGCTGGTGCCCAGCGGCACGGACCTGTCGTTGCGGGCCGATGACAACCCGATTCAACTGGGCCTTTCAGTCGCGATGATCACCTTGCTGGTGATCGGCAGCAGCGTCAGCGCAGCCCTGGCCGACAAGAAGCTGCAACACAAGGAGCGCGACCTGCGCCGGGTCAACGCGCTGCTCAGCGAACTCGACCAGGCCCGCGCCTCGCTGCAACAAGTGGCCCATTTCGACGCGTTGACCAGCCTGCTCAACCGCCGTGGTTTCAATCAGATCTTCGCGGAGAAAGTCGCGGAAAAAACCCGCACTCAGGGCATGATGGCGGTGATCTTCCTCGATATCGACCACTTCAAGCGTATCAATGACAGCCTGGGCCATGATGCCGGCGACCAGTTGCTCACGGTGCTGGCCGGGCATATCAAGGGCTCGATACGCAGCCATGAAGATGTGGTGGCACGCTTTGGCGGCGATGAGTTTTGCATCCTGGTCAATATTCATCACCGCGACGAAGCCCGGAACATGGCCCAGCGCATCATGCAGAAGATGAAAGAACCCATCGAACTGGCCGGCCGGCGCATGGTGATGACCACCAGCATCGGCATCAGCCTGTTTCCCGAAGACGGCCACACCTGCGAAGAACTGCTTAAAACCGCCGACCTGGCGCTGTACCAATCCAAGGATGCCGGGCGCAATTGTCTGAACTTCTTCAGTTCCAACCTTAAAACCCGTGCCTTTCTTGAGCTGCAACTGGAAGAAGAACTGCGCGCCGCCTTGCGTACGCGCAGCCAGTTGGTGCTGTTTTATCAACCGATATTCGACATGAAGCTGGGCAAGGTCACGCGCCTGGAAGCCCTGGTGCGCTGGCAACACCCCCAACACGGGCTGCTGGCCCCGGACCGCTTTATCGGCATTGCCGAGAACAACGGGTTGATCGCCGAACTGGACCACTGGGTACTGCGCCAGGCCTGTCACGACCTGAGCCTGTTGTCTGACCGGGGCTACACCGAGTTGATCATGGCGGTGAACTGCTCGGCGTTGAACCTGGCGCGTGACGAACTGGCCGATGAAATCGAAGACGCCCTGCGCTTCGCCGGCATCGGCACCAACCGCCTGGAACTGGAAGTCACTGAAAACGCGTTGATGGGCAATATCAGCAGCACCCTGGCCCTGTTGCGGCAGATTCGCGCCCTGGGTGTTTCACTGGCCATCGATGACTTCGGCACTGGCTATTCGTCGCTGGCTTACCTCAAGCGCTTGCCGCTCAACACCTTGAAGATCGATCGCTCGTTTATCCAGGACATCCCCAAATCCACCGCAGACAGTGAAATTGTCCAGGCGATTATTGGCATGGCCCACACCCTGCACTTGCAGGTGGTCACCGAAGGGGTGGAAACCCAGGCGCAGTTCGAGCTGTTGCTCAAGCATGGCTGTGACTACATCCAGGGCTACCTGCTCAGCCCGGCGGTGCCCTTCGACGCCATCATCGGCGTGATGCAGGGGATTGCCATGCGCAATCCGCTGTACCCGCTCAGCGTGGAAACCAACAGCGAAACCCCTGCCCCCAAGGATCCCGCTACGGAACGAATGGGTTCGCAGTCTATTGTCAGGCCGATTCGCTGATAGCGTCTGCTGCCCAAAACAAGCCGTGTGCAGGGGATACACGTAGAACCAAGCGCTAGGTATCCAACCTGATAATGAACAGCTGAGAGGGCTGGACGCTACGCCTGTTGTGTTGGAGTCCGCCAATCAGATTAATGACCTTTTGGTGATGCAGCGCCGTACCGAAGTCCGTATTTGTGAAACTGGTGTACTGCAGCCCAAATTGCCCCCTATTCACCCCCCGATAGTCCCGGGATCGATGTAAGGTTCTTCGGAACGCCCGGTCAGCGATAAACGCCCCCGACGTATCGACCAGGTGCAAACAATACAACCTATCGTCCCCTGCTCGCCTGAACAGCAGTTTGGTGCCTGACACCTCCAGAAGCTCTCCATGGGCAACCTTGGCCATTACTTCGGTCATCAATGACCGCAGCGTCACCGGCCCCGGACGCGTGACGGCGTGATTGAAGTGCGGTTCAAAGCGATCCGAAGCAAAATCCACACGCCGCCAGGCTGCTGGCTGCGTACCTTCGTGCGCGCGCCCCAGAGGAATCCTCGGGTTCGATCCTATCGTGTGCCGCGTCGGTTCGAGCAGTGACAAAGGGGTATCCGAGGCTGTCTGCCCAGTGCGCCACACCCGCAGCATGTCCACATACTTGTAGTCCTTGCGATACTTATTGAATACAGCCCGAGCGATCTGCGTGTGGCTCACTGAAGTCAAGTCTGGAAACGCCTCTTGAACATAGGCCGTGATGGTTTTCTCAAACGGTCTTCTTTCGATGACCTGCCAGCTTTGTGCTCCCCGTAAGTAGGCGGCCCGATCATAGGTGGCGATCATCGGTTGTTCGGTGGGGTTGTTGCGCAACATCAGTTCAAAGCTGTCAAAGTCGTCATAGGTGGTACCCGGCTTGTAGATACTTACATTGTCGGCAAACCACAGCGGATTCTCATGGGTGCGATAGTAAAGATCATCGATTTTAATAAAGTTGCCTTCGAGCTGAGACCAACCCGATTGCTGGCTGTAAACCGGTTTGTACTCCCAGATACTGAACATATCAGACTTACGTTGCAGCAAGGCAGGATCAATCTTCGTGCCCCAGGACTTCCATTGCTGAGTCACGATGACACTCGCGCGCGCCGCCGGCAGGGCAACAGGGGCGGTACGCCCGGGGTCTATACCCTGTAGCCGCAGCCTGGCCTGATCGAGCGTCGTGGTCGCATTGAGGTATTGACGAAATTCGACAGGAATATCGCGCAGCCCAATGGCTTGCAATTCCAGCGGGCCATCCCCCAGGCGCCGCACCAGACGAAGCTCCATGGCCCGCTCCCGCCCGGCAGGAAACTCGAACGAATCCAGGACCCGCGCCGCTTGCACATCACCCAGGTCTGGGTAGAGCCGCATCAGGTCATCACGTGCCATACGCGAGTGATAACCGCCCCTCAGGCCAATCTCGGGCGAGCGTATGATCCATTCGTTAGCCGTGTTGCGAGTAATAGGCGGCAGGTGATAGTGATGCCGACCGTCTCGACGTGGGTTCTGCAAACGCCAGGTTCCGATTGCCGTCGTCTCGTCATAGATGACCTTGAACCACTGGTCCTTTTCCTTGAGGAAATGCTGTCCGGGCGCCGAGCCTTTTCCCGCGCGGGTATAAAACCCTTGGCTTTCCCAGCCGGCCAATGGTGTGACGTCTTTGGGCGCCGCGTTGAGCGCCATCTGGTGCGGCAAGCCTGGCCGCGCCGAAGGAAGGCGCACAGGCGCGAACCCCACCGCACCGTCAATCAGCGCCCCCACCATATAGCCGAATGCCCTGACAAACTCATGAGTCGCCCCCACGCTGTCATCATTTTGCAAAGCATCCAGGGCGGCACTCAACGCCATTGCGCTGCGCACCAAGCCAATGACAAACGTCACCTTGACCGGGAAAACCGCTAACGCCACTTCTACCAACCCTTCGATTACCGTCCAGGTGCTGCGCACATTTGACTCATGGGTACTGGTGGTCTTGCGGTCAGCCTGAGCGATGGCAGCGCGGGCCTCGAAATCGTAGGCCCGCTCCAGAAAATTGCCCTTGATGCCCCACAGAGAGATCTCGCTTCGAAAAATCCCTCTTCTGAATGTGGTTCGCAGTCGTGGCAGCGCAGAACCATCCATGCGCTCAAATAAATAATCCTGCCACGCATTGTTATTGACGAATTGATCCAGCAGTTGCGTCATACCGGTGTATTCGCGAAAGGCGCGCCCATCCGGGGACCGTGGGGTATACAAGGCGATCACATTGTTTTTCGGGTTGGCGCAGGTAACCGCCAGGACACCGCGCACGTGAATATCACGTATATAAAGCGCCGAAACGCTGACTTTATAGCCCCCCACCTTGGCCCGCTCCGCAGTCTCGGTGGGGTGGTCAAGCACGCTTTTGACCCGTGCATAACTGTCGCTCGTAAAGTCCTTGGCAATCTTGGCTTCAATCCCATCGACCCTGAGCTGCTTGCACATGACGTCGACGAAACTCTGCTTGAGCTGCTTGGCTTCGGCCGATGTCAGAAGACGTTTATTAAGAAACTCAATGTAGGAGCCGCCTATATCCACGTCACGTACTAGGTCCTTGACCTGTTGTGTGGTCAACGCCGTGTAGGGTTCCCCGTACAGGCTCAATTGGGACTTGGCCACAAACACCTCGTCCAGATAGTCGACATTTTCCAGGGCCAGCGCCGCCAGGCTTTTAGTTTCAGTGGAATAGTGCGGCTGGCCACTCTGCGGATTGGGCCTGGCGCCGGGAAAATAAAGACCTGGCGCGGGGTTGGGCCGACGAACAGTGACCTGAATATCGCACGGGTCCGTCTCGATGCCGTACTGGTTTTCCAGCGCCTGCGCCAGTTGCTCACTGCTGTAGGCCAATAGCGCCTGCTGGTCACCATACTGTAAAACCGAGGGCAGCCCCTCCCCGGTATAAGCACGTTCAAGTTCGCCCAGGTAGTCACGCGCGGCCGCTGCCCAGGCCTGTTTATCGGCCTCTGAGGCCGCGCTTAAAAACTGCTCGAGTTCGGCTTTGGAGCGTTTGGTTTCACGAGCGCGCAACACCTCGCTGACGCTGAAGCACTTTTGCATGTCCATGGTTCGATCCAGGCTGACTGGCAGCTGGCTGAAGTCTTCATCCGTGCCCCGGCGCTGATACCGACTCACCATGAACGCAAAATCATCGACCAGCTTTTCATACTGCGCCGCCACGCTGGCGCTGAAGACTGATTCAAGGATTTCTTTGTAGTCAAAGCAACCGGTGGTCTGTGCCTTGTCACGCAGGGCCGTCGCGGGTTCGTAGTGTTTGTCCGCAAGCAGGGAGAAGAGGCCATCGAACTCGTAGTCGGTGTTTAATCGCCGATGCAGTTCCTGATCCAGAAGCGCCAAGGACTGGAACGCCTCGAGGCCGCGATTAGGTGTAAACAAAACGACGATACCCACATTGACGCTGGTTGTTACCGGGCGAGCCACGAGCGGTGCAAGCGGCTTACTCCTGTTGGAGGACGAATCGAAAGGGTCCCTAGCGGTCAGCATCACCGCACCCTGCAAAGGCATATCAGCGCCAGTACCTGCGCCCTTCAACACCACGGCGTAAGCCGCTGGCCTGTTGGGCCGTGCTTGCCGTGCGACCGCATCGGGATATGCCACGAACGTCTCGACCAGGCGCAAGCCGTTGGTGTTAAGCGTCCCATCGGCCCTGAGCAACGAAGCCTCTACGCTGATCTGTTTGCTACGTGCCGAGATCACAGAATCCTGGGGCAAGCGCGGGTCGGTCGTACTGACTGCCTGTTTCCAGAAAGTATCCAGGCACGCCCGGTAGGCCGTCTGCAGCGAAGCCGACAGTTCATCGAGAAACGTGTCAAATGCAGCCGGTGTCAGCGATGAGGGCAACTGCTCGTCGGCGTCCTTGTCGCGGTCAAAGGTAAAAGTAGTGCTGCGGCTGGCAAAAGACGCGGGTTGCTGGTCAACGATTCGTCTGATGACAGCATCCATCACGCTTGGAAGCAGCCGAGTCGCCTGAACGGCGTCCTGCGCAACCACAACGTCGCTCGGATCGCTTTTGATAAATACCCGAGACGCGTCCAGGTTTGCGGGCGATGTGAACGTCGCATTTACCCGTTCATTGATAAAGGCCGAGAAGGTGGGGCGAGACCGCAGGAACTGCAGTGTGGTGTCGATGCCCTGGAGCTGGTCGCGGTAATGGGTCTTGTATTCGTTGTCCTGCGTCGCCGCAAGGCTTGCGGCAGGCGTGGAGGACAATCGGTAAGTCGGTTGCATGGTCGAGCCCTGAGTCAATGATTTCAGGGCTGAGAATTACGGATGTGTCGCTGGAAACAGCGTTACATACTTACCGGGAAGATCCTGACATACCCTATAACAATTAAAACGGCGTGGCAGAAGGCATACAACTGTGCCCGTGACGTTAACGTCACCCTTGCGTGTGACGTTTCTTCACGGCAAAGAGCCATCACGCTACTCGATTACACACTTTAACCCTCCGTAAGTTCGCGCCAAATAAGTGCAGCGCCTCAGAGTCGTGCCCTTTCCTGGATCAGAATCCAGGGCGAGACCACCACCGCCCATAAACTCGGATCCCGTTCAACCAGGTCCAATGCCCGCGTCGCAGACACTTCGCCAAGGCTCCCGGCGGCTAGCCAGGCGGCGACTTTGTCCCGGTTGTCTTCGGCCATTCCCTCGGCAGCCTCGATCAAATCCAGGCTGGCATCGACCCACAATAGGGCACCCTTGGCAAAGAACGGCTCAAGCTCCTTCCAGGAAATTTCGGCGGTTTCACCGAGCAGCTTGGCATAGAGGGTGCTTGGTTCTTGCGTCATGGGAATTCACCTGAGTAAAAAATCGGCGCAATCATAGCCCCGTCGCTCAGGCAGAAAAACCCAGTAGCAAATGAAGTAGCGATTGAAAGTGCCAGGAAAGCCAAGGAATGCCTCGAAAGCTGTTAGCAACCCGCCGCGATTCTGTCTTTTTCTTTCATTTAAGCGACATACCCAGGTTTTGCCCCCAGCTGCCAGCTTTTCAAGCGATCAGCCAGCGCTCTACACTGTACCGGTACAGTTGCCAGGGCAATACCGGGGGATATCCGCGATATCTGATCCGGTTCTGCAGCTCACAAGGCCGCTAGAACTATAAAAAATACAACAGTAAGAGTGGAGCACTATGAATAAGGCTACTAAGCAGATTTCCAAACTGTTTGCCGCTATGGTCCTGGCTGGGGTTGCCGGCCATTCGTTCGCAGCCGACACCATCAAGATCGGCATCGCCGGTCCCAAGACCGGTCCGGTGACGCAATACGGCGACATGCAATTCATGGGTGCCAAGCAAGCCATCAAAGACATCAACGCCAAGGGCGGCGTAGACGGCAAGATGCTTGAAGCCAAGGAATACGACGACGCTTGCGATCCAAAACAAGCCGTGGCCGTTGCCAACAAAGTGGTCAATGATGGCGTCAAGTTCGTCGTCGGCCACCTCTGCTCCAGCTCCACTCAGCCAGCGTCGGATATTTATGAAGACGAAGGCGTCATCATGATTACCCCGGCTGCCACCAGCCCTGAAATCACGTCCCGTGGTTACAAGCTGATCTTCCGCACCATCGGCCTGGACAGCGCGCAAGGCCCAGCGGCCGGCAACTACATCGCCGACCACGTGAAGCCGAAAATCGTTGCCGTACTGCACGACAAGCAGCAATACGGTGAAGGCATCGCCAGCGCCGTGAAGAAGACCCTTGAAGAAAAAGGCACCAAGGTTGCCGTCTTCGAAGGCCTGAACGCCGGTGACAAAGACTTCTCCTCGATCATCCAGAAACTCAAGCAAGCCAACGTCGACTTCGTCTACTACGGCGGCTACCACCCTGAGCTGGGCCTGATCCTGCGCCAAGCCAAGGAAAAAGGCCTGAACGCCAAGTTCATGGGCCCAGAGGGCGTGGGTAACGACTCGATCTCGCAAATCGCCCAGGGCGCTTCCGAAGGGCTGCTGGTAACCCTGCCGAAATCCTTCGACACCGACCCAGCCAACAAAGCCATCGTTGAAGAGTTCGCCAAGAACAAGCAGGACCCAACCGGTCCGTTCGTGTTCCCGGCCTACTCGGCAGTTGAAGTGATTGCCGGTGGTATTGCTGCGGCCAAAAGCGAAGACACCGCCAAAGTGGCCGAGGCCATCCACGCCGGTACCTTCAAGACCCCTACGGGCGACCTGAGCTTCGACGCCAAGGGCGACCTGAAGGACTTCAAGTTCGTGGTCTACGAATGGCACTTCGGTAAACCAAAAACCGAAGTTTCCCCTCAGTAAGCCAGGCGTTACTGGTCAACAAGCCCACTGTGCAAGCAGTGGGCTTTGTTTTACGAGGTTTATGGGCCATGTCACCCGCGATCCGGGCGCTGGCTCACCTGAAAATCTTAAAACCGTCACCAGCGGTTCGCTGGCAAACGCTTTGTGCAACCTGGTCACAGAACAGGGCACCGAGCCGGAAATGACTCCACCAGTGAAATGCGTATCGGGTTTTTAGGAGCGCTGTAATGCCTGAGATCTATCATTTTTTCCAACAGCTGGTTAATGGCCTGACCATTGGCAGCACCTATGCCTTGATAGCCATTGGCTACACAATGGTTTACGGCATCATTGGAATGATCAACTTCGCCCATGGCGAGGTGTACATGATTGGTTCCTACGTGGCCTTCATCGCCCTTGCCGGGCTGGCCATGATGGGGATCCACTCCCTGCCGCTGTTGATGACCGCTGCGTTTTTGGCGTCGATCATCGTGACCAGTGCCTATGGCTACAGCATCGAGCGGGTTGCCTACCGTCCCCTGCGGGGCAGCAACCGTTTGATCCCGCTGATTTCTGCCATCGGCATGTCGATTTTCCTGCAGAACACCGTATTGCTGTCCCAGGACTCCAAGGACAAGTCCATTCCCAACCTGATTCCGGGGAGCATCTCCTTCGGCCCGGGTGGCGCACAGGAAGTGCTGATTTCGTACATGCAGATTCTGGTTTTCGTGGTCACCCTGGTGGCCATGTTGGGCCTGACGCTGTTCATCTCCCGCTCCCGTCTGGGGCGCGCCTGCCGGGCCTGTGCCGAAGACATCAAGATGGCCAACCTGCTGGGCATCAACACCAACAACATCATCGCCCTGACCTTCGTCATTGGTGCTGCGCTGGCGGCCGTGGCGGCCGTGTTGCTGAGCATGCAATACGGCGTGATCAACCCCAACGCCGGTTTCCTGGTGGGCCTCAAGGCCTTTACCGCAGCGGTATTGGGCGGCATCGGCAGTATTCCGGGCGCCATGCTCGGCGGGCTGGTGCTGGGTGTGGCCGAAGCCTTTGGCGCCGATATCTTCGGTGACCAGTACAAGGACGTCGTCGCGTTCGGCCTGTTGGTTCTGGTGTTGTTGTTCCGTCCGACCGGCATCCTGGGCCGTCCGGAGGTTGAGAAAGTATGAGCAGATATCTTAAATCGGCGTTTTTCAGCGCCTTGCTGGTCTGGGCCGTGGCCTTTCCGGTACTCGGTCTCAAACTGAGCATTGTCGGCATCAACCTGGAAGTGCATGGCACCGGGCCTGTCACCCTGACTGTCATCGCGCTGTGTTCGGTGCTGATGTTCCTGCGTGTACTGTTCACCCAGCAGGTCGGAGCCTTGTTCAAGGGCAACCGTGGCCCGTTGGTGTCGCCCAAGGTCAGCCAATTTCTGACCCTGCCGCGCACCCAGCGCTACATCATCATCGGGTTGATCATCGCGGCGCTGATCTGGCCGTTCTTTGGCTCGCGCGGCGCGGTCGACATTGCCACCCTG
The DNA here is from genome assembly GCF_002018845.1 of Pseudomonas sp. MF6394. NCBI lineage: Bacteria > Pseudomonadati > Pseudomonadota > Gammaproteobacteria > Pseudomonadales > Pseudomonadaceae > Pseudomonas > Pseudomonas sp. MF6394. The sequence continues at coordinate 12,577 of NZ_MVOJ01000045.1, forward strand.
ATCCTGATCTACGTATTGCTGGGCCTGGGCCTGAACATCGTGGTGGGCCTGGCCGGCCTGCTCGACCTGGGTTATGTGGGCTTCTACGCCGTGGGTGCCTACACCTACGCGCTGCTCTCGCATTACCTGGGCTGGAGCTTCTGGATCTGCCTGCCGCTGGCCGGTATGGCAGCGGCCACGTTCGGCTTCCTGCTGGGCTTCCCGGTGCTGCGCCTGCGCGGTGACTACCTGGCCATCGTGACCCTGGGCTTCGGCGAAATCATTCGCCTGTTCCTGCGTAACCTTACCGACATCACCGGTGGCCCCAACGGCATCAGCAGCATCCCCAAGCCGACATTCTTCGGGCTGTCGTTCGACCGCAGCGCCGCCGAAGGCATGCAGACCTTCCACGAGTACTTCGGGATTGCCTACAACCCGGTGAGCAAAGTGGTGTTCCTGTACCTGGTCGCGCTGTTGCTGGCATTGGCGGCCCTGTTCGTGATCAACCGCCTGCTGCGTATGCCCATCGGGCGCGCCTGGGAAGCGTTGCGCGAAGATGAAATCGCCTGTCGCGCCCTGGGCCTGAACCCGACCATCATCAAACTTTCCGCATTCACCCTGGGCGCTGCGTTTGCAGGTTTTGCCGGCAGCTTCTTCGCCGCTCGCCAAGGCCTGGTGACGCCGGAATCGTTCACCTTTATCGAGTCGGCGATCATTCTCGCCATCGTGGTATTGGGTGGCATGGGCTCGCAACTGGGCGTGATCCTCGCGGCCATCGTGATGATCCTGCTGCCGGAAATGATGCGTGAGTTCAGCGAATACCGCATGTTGATGTTCGGCGCCATGATGGTGCTGATGATGATCTGGCGCCCTCAAGGCCTGCTGCCCATGCAACGTCCACACATGGAGCTGCGCAAATGAGCCGCGAGATCCTGAAAGTCGAAAATTTGAGCATGCGCTTCGGCGGTTTGCTGGCGGTCAACGGCGTGGCCCTGACCGTCAAAGAAAAGCAAGTGGTAGCCCTGATCGGCCCCAACGGCGCCGGCAAGACCACGGTGTTCAACTGCCTCACCGGTTTCTACAAGCCGAGCGGTGGCAGCATCCTGCTGGACGGCCAGCCGATCCAGGGCCTGGCCGGCCACGAAATCGCGCGCAAAGGCGTGGTGCGTACCTTCCAGAACGTGCGGTTGTTCAAGGACATGACGGCGGTCGAGAACCTGTTGATCGCCCAACACCGTCACTTGAACACCAACTTCTTCGCCGGCCTGTTCAAGACCCCGGCGTTCCGCAAGAGCGAGCGCGAGGCCATGGAATACGCGGCGTACTGGCTGGACAAGGTCAACCTGACCGAGTTCGCCAACCGCCCCGCCGGGACCCTCGCCTACGGCCAGCAACGTCGCCTGGAAATCGCCCGTTGCATGATGACCCGCCCGCGCATCCTGATGCTCGACGAACCTGCCGCCGGCCTGAACCCCAAGGAAACCGAAGACCTCAAGGCGCTGATCAGTGTGCTGCGTGAGGAAAACAACGCCACGGTACTGTTGATCGAACACGACATGAAACTGGTCATGAGCATCTCCGACCACATCGTGGTGATCAACCAGGGCACGCCGCTGGCCAACGGGACGCCGGAGCAGATCCGCGACAATCCTGAAGTGATCAAAGCCTATTTGGGGGAAGCGTAAAATGCTGCAATTCGAAAACGTTTCCACTTTCTACGGCAAGATCCAGGCCCTGCACAGCGTCAATGTGGAAGTGCGCCAGGGTGAGATCGTCACCCTGATCGGCGCCAACGGCGCCGGCAAATCGACCTTGCTGATGACCTTGTGCGGTTCGCCGCAAGCCTACAGTGGCAGCATCCGCTACATGGGTGAAGAACTGGTGGGCAAGCACTCCGCCGAGATCATGCGCAAGAGCATTGCGGTGGTGCCGGAAGGCCGTCGGGTGTTCTCGCGCCTGACCGTCGAAGAGAACCTGGCCATGGGTGGGTTCTTTACCGACAAGGGCGATTACCAAGAGCAGATGGACAAGGTGCTGCACCTGTTCCCCCGTCTCAAGGAACGCTTCAGCCAGCGCGGCGGCACCATGTCCGGCGGCGAACAGCAAATGCTCGCCATTGGCCGGGCGCTGATGAGCAAGCCAAAGCTGTTGCTGCTGGACGAGCCTTCCCTGGGCCTGGCACCGATCATCATCCAGCAGATCTTCGACATCATCGAACAGCTGCGCAAGGACGGTGTGACGGTGTTTTTGGTAGAGCAGAACGCCAACCAGGCGCTGAAAATCGCTGACCGCGCCTATGTGCTGGAGAATGGCCGAGTGGTGATGCAGGGCACCGGTGAGCAATTGCTGACCGATCCGAAAGTGCGGGAGGCGTACCTGGGCGGCTAAACACAGGCGGCCATAGAAACCGGATCAAAAATGTGGGAGCGGGCTTGCTCGCGAATGCGGTGAATCAGCCAGGAAACTGTTGGCTGACACACTGCATTCGCGAGCAAGCCCGCTCCCACATTTGTTTGGTGTGAACCCTAATATTTAATTTATTTTCGAGGTTTGTGTAACGCAATTCGTCGAGCTCTCTCTAGTGGTGCATGCAGGCAATCAAACCTGCGCATTCAACCACTGCTGGAGACACACCATGACCACCAAACTGTCCGCTGCCACCCTCGTTCTGGCCCTTGGTTCTGCCCTGAGCCTGTCCGCCCTGACCACCACCGCCCACGCGGCCGACGACATGCAGAAATGCTTCGGCGTGGCTGAAGCCGGCAAGAATGACTGCGCCGCGGGCGCCGGTACTTCCTGCGCTGGCACCTCCAAAACCAAAGACCAGGCCAATGCCTGGAAACTGGTCCCTGCCGGCACGTGCACCCAGACCCCAAGCACCACCTCGCCGACCGGTTTTGGCCAGGAAGCGGCCTTCACCGCCCAATCCTGACCCCCGCGCAGCCTGAGTACTGATGATGACGCTTACAGCCCAACACGCGGTCTCACCGGCTCAGGCGCCCGGCCTGCCCTATCGGGCCGGGCTGGGGCTCAAGACCGAGCACTTCACCGAGGTGCTCGAGACCCGCCCCGACATCGGTTTTTTCGAAGTACACGCCGAAAACTACATGGTGGCCGGCGGCCCGTTTCACCACTATCTGGGGTTGATTCGTGCGCAGTACCCCCTGTCACTGCATGGCGTCGGCCTGTCCATTGGCGGCGAAGGCCCTCTGGACCGCGAGCACTTGGCTCGCCTGGCCACGCTGATCGAACGCTACCAACCCCAGTCTTTTTCCGAACACCTGGCCTGGTCCAGCCACGGCCCGGTGTTTCTCAACGACCTGCTGCCCCTGGCCTACGACGCCAGCACCCTGGAGCGGGTATGCGCACACGTCGACCAAGTACAAAGCACGCTCAAGCGTCCGATGCTGCTGGAAAACCCGTCCACTTATCTGCAGTTCCAGCGCTCTACCCTGGACGAAACCGACTTTATCAGCGAGATCATCCGCCGTACCGGTTGCGGCCTGCTGCTCGACGTCAACAACGTCTACGTGTCCTGCATCAATCATCAGCGCGACCCGCTGGCCTACATCGATGCCCTGCCATTGCACGCAGTGGGTGAGATTCATCTGGCCGGCTTTGCCGAAGACACTGACAGCCTGGGCGACCGCCTGCTGATCGATGACCACGGCGCGCCGATCGATAACGCCGTGTGGCAGCTGTACGCACAGGTATTGGCGCGGACGGGAGCTGTGGCCACGCTGATCGAGCGGGATAACCAGGTGCCCGCGTTCAGCGTTTTGCAAGTAGAGGCTCGACAGGCCGAAGGGTATTTGTCGCAGGTGGCCCGATGAGTATTCAGCAGGCATTTGCCCAGGCTTTACTGGCCCCGCAAGCAACCTGCCCCGAGGGCGTGTTCAGCAGCAACGGTGCCGAGCCGGCGAGCCGCTTTGCGGTGTATCGCAACAATGTGCATAGCGCGTTGATCAATGCCTTGGTAGCCGCCTACCCGGTGGCGCGGCAACTGGTCGGCGATGAGTTTTTCCGCACCATGGCCGGCCTGTATGTCCAGGCCCACCCGCCTATCAGCCCGTTGATCAGTGAGTACGGCGGCACGTTCGCTGACTTTATCCAGGCTTTCGAACCGGCCTCAAGCGTGCCCTACCTGGCCGATGTCGCCCGGCTGGAACGCGTACGGGTTCGCGCTTATCACGCGTCGGATTGCCAGGTCCTGGATCAGCACAGCGTACTTGAGCAACTGCAAGGTTGCGTGCAACTGGGGCAACTGCGTGTACGACTGCATCCGTCACTCGCCACGCTGGAATCTTCCTACGCGGTGGTATCGGTTTGGGCGGCGCACCAGACCGACGGGGCCGTCGCCAGCTTGAACCCCTGGTATGCCCAAGGCGCGCTGGTCTTGCGCCAAGGGTTGGCGGTCAAGGTATTCGCTGTCGACAGCGGATCAGTGACCTTTATCAACCGCCTCAACCAAGGCGCTGGGTTGGAGATGGCCATAGCTGATGCTCTGGAAGCCTCCACCGAATTCGATTTGCACCAATGTCTCACGCTGTTGATCAGCCACGACGCCATCACCCATTTGCACCTGCCACCCGAGGTATTGCCATGAACATTCCCGCTCCCTGCCTGGTAAAGCGAACCGTCGCACTGTTTGAAAAAATCCCCTACAGCCTGATCGCCTTTATCGCGCGCTTCTCCATTGCGGCGGTGTTCTGGAAGTCCGGGCAGACCAAGGTCGAGGGCTTTGCCATCGACCTGATCAGCGGCACCTTCCAATGGGGCGAGCCCAAACTTGCCGCCTCGACCCTGTTTTTGTTTCGCAGCGAATACCAACTGCCTCTGCTGTCGCCGCAGGTGGCCGCGCACCTGGCAACCTTTGCCGAGCACTTTTTTCCGGTATTGATCCTGCTGGGGTTCGCCACGCGGTTTTCGGCCCTGGCCTTGATCGGTATGACCCTGACCATCCAGCTGTTCGTCTACCCGGACGCCTATCCCACTCACGGCACCTGGCTGGCGCTGTTATTGCTGTTGCTTGCCAAAGGGCCGGGTTGGCTGTCCGTCGACCACCTGATTGCCCGTCGTTATCGCTGAAGTCGGTCCAGTGCCTCGCCGCTGCGCTTGAACCCGTCCACCAGGTAGTCGGCCAACACCTGGGTACGCCGTGGCAGGCCGCCCTGATAGGGATGCACCAGGTACATCGGCATGCTGCGTGTCTGATAGTCGCGCAGCAGCCAGCGCAATCGGCCGTCAGCCAGTTCCGCAGGTAGAACGTAGGACGGCAGGCGGGCAATACCGGCGCCGACCAACGCGGCTTTTTTCAGCAGGTTGTAGTGGTTGGAGGCGAAGGTGCCGCTCACCTTTACCCGCAGCAGTTCGTGTTGCTGGTGGTACAACCATTCCTCGCGGCCGCTGTAATGGCTGTTGAGCAGACAGCTGTGCGCCGCCAGGTCCGCCGGGGTCAGTGGTTCGCCATGCTGTTCCAGATAAGCCGGGCTGGCGCAGGTCATTTCATGCCAGGCCAGCAAGGGTTTGGCCACCAGGCGTTCATGTTCGATGGCGCCGGAGCGTACGCCCAAGTCAAAGCCATCGCGTGCCAAGTCTCGGTAGCTGTTATTGAGCTCCAGCTCGATCTGCACCTGGGGATATTGCTTGGAGAATTCCAGTAACAAACCATCGAAGAAGGTTTCGCCCAACGACACCGGAACGGTCATACGCACAGGGCCGGCCAAATCATCTTTGAGTCGCGCCAAGGCCTGGCGGGCGCGTTCCACCTGCACCACCAACGCTTGTGCCTGGGGCAGCAACGCCGCGCCGGCAGCGGTGAGGCTCAGCTTGCGCGTGGTGCGGTGCAGCAGTACCACGGCGAACTGCGCTTCCAACTGGCTGATGCGCTTGGATAACTGCCCTTTGCTGCAGCCCAATTGTGCAGCCGCCACGGTGAAACTGCCGGCTTCGATCAGCACGGCGAACGCCGCCAGGTCATCCATTTCGCTCATGGATTGTTTCCATTTGAAAACCAAAGGTTGCCTATTAGCGCGTTTATCCGACTAAAAAGCCACACTAGACTGAATGCAACCCCATACCACTGTAGGAGCGAGCTTGCTCGCGAAAAACTCAAGATCGCCGCCGTGTAGTCAGTTTTACCGCGTGATCGTTGACGTTCTTCGCGAGCAAGCTCGCTCCTACAGGGAATCAGCCCAGAGGAACAGCACGATGAAAATCCTATTGATCGGTGCCAGCGGCACCATCGGTTCAGCGGTCAAGGCGGAACTGGCCCAGCGCCACGAAGTGATCAGCATCGGCCGCACCAGCGGCGACTTTCAGGTGGATATCAGCGATAGCGCCTCGATCCGCAGTCTGTTCGAGCAGACCGGCAAGTTCGACGCCCTGATCTGCGCGGCAGGCAACGTCAACTTCGTGCCCCTGGCAGACATGAACGACAGCGATTTCGAACTGGGCCTGCGTGACAAGCTGATGGGCCAGGTCAACCTGCTGTTGATCGGTCGTGAGTACGCCAACGATGGCGCTTCGTTCACGTTCACCAGCGGCATTCTGAACCGTGATCCGATCCGCACCGGCGCTTCGGCGGCTTTGGTCAACGGTGCATTGGACGCCTTCGTCAAAGCGGCGGCCATTGAGTTGCCACGCGGCCTGCGCATCAACTCGGTCAGCCCGACGGTGTTGCTGGAAGCCATGGGCAGCTATGCCCCTTATTTCCGCGGCTATAAACCTGCCCCCGCCGCCGATGTGGCGCTGGCTTACGCGAAAAGCGTCGAAGGCCTGCAAACCGGTCAGACCTTTATCGTAGGTTGAAGGTGATATCTGTAAGAAACGCCTGAAGCTGGCAAGCGGGCTTGTGATGCACGGCCAGCCTGCGTAACGTGGCGGCACTTGCCTGGAGACCCGATAATGCGCGCCGCCCGTACCCTCGCCCTGTTTGCCTTGCTTCCTCTGTTCGCCGCCTGCCAATTGTTTGAAAGCGAGCCGGCCAAGCCATCGACTGTCGGGCTGACCCGTATGCAGGGTGAGTTGACGGCGGTGGACGGCAAACTGCTGTTCCAGCCATGTGGCGACCAGCGTAGCTACGTGGTCAACGACACCGGCGGCACCAGCGTCCTGCAGGAAGCGGCCTCGCTGGCTGGCCAGCAGGGCATGCTGTTTGCCGACCTGCGTGGCAAGTTTTCCGGGGTCGCCAGCGGCACCCAGGGCTCAGTGGACCTGCAACAGTTGTATCGCGTCGAACGCTCGACCTCAGCCTGCTCCGACCCGGACTTCAAGCGCATGATCCTGCGGGCCAATGGCCATAAACCCGCTTGGGCAATGAATGTCACGGCCAAGGGCATGGTGCTGGAACGCGAAGGCCAGCCACCTTTGGCAGTGCCGTACGTCGAGGAACAACTGGGCGACGGCCGTTTCAACCTGATGACCGAAGCCAATAACCAGCACATCGAACTGTGGGTGGCGCCCCAGCGCTGCGTCGACAGTGTGAGCGGCAGCCTGCAACACATGAGCGCCGAGTTGCGCGTGAACGGCCAGGTGCAGCGCGGTTGCGCGGCGTTCGGCGGCTCGCGGGACGATTAACCTGACGGAAAGTCGCCATTGGGGCTTATAATCGCCGGTTTGCAAAACAGCCGGCCTTCTTGCCCGCCGCCTACCGGATCCTGTCATGTTACGAATCACTGAACTCAAGCTGCCCATCGACCATCCCGAAGAAGACCTGCGCACTGCCATCGTGCAGCGCCTGGGCATCGCCAGTGATGACCTGCTCGATTTCACCCTGTTCAAGCGCAGCTACGATGCGCGTAAAAAGACCTCTGAGCTGTGCTTCATCTACACCGTTGACCTGAACGTGAAGGGTGAAGCCCCTCTGCTGCTCAAGTTTGCCGATGATCGCAACGTCAATCCGGCACCGGACGTCAGCTACAAGGTGGTGGGCCAGGCGCCGGAAGGCCTGGCTGAGCGGCCAATCGTGGTGGGCTTTGGCCCCTGCGGGATTTTCGCCGGGCTGCTGCTGGCACAGATGGGCTTCAAGCCGATCATCCTCGAGCGCGGCAAGGAAGTACGCCAACGCACCAAGGACACCTGGGGCCTGTGGCGCAAAAGCGTGCTCAACCCCGAGTCCAACGTGCAATTCGGTGAAGGCGGCGCCGGTACCTTTTCCGACGGCAAGCTGTACAGCCAGATCAAGGACCCTAAATTCCACGGTCGCAAAGTGCTGCACGAGTTCGTCAAGGCCGGCGCGCCGGAAGAAATCCTCTACGTCAGCAAGCCGCACATCGGCACCTTCCGCCTGACCGGCGTGGTGGAAAACATGCGCGAGCAGATCATCGCCCTGGGCGGTGAAGTGCGCTTCGAACAGCGGGTCACCGACGTGCTGATCGAAGACGGCCAATTGAACGGCGTGGTCATCGACGGCGGCGAGCAGATCCTCTCCAAGCACGTGATTCTTGCCCTGGGCCACAGCGCCCGTGACACCTTCCGCATGCTCCACGACCGCGGCGTGTACATGGAAGCCAAGCCGTTCTCGGTGGGTTTCCGTATCGAGCACCCGCAGTCGCTGATCGACGCCGCACGCCTGGGCAAATACGCTGGCCACCCCAAGCTGGGCGCAGCGGACTACAAGCTGGTGCACCACGCCAAGAATGGCCGTTCGGTCTACAGCTTCTGCATGTGCCCGGGCGGCACCGTTGTGGCCGCGACCTCGGAACCCCATCGCGTCGTGACCAACGGTATGAGCCAGTACTCGCGTAACGAGCGCAATGCCAACTCGGGCATCGTGGTAGGCATCACCCCCGAGGTGGATTACCCGGGCGGCCCGCTGGCCGGTATCGAGTTGCAGGAACGCCTGGAATCCCACGCCTACATCCTCGGCGGCAGTAACTACGAGGCCCCCGCGCAACTGGTGGGCGACTTCATCGCCGGCAAGCCCTCCACCGCCCTAGGCAGTGTGGAGCCGTCCTACAAACCTGGCGTGTCGTTGGGCGACCTGGCCCTGGCCTTGCCGGACTTCGCCATCGAAGCCATCCGCGAAGCCTTGCCGGCGTTCGAGAAACAGATCAAAGGCTACTCGCTGCACGATGCGGTGCTGACCGGCATCGAGACCCGCACCTCGTCCCCGTTGCGCATTACCCGCAATGAGTCGATGCAGAGCCTGAACGTCAAAGGCTTGTTCCCGGCCGGTGAAGGCGCAGGGTATGCCGGTGGGATTCTGTCGGCGGGTGTCGACGGGATCCGGATCGCCGAGGCGCTGGCGCGGGATATGCTCGGCATCGAGGCCTAAAGCACACTGGCGGCAAGCATACATCCAACGTGTGGCTTGCCTGCGTTCGGGCACACCGAGCCTGGGCGAGGTGCCGAGTGGTGGGGCAAGAGCGTTTTGCTTACTTTCGCGCTTTTCGAAAGTGAGCCGCCGTCAGGGCGGAACCCTAAGTGGCCGTTGCCTAAATAACGGATATGTACCCGGTCCAACTGTGTTGACTGTTAGGCCGCCTTCGCAGGCAAGCCAGCTCCCACATTTGGATCGCGGGGCGTCAGGTAGATAAGCATCGGCTGTCCGGTCGTCACGGGAGCAAGCTCCCTCGCCACAGGTTTAGCGTCGTACCGAAGTTGTGTAGATACCCATGCTGCGATGAGGGCAGTGCAGATCACAAGGCAGGAAAGTGAATCCTGAACGCCGCCCCACCCAACGCTGAATCCCCCAACGTCAACCGCGCGTGATAGCTTTCAATGATGTCCTTGACCACCGCCAGCCCTATCCCCTGCCCCGGGTGCTGGCGGTCGAGCCGTTCGCCGCGCTGCAGAATCCGTGCACGCTGGTCCGGTGGCACACCAGGGCCGTCGTCTTCGATACACAGCTCGATGCCGTCGAAGTTTTCCACCAGGCTGATACGCACTTGCTTGAGGCACAGGCGGTAGGCGTTTTCCAGCAGGTTGCCGAGCATTTCAAGCAACGCGCCCTTTTCGATAGGCACCTCGCAGGCCTGCGGCAGATCAAACGTCACGGTGACCCGCTTGTCGCGATAAACCTTTTCCAGCGTATCGCACAGGCTTTGCACCACCGGTTCCAGGCGTACCTGGTGACGCACCAGGCCACTTTTTCGCAGGCTGGCACGCTGCAACTGGTAACCGATCTGCTGGCTCATACGTTCGATCTGCGATTGCAGCACCCACGCCTGGCTACGTTCTTCGGGGCGCTGGGCCATGTCTTCGCTCACGCCCTGCAACACCGCCAACGGCGTTTTCAGGCTGTGGGCCAAGTCATCCAGGGAGTCGCGGTAGCGCGCACGCTGTTCGCGCTCGCTGTGCAGCAAGCGGTTGAGGGAACCGGTCAGGCGCAGCAGTTCGCGGGGGTGTTCTTCGCTGAGGCTTTCGCGGGTGCCGCCTTCGATCTGGTCGAGTTCATGGCTCAGGCGTCGCAGGGCCTGCAGGCCCCAGGTCAGGCCCAGCCACAACAGCGTCAACAGCACCAGCAAGGCCGCGCCGAACCCGAGGTAGAGGTTCTCGCGCAGGCCTTCCAGGGTCAGTTGGTATTCGCGTACCGGCTGCAAGGCGACAATGCTGAACGCCGCGCTCTTGCCTCCCAGCAGCCGGACCTCGACGTCATACACGAAGAATTCCTGGCCATTGGCCTCGCGAATGCGCGCAAACTCGTTGCCGCGCCCGTCGTAGCGCGGTTTGTAGTTGATGTTTTCTTCCTGGGTCGCCCGCGAGCGCCATACCAGATGGCCTTCACGGTCGTAGATATAGCCCAACAGCCGACTGTCGGTGAGGTTGAAACGCTCATCGGGCAACTGCGCCGGCATCAGCAGACGGTTATTGTCGACCCGCGCCGCGGAAATCAGGGTGGTCACATCCGACGCCAGGCGCTGTTCGATGGAATCCTGCAGCGCCAGGCTGAATGCGCCTTGCATGGCCGGCAACAAGCCGAGCATAAACAGCACGGCCAGGGTGGCGGCCGCCAGCATCAGGCGCACACGTAGCGAACGAATCAACGGCAGCGCTCATTGAACAGGTAGCCCAGGCCACGCACGGTATCGATCGGCTTGAACCCGGCCGGACCTTCCAGCTTGCGGCGCAGACGGCCGACCAACACTTCGATCACGTTTGGATCGCGCTCGTCGTCATCCGGGTACAGTTGCTCCATCAAGCGGTCCTTGGCGACCACTTGCTGATGATGACGCATCAAGTATTCGAGGATCCGATACTCGTAGGCGGTCAGCGCCAGGGGTTGCTCGTCCAGGGAGGCTTGCTTGCGGTTGAGGTCTAGCAGCAGCGGCCCGGCAACAATAGTCGATTGGGTAAAACCGCTGGAGCGGCGCAGCAAAGCGTTCATGCGCGCCTCCAGCTCTTCGAACTGGAACGGTTTGACCACGTAGTCGTCGGCCCCGGCCGCCAGGCCTTCCACCTTGTCCTGCCAGTTGCCGCGGGCGGTGAGGATCAGGATCGGGAAGGTCTTGGTCTGGGTGCGCAACTGGCGAATCAGGTCCAGGCCGCCCATACCGGGCAGGCCAAGGTCGATGATCGCCAGGTCATGGTTGAATTGGCCGGTCTGGTACAGGGCTTCTTCGGCGTTGGCCACGGCTTCGACCACATGCCCGCTGTCGGTCAGGCGGGTAAACAGGTGATGACGCAACAGCGCCTCATCTTCCACCACCAGCAATTTCATAAGGTTCTCCACTGCAATTCAACTAGCCGACAGGGGGATATCATAGCGGCCCTGCAGCTCTTGGGGGCGCAGTTTTATGCCATTGTAGTGGCCGGTCAGGTGCGCATAGCCGCTGCGATAGTCGGGTTGCGCAGGGGTAGCGCCCAGGGCCTGGCCCCAAGGCGCGGCCTGGGTGCCGGCGTCTTCGAAGCTGACACGATGGATCAGGTTGCTGGATTTCTTGGTTTTCTCGCTGCCAAAGGCCGCAAAGGCGCCATCGGACGCCTGCACGCCGGCAGTGGCGCCAAGCATGGTCAAGGCCAACATCAGCTTTTTGATCGCAGTCATGGTGGTTACCTCATACGCGTTTAGGCTGTGGGGTCCAGACTACGCAGGCGCCCCTGAACTCCCCCTGAACAGGCTCTGAACCGCAGCTGAACCGCACCGGGCTATCCACTGGCGTGCCAACTCGGCAAAATACCGCGCATGACGCCCCTACCCGCTTGCTGCACCCCACTCGATGATCATTGGCCGTTGCCGGTTCCCTTGCCGGGCACGGTGTTTTTGAGCACGCGATTCGACCCGGCTTTATTGAGCCCGGGCGATTTCCAGCGCTGCGATGTGCCGCCGCCCGCGAGCATCCAGCGCTCGGTCGCCAAGCGCCAGGCGGAATTTCTCGCCGGCCGCCTGTGCGCACGCGAAGCGCTGCAACGACTCGATCATCTGCACTGCATCCCGGCCATCGGCGAAGACCGCGCCCCGGTCTGGCCAGGGCATATCAGTGGTTCCATCACCCACAGCACCGGGCACGCCGCGGCGATTGTCGGGCACAAGGCGCAATGGCGCGGGCTGGGCATGGACTTGGAGCACCTGCTGTCACTGGAACGGGCCGAACGCCTGGCCGGGGAAATTTTGACGGCCGATGAGCTGCAGCGCATGGCTGCCCTGCCCCGCGAGCAACACGCCTTGCTGGTGACGCTGACGTTTTCGGTGAAGGAAAGCCTGTTCAAGGCGCTCTATCCGATCGTGCACAAGCGCTTTTATTTCGAGCATGCCGAGGTGTTGGAGTGGTCAGCGGCTGGGAGGGTGCGGTTGCGGTTGCTGACCGATCTTTCGCAAGAATGGAAGCATGGCAAAGAGCTGGAAGGGCAGTTTGTGGTGCAAGGGGAGCAGTTGTTGAGCCTGGTGGCTGTCGCAATGTAGGAGCGAGCTTGCTCGCGAAAAACCTCAACGATAACGCGTGCTGCCTGAATAAACGCGGCGCCTGTGAGTTTTTCGCGAGCAAGCTCGCTCCTACAGTTGGGTTTCAGGGTTTATCCTGATCCCTGGGCCAGCTCAGGCTAAAGCACGCCCCGCCCAGGTTGTTGCTCTTGCTGATCAACGCCCGCCCGCCGTGCCAATAGATAATCCGCCGCACGATCGACAAGCCCAGGCCATGCCCGCCAGAAGCGCGGGTACGGCTGTCATCCAAGCGCAGGAACGGCGTGAAGATCCGCTCCCAGGCGCTTTCCGGCACGCCGGGGCCGTCGTCTTCCACATCGATGCGACAACGCACCTGCCCTACCTGATAACTGATCAGCACCTGGCCCTTGGCATGGCGCATGGCGTTACTCACCAGGTTTTGCAGGGCGCGGTGCAAGTAGCGCGGTTCAGCGTCGACCCAGGCGTCATCCCAATGCGCCGAGGACAGGCAAATACCCCGGGTGACGGTGACCTGCGGGCGCAATGGCGATAATTCGCCAATCACCTGGTCGAGCAATGCATTAAGGTCCACGCGCTGGAAATTCAGCTCCGGCGCGCCCTGCTCCAAGCGGGCATAAGTGAGCATCTCGTCCACCAGGCCATCGAGGTCCTGGATATCGCCATCCATGCCTTCCAGGTATTTGCGCCGGGCTTCGGGCGTGGCAGCGTCACCGATCATCTCCAGGCCAAAGCGCAGGCGCGCGACCGGTGTGCGCAGCTCGTGAGACACCGCGCGCACCAACTCACGCTGAATCGCCAGCAATTGCTGCAAGTGCTCAGCCATGCCATTGAAAGCTGACGCCAGGCGCCCGACCGAGTCGGCACCGCGAGCCGGCACGCGCACTTCCAGGTTGCCCTTGGCGATACGCGTGGCCGCCGCCTCCAGGCCTTTGAGCCGGCGCTCAAGTTGTCGCACCAGCAGATAGACGATCAAGCCGATCAGGGTCAGGCCAATCAAGGTGATCAGGATCAGCCATTGCGCCGGGTACGGGTTCATCTGGTACAGCGGGCCGATCTCTAGAACCCACGGGGTACCGACCATGCCGGCAAACACGCGAATCGAATCGCCGCCCTTGCCCAGCGCCATCACCGTATCGCCCTCCGCCACACGACGGCGCTGGTCGTCGTCCATGTCGGCCTGGTCAAGGGCCGTCAAGTGCATTTCAAAACCAAAGCCCTTGGCGTGCTTGATGTCGGCCAGGCGCTGAGGTTGTTCGGCCACCGGAAAACGCACCAGTTCGTCGGCCAGCAGGTAAATAGTCGCACGGGCCAATTGCTCGCTGATCTGCTGCACCTCGCCGGTAAGCACCAGTTGCTCTTGCTCGCTGACCAACCGCAGCACCCGCGCCGCGTGGGGGCCGGTCTGTTCCACCAGGACCTGGCCGCGTTGCAGGCGGTTGCGCTGGCCCAGGTCCAATTGCGCGTCGGTGAACGTGCGCAGCTCCAGCGGAATACCGAGCAAACGCTCCCACACCGCCAAGGCGCGCTGGCGTTCAATGGCGCTCATGGGTTGCAGGTTATCGCCCATCAACGCAAAGGTGCCGTGGGCCAGGCGCTCACGGTACTGGCCGCTGCGCACGTCGTTGAGCAGGTGCAGCGCCAGGGCGCCGAGCAGCGCCACCAGGATCAGCGCGGCGCACATGCCGCCGTAGATGCGCAGGAAGATCGAGTTCACAGCGGCATATCGGCAGCGGCTTCGGGGACGAACAGGTAGCCTTTGCTGCGGATGGTCTTGATCAGGCGTGGGTGGATCGGATCGTCGCCGATCTTCGGTCGAATGCGCGAGATACGCACGTCAATCGAGCGATCCTGGCCGTCATAACCAATGCCGCGCAGGGCGATGAAAATTTCTTCGCGGGACAGGATGCGCCCGGCGTTCGCAACCAGCAGCCACAGCAGGTCGAATTCAGCGCTAGTCAGTTCGATGCTGCCTTCCTGCAGCCAGGCTTCGCGCAAGGCATTGTCCACCACCAGCGGGCCAAACTGCAGGCGGCGCTGGGTTTCCACTGCAACGGGCAACACCGGTTCGCTGCGGCGCAGCAGCGCCTGGATACGCGCCAGCAACAAGCGCGGGCGCACGGGTTTGCACACATAGTCGTCGGCGCCCATGTCCAGGCCCAGCACCTGATCCATGTCGTCGGTGCGCGCGGTGAGCATCAGGATCACGCCGTCATAGCGCTCGCGCACCTTGCGGCAGATGCTCAGGCCGTCTTCGCCGGGCAGCATCAGGTCGAGGATCACCAGGTCCGGCTGCTCGGCGATGATGCGCGCCACGGCCTTGGCACCATCGCCTTCTACCGACACGCGCAGGCCGTTGCTTTCCAGGTACTCACGGGTCAACTCGGCGAGTCGCTCGTCGTCCTCGACGATCAGTATCTGCCAGGCTTCTTGCTCCATGCATTGTCCTCGTTTTTATAAGAAGTTCTTCTGGCCGACACAATCGAATGTGAAATACGGTCGGTGTGGGAGCTGGCTTGCCTGCGATGACGGTGGGTCAGCGCGCCTGTTGGTGGCCGATACCCCGCCATCGCAGGCAAGCCAGCTCCCACCTATTGATCTTCCGCAGGCATAGCCTGGTTGTCATGTTTTGAGGGCATAACAAAGGCCGATTGTAGCCATGCACAGGCCCTTGAACACAAGCCGGGAAATCCATTCGGTCATGGCGATTTTTTGTGGTAGGGTTCGCGCCCTCAAAATTCCCGCCGGCAGTTTCTACCCGGGAATATTCGGTGACAAACGGTGTAATCCAGTAGTAATGCGGCCTACACGGGTGTTCCATGATTCATACACATTTTACCCACAGCGTTATCCACAGGTAGTGCGTTGCTAAGCCCCCCAAAACGCATTATCTTGTACCTCGGCGCTAAAAAAACCCTACATGTAGGGTTTTCAGCGAAAAGACCAAACACATATCCGGCAAGAAACTCAAGCGCTTTCTTGCTCGCGTCTGGTTGAACCAAAGCATTTTTTGAAAGCCCAAACCGCGCACGCGGATGGCAACCGTTTTCCAGCCCGATTGGCAGAAAACGGTACGGGTGTTGCAGGGCTTGAATGGGGCCACTGTCACCCACCAGGAATACGGCGAAGGGCTCCCCGGCCCCGAACCAAAGACTTCGGCATGGAAGCGGCGCGATGAGCTCCCTTCCTCCTGTCCCGAAGTTGTTATGCCAGGCCCAGGCCTGCTGTAAGTGCTTCAGGACGGAACGGTGGGCACCGTGATGGTGCCCAAATAAATATAGAATGTGGAGACACCCCCTCATGCAAACCGACACAACTCGCGAGAACCCGCAAGGCTCCGTGCCGCAGGCCGCTGATTCGAACCTGGATCTGTCCGCCACCGCACCTGGCCAACTGCGCGTGATCAAGCGTAACGGCACTGTCGTTCCTTATACCGATGACAAAATCACCGTCGCCATCACCAAAGCGTTTCTTGCAGTTGAAGGCGGCACCGCTGCCGCTTCGTCGCGCATCCACGATACCGTTGCCCGCCTGACCGAACAGGTCACCGCGACCTTCAAGCGTCGCATGCCATCGGGCGGCACCATCCACATCGAAGAAATCCAGGACCAGGTTGAACTGGCCCTGATGCGTGCCGGCGAGCAGAAAGTGGCCCGCGACTACGTGATCTACCGTGACTCGCGCGCCAAGGAACGTGCCGTACGTTCCCCGGCCGAAGAAGCCGCCGTTCAAGCGCACCCGTCGATCCGCATCACCCTGGCCGACGGCAGCTTCGCACCGCTGGACCTGGGCCGCCTGAACACCATCATCACCGAGGCCTGCGAAGGCCTGGAAGAAGTCGACGGTGACCTGATCCAGCGCGAAACCCTGAAGAACCTGTACGACGGCGTGGCCCTGACCGACGTCAACACCGCCCTGGTGATGACCGCCCGTACCCTGGTCGAGCGTGAGCCGAACTACTCGTTCGTGACCGCGCGCCTGCTGATGGACACCCTGCGCGCCGAAGGCCTGGGCTTCCTGAAAGTCGCCGACAGTGCCACTCACCACGAGATGGCCGACCTGTACGCCAAGGCCCTGCCGGCCTACATCGCCAAAGGTATCGAATTCGAATTGCTGAACCCGGTCCTGGCCACCTTCGACCTGGAAAAACTCGGCAAGGCGATCAACCACGAGCGCGACCAGCAGTTCACCTACCTGGGCCTGCAAACCCTGTACGACCGTTACTTCATTCACAAGGACGGTATCCGCTTCGAACTGCCGCAAGTGTTCTTCATGCGCGTGGCCATGGGCCTGGCGATCGAAGAGAAGAACAAAGAAGACCGCGCTATCGAGTTCTACAACCTGCTGTCGTCCTTCGACTACATGTCGTCGACCCCGACCCTGTTCAACGCCGGTACCCTGCGTCCACAGCTGTCGAGCTGCTACCTGACCACCGTGCCGGATGACCTGTCGGGCATCTACCACGCGATCCACGACAACGCCATGCTGTCCAAATTCGCCGGCGGCCTGGGTAACGACTGGACACCGGTGCGCGCACTGGGTTCGTACATCAAGGGCACCAACGGCAAGTCCCAGGGCGTCGTACCGTTCCTGAAAGTGGTGAACGACACCGCCGTTGCCGTGAACCAGGGTGGCAAGCGCAAAGGCGCTGTGTGTGCCTACCTGGAAACCTGGCACATGGACATTGAAGAGTTCATCGAGCTGCGCAAGAACACCGGTGATGACCGTCGTCGTACCCACGACATGAACACCGCCAACTGGATCCCTGACCTGTTCATGAAGCGCGTCTTCGATGACGGCAAGTGGACTCTGTTCTCGCCATCCGAAGTGCCGGACCTGCACGACCTGACCGGCAAGGCCTTCGAAGAGCGCTACGAGTACTACGAAGCCCTCACCGAGTACCCAGGCAAGGTCAAGCTGTTCAAGACCATCCAGGCCAAAGACCTGTGGCGCAAAATGCTGTCCATGCTGTTCGAAACCGGCCACCCATGGTTGACCTTCAAGGACCCATGCAACCTGCGCAGCCCGCAGCAGCACGTGGGCGTGGTCCACAGCTCGAACCTGTGCACCGAGATCACCTTGAACACCAACAAGGACGAGATCGCCGTTTGCAACCTGGGCTCGATCAACCTGCCGAACCACATCGTCAACGGCAAGCTGGACACCGCCAAGCTGGAACGCACCGTCAACACCGCTGTACGCATGCTCGATAACGTGATCGACATCAACTACTACTCGGTGCCACAGGCGCAGAACTCCAACTTCAAGCACCGTCCGGTTGGCTTGGGCATCATGGGCTTCCAGGACGCTTTGTACCTGCAGCACATTCCTTACGGTTCGGACGCAGCCGTCGAGTTCGCCGACAAGTCCATGGAAGCGGTCAGCTACTACGCGATCCAGGCTTCCTGCGACCTGGCCGACGAGCGTGGCGCCTACGAGACGTTCCAGGGTTCGCTGTGGTCCAAGGGCATCCTGCCGCTGGATTCGCAACAGATCCTGATCGAAGCACGTGGCCAGAAGTACATCGACGTTGACCTGAACGAAACCCTGGACTGGGCGCCGGTACGTGCCCGTGTGCAGAAAGGTATTCGTAACTCCAACATCATGGCCATCGCACCGACCGCCACCATCGCCAACATCACTGGCGTGTCGCAGTCGATCGAACCGACCTACCAGAACCTGTATGTGAAATCGAACCTGTCGGGCGAATTCACCGTGATCAACCCGTACCTGGTTCGCGACCTCAAGGCCCGCGGCCTGTGGGACTCGGTCATGATCAACGACCTGAAGTACTACGACGGTTCCGTGCAGCAGATCGAGCGCATCCCGCAAGAACTCAAAGAGCTCTACGCGACCGCGTTCGAAGTGGACACCAAGTGGATCGTTGACGCCGCCAGCCGTCGTCAGAAGTGGATCGACCAGGCCCAGTCCCTGAACCTGTACATCGCCGGCGCTTCGGGCAAGAAGCTGGACGTGACCTACCGCATGGCGTGGTACCGTGGCCTGAAAACCACTTACTACCTCCGTGCCCTGGCCGCCACCAGCACCGAGAAGTCGACCATCAACACCGGCAAGCTGAACGCAGTGTCCAGCGGCAACCACGGTGATGACTCTGTACTCGCAGCGCCAGCCGGCCCGGCACCGGTGCCAAAGGCCTGCGCGATTGACGAGCCGGATTGCGAAGCTTGCCAATAAGCTGAGCCAGTTCAGGGGTATTGTCCCCCTGGATTGAAAAAGCCCGATAGACCCCGACTGCATAGGGTTTATCGGGCTTTTTGCTTACTCCTAGAGAAACGCGTACGCAATGCCCTGCTTGGGCGCGCCACCTCGGCGCCCCCACAACTCCACGCGCCCGTCGATGACCGCCATCGAATGGCGATCGTAGGCCACGACACCGAGCTTGCCGCTCGCCAGCTCACCGCTTGAAGACTGCCGGTAAAGCCCTTTCAAACCCAGGCGATCCAATGCTTCGTGGGGCATTTCGCCGTTGTTCAAACTTTGCATCGCATGGGCGAAGCTTCTTTTGGATTGACTCGGGTTGTCGTCCAGGCCATTCCCTTCCATCTGTGCCCGCTTGGCGCTCGCTGTGAACATGAAGTTGGCATCGGTCAGCATGCTCGGATTGTCCCCCTTGAACTGCGCATACCTGGCCGCCTGCTTTAATTCATCCTTGGATAGATCAAGTTCGAAGCCGTCGCGCATCTTCACGTGGTAACCGTCTGCCGTCTCTTTTACCTCCTTGAAAACGTCGGTGGGTTTCTGGCCAAACTTCATCATTGCGCCCTTTATTGCTGAAACCGTGACGCAATTGCCATCGGGGCCCTGGCTGAATCCGCTCCAGATGTTGTCCGGCTTTTTTCCTGGGTTACTTTGATCAGGCTTGTAGTTGAAATGCTTGGAGCCTTCGGTAATCGGCAGATTACTCATGGGCTCACTGGGCCCGAAATTGCCGGGGCTTGGCCTGCCACCACCGCCTCCGCCACCTCCCCCACCTGGCGACGGGCCAGGAGAAGGTGGCGAAGGTTTGGGTGATGTATCGTCGGTTTCCGGAAACCATTCCCTCATCAGACGCCGCAGCATCTCCAGCCACGAGACGTCCGCCTTCGCGATCAACTCCTGCATGATCTCTTTGAATTTTTCGTCACCCAGTTCTTCGCGCTTCGCGTTCAACTGGTCACGAAGGTATTGGACGGTCTGGCTCTTGGATGTTTTCTCGGCATCCCTCAGTTGATCGAGCAGTTGCCTGACCGACTCAGCATCAGAGGACTTGCCTCCCCCGGGTTCATCCGACTGACTTTTGCGTCCGTATACACCGGCGCTGAAATCACTCGGGACAAACCAATGGCTGCCTGCTGGTGCCCCTTCCCACTGCTTGTACATCGCCATGCCTCTCTCCCGCTGGTCGATGGGCGACAGGCGCCCGTGCCCCGTACGTGGCGCAATGGACGCTGGACGTTCCAGCAGCAAGGCGAGATGAAACAGGCGGTAAACTATTAACGCGCGCACACAAAAAGGCCCCTCGATCGAGGGGCCTTTTGGTGTGCGGGTATTAGCGCGGTGGCATCAGGTCATCTGAATGATGGTCTGCATGATGGTGCTTTGGGTGGAGATGGTCTTGGCGTTCGCCTGGTAGTTGCTCTGGGCCTTGATCAGGTCAACCAGCTCGCTGGTCAGGTTGACGTTGGAGTTCTCCAGGGAGTTGGCCACGATCGAACCCAGGGTACCGGCCTGCGGGTTGTCATAACCCGGCTGGCCCGAGGCGAAGGTCTCTTTCCAGGTGGTTGCACCGGCTGGCTGCAGGCCCTGCTCGTTGTTGAAGCTGGCCAAGGAGATCTGGCCGATGGCCTTGCTCTGCTGGTTGCTGAAGGTGGCGAACAGGACGCCACTGCCGTCGATCTTCAGGCCGGTGATCTGGCCGGTGGCATAGCCATCGGTGACCGGAGGGTTACGGTAGGTGGCCGAGTTGTACTGGGTAATGTTGGCCATGTTGATGGCGATACCACCCGGGTTGGCATCCGCACCGTTAGCCTTCCATACGCCGTCAGTTACCTTGCCGGGAACCCAACCGGCAACGGTCAGGGTCTTGTCGGACACACCATTGGTGACGACGGTAGTCAGATTGCCAGCGCCGTCAAAGGTCAATGTCGACGGCACAGGTGGCGTCGAAGGGGTGCCGGTCGGAGCCGAACCATCGGGGTTGCGGCCGTCAATCAGGGTATAGGCATTCCACTTGTTGCCGTCGGTTTTCACCAGGTACTGCACCATCGGGTGCGCGTTACCTTGGGAGTCGTACAAGGTGGTGCTGTACTGGGTAGTGAAGGTGTCGGTCTTGGTTGGATCAAACGGCTTGGCCGTCTGGTCGATCACCGGCTCCGAGGAGTTCAGGTTGCTGGTGGAGTCGACCTTGGTGGACGCCTTGGGCGGCAGGTTCGCCAGATTCAGTTGCAGGTCGACCAAGCCACCCTTGCTGATCTTGCCATTATCGTCTGCGGCATACCCTTGCAGGCGGGAAGTGCCGGTGTTGTTGGTGATGTAGCCATCCTTGTCCGCGCGGAAAGCACCGCTACGGGTGTACTCCAGCGAACCGTCGCTGCCCTTCTGTACGAAGAAACCACCACCCTGGATCGCCATGTCGAGGATGCCGCCGCTGCCGTTGACGTCGCCCTGGGTGAACTGCTGCGACACCGCCGCCAGGTTCACGCCGTTGCCGATGCTGTTCTGGCCGGTGCCCAGCTTGGAAGCCGCGTAGATATCGGCGAATTCCGCACGGGATGACTTGAAGCCAGTGGTCGCGACGTTGGCGATGTTGTTGCCGGTCACGTCCAGTTGTTTGTTGGCCGCATAGAGGCCGCTAAGGCCGATATTAAAAGACATGTTTCTCTCCCTCTGCCGTATTTAGCCGGCTCTATGTACCGATAGTCTGAATTTGCGACAGCTTGACGCTGCCCATGCCGCCTGCAAGGTTGAGCAGCATTTCGCCGCCTGTCTTGCTCAGGGTCACGCTGGTGACCGTGGCGGGCAGCGAAGTGGTCAAGGCCACTGCGTCGCCTTTGTCGTTCTTGGTGGTGGCATTGAAGGTGTAGGTGCCAGCTGGGGCAACCTCGCCCTTGTCGTTCTTGCCATCCCAGATAAAGCTCTGGGTACCGGCACTCTGGGCGCCCATGTCAACGGTGCGCACCACATTGCCGTCTTTGTCGGTGATCTTGACGGAGACATTGCCCACCGCCGAGGTTACTGCCACCGAACCGGTCATGCTCTTGCTGGTATCCACCATGGCCTTGTCGGTCTGGATGATGATCGAGCGCCCCACCAGCGACGAAGCCTGCAGCGCCTGCGACGAGCTGAAGTTGCTGGAGATGTTGTTCACCGAGTCGTTCAGGGTGTTGATGCCTTCCAGGCTGCTGAACTGTGCAAGCTGCGCCACGAACGCGCCGTTGTCCTGGGGCGACAGCGGGTTCTGGTTTTTCAGTTGGGTGACGAGCAGTTGCAGGAACGCATCCTTGCCCAGCGACTGATTGCCCGTCGCCGTCTTGGAAGCGTCGCTGACGCTGCTGTTGTTCGTCGCGGTCTTGACCTTGGAATTGAAAAGGTCCTGAACCGCCGTGTTGTTAGACGTATCAACGATGGCCATTATTTGGCGCCCCTTATCACTGACCCAGGGTCAGAACCTTCTGCATCATGGTTTTGGCGGTGTTCATCATTTCCGCGTTGGTCTGGAACGAGCGACTGGCGGAGATCATGTCAGCCATTTCCTCAACCACGTTGACGTTGGGGTAGTAGACGTAGCCCTTTTCGTTCGCGGCCGGGTGGTTGGGCTCGTAACGGGCCTCCAGATTGCTCTGGTCTTCGACCACGCCCAACACCTGCACACCGGAGCCGGCGGCGTCCTGGTTCTGGAACAACGAATCGCTGCCGCTTGCCTGCCCCCCCTGGAACATGGTGGCGAACACCGGGTGGCGGGCGCGATAGGTCTGGTCAATGCTCGAGGAGACGGTTTCGGCGTTGGCGATGTTACTGGCGACGGTGTTCAAACGCGTGGTCTGCGCGCTCATGCCACTGCCGGCAATATTGAAAACACTGGACAGGGACATGGCTTACTCTCCACGCAGGGCTGACATCAGCCCTTTGAATTTGCTGTTGAGCAGGGTGAAGCTGGCCTGGAAGTTCACCGAGTTTTCGGCGTAGTTCGATTGCTCCAGCTGGGCGTCGACGGTGTTCTGGTCGATCGACGGCTGCATCGGTGTGCGATACAGCAGCGACTCGTCACCCTTGCTCAGGCCTTGCGCTTCAATGTGACGGCTGTTGGTCATATTCAAGGCGAAGGTGCCGTTCTTGGTCTTGTCCTGTTGTGCGGCGAGCACAGCGGAGAAGTCCAAGTCCCGAGCCTTGTAGTTCGGGGTGTCGGCGTTGGCAATGTTGTTGGCCAGGACTTCGGCACGCTGGGCGCGGAAGCCCAGGGCTTGTTCGTGGATACCGAGCGCTTTATCGAAGCTGATGCTCATGGCGGAAACCTTTAGGCTGACCTGCTGTTCGTTAGCAGGGTTATAGCAAGGTGCATGCCAATCTTGCGGTGGCCCGTATATCAAGGGTTTCCAGGGGAGTTGCCGGCGACTCTGCCAGAAAAGCGGCAAGCGATTTCCGCGTAGTGCCAGTAAAGCGGCAATCGGCAGTTGCCGCTTTCAGTAGGGCTGGCGCATAACAAATGTGGGAGCGGGCTTGCTCGCGAATGCGGTGGGTCAGCCAATTTATCTCTGGCTGACAGAACGCATTCGCGAGCAAGCCCGCTCCCACATTTTTGATCGGGTGCGGCTTACTTGGCCTGGTAGATGATCCCCGGGCTGCATTGCACCATCTGGAAGTGATCCGGCAGCCCATTGAGCGCCTCGGAAGCACCGAGGAACAGATAACCTCCGCGCTTGAGGGTGCCGTGGATGCGCAACAGGATGTCTTTCTTCACTTCAGCCGAGAAATAGATCAGCACGTTGCGGCAGAACACCATGTCGAACTTGCCCAGGCTCGCGTAGCTGTCGAGCAGGTTGAACGAGCGAAATTCGACGCGGTTCTTGATCGGCGCCTTGATCGCCCAACGCCCTGCCCCTTTGGGATCGAAGTAGCGTTGCAGGCGTTCCTGGGACAAGCCTCGGCCCAGCGCCAGGCTGTCGTACTCACCGGTCTTGCAGTTGGTGAGCATGGTGCCGGACAAATCCGTGGCCACAATTTGCGCGCCGGCTTTCAACTGGCCCATGTTGGTCCGCTCGAACTCGTCGATGGACATTGAGATCGAGTACGGCTCCTGCCCCGAAGAACAGGCCGCCGACCAGATACGCAGGCGCTGGCCCGGGCTGGCCTTGATGGCTTCCGGCAACACTTTGTTCTTGAGCACTTCAAAGGGATAGGTATCGCGAAACCATAAGGTTTCGTTGGTGGTCATGGCATCAACCACCATTTCTTTAAGCCCACTGCGCGGCTGACCCTGGATCCGCTGGACCAACTCACCCAGGGATTTGATGCCCTGCTGTTCCATCAGCTTGTTGAGGCGGCTGGATACCAGGTACTGCTTGTTTTCACCGAGCAATATGCCACAGGCTTTTTCCAGGAAGACCCGGAACTGTTCGAAATCCAAATTACCCGTAGACAATGATGCCGCCTCTTAAATCGTGTGACCGCCAGGGGACATCCCCTAGCCGTGATCTGCTGCCTTGATCCGGTCGACTACCCGGGATGCGAGGTCATCAGGACGGAATTTGGCCAGAAAGTCATCCGCACCGACCTTCTTGACCATTGCCTGATTGAATACCCCCGACAACGAAGTATGCAGGATGATATGCAATTTTTGCATGCGTGGATCATTACGTATCTCGGCCGTGAGCGTGTAGCCATCCATTTCCGGCATCTCGATGTCAGAGATCATCATCAAGAATTCTTCTTCGGGCTTCTTGCCTTCGTCCGCCAGCTTGCGCAGGTAATCCAGGGCTTGTCGGCCGTCATTGAGGGCTACCACCTCCACCCCGACGGTTTGCAGGCAACGTGTGACCTGCTTGCGCGCCACGGAAGAGTCGTCCACGGTCAACACGCGCAGCGAAACCGCCTTGTGTGCCGTTTCGGCATCCACCACGCCAACGGAGATGGTTTCCGAGGTAGGGGCCACTTCGGCGAGGATCTTCTCCACGTCGATAATTTCCACCAACTGGTTATCGACCCGCGTCACCGCCGTCAGGTAGTGATCGCGCCCCGTGCCCTTGGGCGGCGGATGGATCTCTTCCCAGTTCATATTGACGATGCGCTCCACCGAGCGCACCAGGAAACCCTGGGTCTTGGTGTTGTATTCGGTGATGATCACGAAAGGGTTCTGGCGGTCTTGCAAACCCGCGGCCCCTGTGGCCATTGCCAGGTCAAGAATCGGAATGGTCGCGCCACGAATGTTGGCCACGCCACACACCACCGGACTGGACTTGGGCATGATCGTCAACTTGGGACATTGCAGCACTTCACGCACTTTAAACACGTTGATGCCATACAACTGATTGCCATCCAGGCGGAAAAGCAACAACTCCAGGCGATTCTGCCCTACCAGCTGTGTGCGCTGGTTTACTGAATCCATTACACCTGCCATGCCCAGACTCCTAAATCCTAGGGGTACGACGCGTACCCAACACTAAACGGCACGAGCTTTGCTATTTACTGAGTATGGATATTAAAACGACAGTTTCCCGACACCCTGGCCGCTCACGCTACCGCAGACTGCTCTGCGCCGCGCTGGCGCTGCTTGTCTCGGGCCTGGGCGTCACGGCCCGCGCCGACAACGTTACCCTGCCTGATCTACTTATCGGCGTCACCCAAGGCTTTCTTGAGTTCACTGTAGAAGATTATCTGGCGACCACCCAGACGCCGGGGCGTTATGAGATTCAGGTCAACCAGTTGGACCCACGCTTGCGCATGCCACTGTGCGACAAGGAATTGACAGCCACCCTGGAAAGCCCCGCCCAGCCCATCGGCCGTGTGACCGTAAAGGTGCGCTGTGAGGGCGCCTCGCCCTGGACGGTTTTTGTACCGGCTCAGGTCAAGCTGTTTCGCGACGTGGTGGTCGTGGCGCGACCGTTGAAGCGCACCGGCATCATCGGCTACGAAGATGTGGCGTTGCGCGAGCGGGACATCAGCCTGATCAACCAGGGCTACCTGACGTCGCTGGACCAGGCCGTCGGGCAGAAACTCACGCGACCGGTGGTCACCGACCAAGTCCTCACGCTGGTTCATCTGGAACAGGCCGAGGTGATTCGCAAAGGTGACCAGGTGGTGATTTCCGCCAGCAGTGGCGGCCTGAACGTCAGAATGCCGGGCGAGGCGTTGTCCAACGGCGGCATGAGCGAACAGATCCGCGTCAAGAACCTCAACTCCAATCGCGTGATCAAGGCGAGAGTCACCGCGCCAGGCCAGGTCGAGGTGGCGCTATAGATGACTGGAATCAAATGCCAGCTTTTCCTACACTGTGTGCTGGATATTGAGCCGAACAGGTTTATTGTCAATCGAGCCTAAAGTTTGCCCGGGTATGGCCGAAAACATGGCAAGCGTCCAAATACCCAGAGGTTTTTCAACATGGTCATTGATTTCAGTCGTTTGAATAACGCCCCGGCCTTGCCCGGCAATACGCGCACCGGTGGTGCCAAGGACAGCGTAGAAGCCAAGCCGCAGCCCTTGCCTGCCAAAGCAGAGCAGGCCGCCGCCAGCCAGAGTGGGGAATCGGTACACCTGAGCAATGAGGCTCAACAGTTGCAGAAGGTCACTGACTCGCTGCGCGATCAACCCGTCGTCAACAAAGCCCGCGTGGCCGAGTTGAAACAGGCGATCGCCGATGGCAGCTATAAAGTCGACAGCAACCGTGTAGCCAGCAAGCTGCTCAACTTCGAAGCCGAGCGCTAGGCAAAGGCCTGCGCAGGGCTTTTGGACGCTTAAAACCCAAGGCCAGCCATGCACCACGACGAACATTTGCTCCAACTGATCATTGATGATCTGGCACCGACGCAACAATTGCTCGAGTTGCTCAAGGAAGAATCCCTGGCCTTGTACGGCCGGGATATGCCCTTGCTGGAAGAAATCCTGGCGCGCAAACAGTCGCTGATTGTCTTGCTCGAACAGCATGGCAAGAAGCGCAGTGAGATTCTGATCAGCCTGGGCCTGCCTGCCGATCATGACGGCCTGGCACAACTGGCCAGCCACTCTTCAGTTGGCGATCAACTGCTGGCACAAAGCAAAGAGCTCAATCATTTGCTTGCCCAGTGCCAGGAAGCCAACCTGCTCAACGGTCAGTCGATCCAGCTCCAGCAAGCCACCACTGCCAATCAGCTGCGCATATTGCACGGCGGAGAGCCTCCGGCCCTGTATAACGCCCAAGGCTCCACCTCACGCCTGGTCAAGCCAAGCACCCGCAGCCAAGCCTGACGCCGGTTTACAGCGTGACCTATCCAAGGCGCGCTACATACTGGCAAAATGCCGGTTCT
This sequence comes from Pseudomonas sp. MF6394, assembly GCF_002018845.1. Lineage (NCBI taxonomy): Bacteria > Pseudomonadati > Pseudomonadota > Gammaproteobacteria > Pseudomonadales > Pseudomonadaceae > Pseudomonas > Pseudomonas sp. MF6394. Next base: position 39,892 of record NZ_MVOJ01000045.1, read on the forward strand.
TGCGTGTAGTCGTATTTTGCCTGGAGATGGAAGAACCGTGTTCAACGCCCTTAATGCGGAAGATGCACCGCAGCCACCCAAGGTGCTCACCACGCCTCTGGAAATCGCCAGCACGTTGCGGATGCTGCAAGAAAGCCATGACCCGCTGATCATTACTTTCCACGAACGCAGCCAGCGCTTCCAGAGCTACCTGGTGGACATCGACCGGGACAGCAAGACGCTGGTGCTGGACGAAATGATTCCCCGTGACGGTGAACGCTATCTTGAGAATGGCGAAGCTTTCCGTATCGAAGGTTTCCATGAGGGTGTGCGGGTTGCCTGGGAAAGCAACGGCACCTTGACCATCAGCGAAAAAGGCGGCCACCGTATCTACAGCGGCAGCCTGCCCGGCGAAGTGGTTTACCATCAACGACGCAATGCCTTCCGCGCCGCTCTCAAGCTCGCGCAATTGGTGGACATTCAGTTGGGTGGCGAGAAGCTCAAGGCGCCTATCAGCGGTAAGCTGCTGGATATCTCGGCAACCGGCTGCAAATTGCGCTTTGAAGGCGATATCTCCGAGCGTCTGCAGTTGGGCCAGGTCTATGACCGCTTTATCGCTGCCCTGCCCTTCGGCAGCATGGCCACCTCCGTGGAACTGCGCTACCTGCACTTTGAAGACAAGATCAATACCACCTTTGCCGGCGTGCGCTTTCACAACATGAGTGGTTTGGTGCAGCGTCAAGTGGAGCGCTTTGTCTACCAATTACAGCGTGAAGCTCGGCGCTTCGATAAAGACGACGATCTTTAAGCGTTAGACGCTGAGATAAAAAAACGGGCAGATCCTGATGGGATCTGCCCGTTTTTCGTTCAGGGGCGCGCCCTGCTCAAGTCATGGGGATGTTCGTCCGGGTCGGGTGCCTCGTGCGGTTCTTCGCTCGTCGGCTCCTCGGTTTCAGGGGCAGCCTCTGGATCAGGCACGGTCACTTGCATCTGCTCCTGTACCACCTGCTCATCCACCCGCGGGTCAAGGGCAGCCACCAAGGGCGAACTGGACATGCTGTCGGGCATTGCCACGTGATGCAGCGGTGCGTCGTCGACCTGATGCAGGTTGGTCACAGCCTTGGGTCGAATGCGCCACACCAGGATCAACGCACACAGGCTGAAAAACGCGTAGAGCATCTGGCTGCCGAATAGCTTCATCACCACGCCGGCCAACAGCGGCCCCACGCTGGCGCCGATCCCGTAGGTCACCAGCAACATGGCCGTCAGTGACACCCGGCGATCGCCTTCCACGTGGTCATTGGAAAAGGCCACTGCCAAAGGGTAAAGGCAGAACTGCACCAGCGAACAGAAGAAGCCGGCCACGAACAACACTTCCAGCGGAACCTGCGTCATGATTGCCAACGGCAAGGCCGTCACCGCCAGGCACAAGGCAAAGCAACGAATCAGCAGTGCGCGGTCATAGCGGTCCGACAACCAGCCCAGCGGCCACTGCACGACCAATCCGGCAAAAATGCAGCTACCCATGAACAGGCCGACTTGCTCGGTCGTCAGTCCCTGCTGAGAGGCGTAGAGCGGTGCCAAGCCGTAGAACGAACCGACGATCAACCCAGCACCCAACACGGTGCTGAGCGACTGCGGCACGCGCTTGATAAAAAAGCGCGGCTCCATCGGGGCAGGGTGCAGTGGGGCCGGGTGAATGCGCCGGGTCATGGCCACCGGGACTAGGCACAGCGCGAAGCACAACGCCACGAGCATTAACAGCTCAAGCCCCAGATGGGGATGCATGACCAGGATCAGTTGGCCCAGTACCAGCCCAAGGTAGGACGCAATCATATAGCCACTGAACACTACGCCACGCTGCTTGGCATCTGCCTGCTCATTGAGCCAACTCTCGATAACCATGTACTGGCACATCATCCCCAGGCCCACGATCATCCGCAGCACAATCCAGGCTGGCAGCCAATCAACCAAACCGTGACCCAGCACTGCTGCGCCGACGATCCCCGCGCAGGTGGCGTAGGCACGAATATGCCCGACCCGGGCAATCAGGCGGTGCCCGAGCTTGCCGCCCAACACCAAGCCAAAATAGTTGGCAGCCATCAGTGCACCCACCCACAGGCTGTCGACATTGTCTGCTGCCAGGCGCAAAGCCAGATAAGTACTAAGCAGGCCGGAGCCGATCAGCATCATCAAGGAGGCGAAATAAAGGGCTCGAAAAGATTTCCAGATCTGGCGCATCGGCGTTCCGAGCGGCTCCTTGCGGTAAGGGGTAGGGCTATCAGCATGATAGTCCGGGGCAGTTGAATCCGGACAGGCGGCAGGGCCTGTTTACGGGGATTATTTTGTTTCACAGCTCAGACGCTACGTGAGTGTCTGTGAGGTACATAACCGTGGAGATAAATACACGGCGCACCACCTGTGAACCTTGATCACACGCAAGGTTCGACTGGTATTCAGGTATCTGTACAAAAGGCTTCAATGGAACGCTATGCAGGCTTTGGAAGTTGGCGTTCTTTTCGAGCGCCCAAAACAAAACCCCAACTGCTTTCGCAATTGGGGTTTCGGAATTTAATCTTGACGATGACCTACTCTCACATGGGGAAACCCCACACTACCATCGGCGATGCATCGTTTCACTGCTGAGTTCGGGATGGGATCAGGTGGTTCCAATGCTCTATGGTCGTCAAGAA
>NZ_MVOJ01000046.1:0-40788 GCF_002018845.1 Pseudomonas sp. MF6394
GATTACATCGCCTACTACAACCAAGACCGCATAAGCCTCAGACTGAATGGCTTGAGTCCAGTACAATTTCGGACCCAGGCACTAAATCAATAGCGTCCCCTGTCCAACTTTCGGGGGGCAGTTCAACAGCGGGTCACTTTTGGAAAAGAGCCCCAAAAGTAACCAAAAGGGCTCTTGCCCCACCACTCGGCACCTCGCTTGGGCTCGGTGTGCCCGTAATCCGCCAGTGATTTGGGGGGCCGCCGCCACGCGCCATCCATGGCGCGGGGCGGCTAAACCGGCATCCCTGCCGGTTTACCCCCCAAATCACTGTCGAATTCCGGCCAGCGTGGTTTAACGGGGCGCCTAAGATCAAAAGCAGATCAAGATCACGAGCGGCTCGCTTCGCATCGTGGTTAGCCATGGTCAGGAGCCGACACTTGTAGCGGGACAGGGCGACTAAAAAGCGGAAACGACTTCCGCATTAAATAAGTGTCAGCCGTTTCCTTAAAGTTTAGTTACACAGAGACAAGCTGTAGTCAGAATTTTCTCCATGCTGTCAGAAGATTTTTTGGCTGTATATATTCTGTAAAAAGACACTTCCATCTTCGCTGTACGAAACTTCTGTTTTATTCAAAAAGGACCGAAAAGTGCCTGGGGTCGCTAAGCTTAGGCGTGTTCAGGTGCTTTTTTTCGCAATCCGAATGGGTATTAGAGCGAGAGAGAGTCGTTCAAGAGAAAGTTGATGGCGGGTAACAAAGGATGGTTAACGGGTTTGTTTCGTCGCGTTTCAAATTAGTCCTTTCAAGCATAAATACAGAATTTCAGGTAGTGGCGTTCAAAGGCAGCGAAGCCCTCGATCAGCCTTACTTTATACAGGTGCAGTTAGTCAGCGAAGATCCTTCCCTTGACCTGGAGGCGTTGCTCCATCAACCCGCCTATCTGGACTTCGATGAAGCGGATCAGGGCCTGCACGGGCAAATCTACGCCATCGGTCGGGATGATCCCGGTACGCGGCTCACCCTTTATCACCTGACGCTCGCACCACGCCTGGCATCCCTTGCCCATCGTTGCGACCAGCGGGTTTTTCAGCAGCGCAGCGTACCGCAGATCATTGCCGCGGTCCTCGAACACCACGGTATCTTTGCCGACGCCTACGCGTTTGAGTTGGGGCCGGTGGTGTATCCGCCGCGCACGTTTTGCGTGCAGTACAGGGAGTCCGACCTGCATTTCATCCAGCGGCTGTGTGAAGAGGAGGGTATTCACTACCATTTTCGCCACAGCGCGGAGAGTCATCTGCTGGTGTTTGGCGATGACCAGACGGTATTTCGCCGGTTGCCGGTGCAGCGTTATTGTTCCTCGGCTGATCCATCGCTTGGGGCCCCGGTTGTCCAGCGTTTCGACCGGCGCCTAATAACGCGCAGCCGGCGCACAGTACGTCGTGATTATGACTTTGAGCACCCTTCGTTTCGCCTGCATGCCCAGGCCGGTAGCGGGCCGGCGGATCCTTTGGAGGACTATGGCTATCCTGCCGGTTTTAATGGCCATGCACGCGGTGCACAACTGGCGCGACGTAGCCTGGAACGTCACCAGCGTGATCGCCATCGGGTACTGGGCAAGAGCGATCAACCGGCGTTGTGCAGTGGTCACTTTCTTGAGCTGTGTGATCACCCGGACCCAGCCTGCAACGACTTATGGCTGCTGACTTCGGTGCGTCATGAGGGTTACCAGCCGCAGGTGTTGGAGGAGTCGATCGTTGATGCCAATGGGTTCCAAGGCTATCGCAACCGGTTCACCGCAACTCCCTGGCGCGCAGTGCATCGACCTGCCCTCAAGCACCCCAAGCCAACGATCAGTGGCAGCCAGACCGCGACGGTAACCGGGCCTGCCGGCGAGGACGTGCACTGCGATGCCTATGGTCGTGTAAAGGTGTGCTTTCACTGGGATCGCGCGGAAAAGGGCGGTGAGACCAGCAGTTGTTGGCTGCGCGTGGCGTCCGGTTGGGCGGGTGATGGGTTTGGCGCCATGGTCATTCCACGGGTCGGCATGGAAGTGCTGGTGAGCTTTCTGGAGGGCGACCCGGACCAACCCCTTGTCACCGGTTGCCTGCCCAATGCATCGCACCTGCCGGCGTACCCTTTGCCGCAGCACAAGACACGCTGCGTTCTGCGCAGCCGCAGTTCGCCGGGCGGCGGGGGCGCCAATGAGTTGTACCTTGAAGACCGATGCGGCGAAGAGCTCATTTACCTGCGCGCCCAGCGTGACCTGGAGCAACGGGTGGGGCATGACAGTCGCCTGGAGGTAGAGGGTGATAGCCTGACTCGCGTAGGCCAAAGCCTGGTGATCGAAGCCGGGCAGCAGGTTCATCTCAAGGCCGGTGGCAGCCTGGTGATAGAGGCTGGTGCACAATTGAGCTTGAAGGCGGGCGGCGAACACCTGGTGATGCAAGCCGGCAGTATTTCCAGCAGCCGGCCCATCACCTTGGGCGGTTCGCCGTCTGCAGGCCGTTCGGTGAGCCCACCATCGGTTGCAGGCGCGCAAATCTCTGCAGCGCAAGGCGTCATCATGGATTTGGCCAAGCAACTGGGCGCGGACTTTTGTCCCCTGTGCGAACGTTGCCGCGAAGGCCTGTGCAATATCGCGGGGAGGGCGGCCTGATGGACAGCTTGCCCCATTGCTGGATGGCCCAACAGCAGCAGAGTGGACGCCAACTGTGCCTGATGCTGGAGGGTAATCACGAGGCTCGCCAATCCCTGCTGGCAGATCGTGCCCCGTCGCAGTATTGCAGCCTCTACAGCGAGACCGCTGCGGCGCAGTTGGCGAATTCAGGCCCGGTCGTACTGCTACTGGAGCAACAGAATGAGCCTGCATTGGCCGACTTGCTGCTACACCCCGAGTCGAACTGGGGTTGGCTCGCCAGCCTGGCTGCTAGCGACCTGGCGGGTATGGCGCGTCATTGGCGTGAGCGATTACTCCTGGGGCCAGAAGGCCAGCAGGCGCTTTATCGCTTTCACGACAACCGCACCCTGGCCCGTGCCTTGGCCCATCTGGCCGAGGAACACTGGCCGGTCTACCTCGGGCCACTGATCAGCGTGTGCTATTGGCATGAAGGCCGTTGGTGCCATCACGAAAACCCTGCACCGGGCGACTACCCGGCGCCTGAACACCCGCCGTGGCTCGACACACCCAACCCACAGGCCGACGCCATCCTGCACGCCAATATCCTGCGCTACCTGCTGGCGGAGTACAGCGAAGACCTGGCGGCATTGGTCGAATTCCAAGACCCGAGGATTTGGCTGGCTCAGGTACTGGAACAAGCGCGCACCTGGCAATGGCGTGAGCCGGAGCAGCTCGAATTTCTGGTGGTACGTCGTTTGGCAGAGGCGACCGGTAGCAGTGTTACTCACTGGCAACCGAGGGCAGGCGAGGCGCCTGGGGAGCATTTTTTTCGAGTGGTGGCACAGTGGCACAGGGAGGTAGGGAGTGGTGAATAGATGGATGGGGTGGGTGTTGCTGGTTGTGGCGGGTGCGGGGCTTTCGGGATGTACGGGAAGGGCGGTGGAGCGTTTTACGTTGGAGGTGGATTTGCCGGCGCATTTCGGCCTTGTGGGCGATGCTTCCTACACCCCCGCGCCGGGTGAAACGTGCAAGTTGCCTCGAAGACATGGCAAGCGACCGGATCTCAAAATATTCAAGGCTGCCAGCAAGCCCGTAGCGAATAGAGTGAGTTTCGAGGTGCCACTGACAGAGCGGGTGGAAGGCTGCTCGCTGATGTTACGTAAACTTGTGTTTGCGATTAACGCAAAGTGGGGGGAGCGTTGGTCGGACGTCGGACGGGATTACGCCGCTGTTTATATCCGAGATAGTTGGGAGACGGAAATGTCTTTGATGTCAGAAAGTTATGTCCGAGAGCTCCCAGGGCAATGTCAATGGTTGTTTCGTACTGTTGGCCCCCAGCATGCCCTTATTAAGGGGCTTAAATGCAATTCGCTGAACACCAGCGGACAGCTTACGAAAGCTCGTGCTGGCGGTTATGTGTCCCGTGCTGGGTTGCGTGGGAAGACGCTGAGAATGGTGCTGGCGTTAACGGAAGAAGAACAACCAGCAGTGCGAGACAACTGGGTAAAGGTTGTCGGTGGCTGGAAGCGTTGCAGGGGAGAAAGCCAGGAAGACCTATTTGCGTTTTGTCGCGGCAATGTCTCTGACTTCAAGGCTTTCAAAATGCCAGATGGGCGTCTATGCAATATTTATCCGACCTGTGATTAATCAGGAGAAACCTCATGGAAGAAGCTGCATGGAAGCAACAGTTTTTCAACGACAGGATGCCTGCTTGCTCATTGAATGGGGGTTGGTTGACCTTCTGCTTAGTCGATGAAACGGGAAATGGAAAAAGTTATGGGGGACTGCCTTACACCCTGCGTGACGTTGCTGGTCAGCAATACAACGGTCGGTTGAACGGGGAGGGTTTTGCCCGAGTGGAGGGCTTTTTCTGTGGACCCGTAATTCTGATGATGGAGGAGCGCTATTCAGGTCGGGAAACGCTCTATCAGTCGCTCATGACACGTTCATTCTATGCATTGCCCATCACTGAGTTGCAAGTGCGTGCCGAGCAAACCCATTTTTTTGATAACCACGATCAGATTGTCGAAAAAAATCCCGCACGCCCAAATGCAGATCATTTTTATCAGGTTGAAGTGAGTGACCTGGTTCGACATAGCGCTCACTTGCCGCCCCTGTCGTCACAGGCTCACCGTCCAATGCGGCATGCACTCAAGATGATGGCAGACCTTGGTTTTGGACCTCCCGAGTCTTCCTTCAAGGGGCTGGTGCTCTTTCCGAAAAAATTCACGATGTTGCAGGTGCGACCTCTAAGAGCATTACGGCCAATTCTTTCTACACAGGATCAATTTTGCGCATTGAACCTGTACCAACTTGCGTTAATGGCAACATTAAGCTATTGCGAGTTTGGCCAAGATCCTTCAGCAGAACCTAAGGATAAAGTCAGCTTTCCTTGGCATCCAAGTATCGGGAATTTGTTTGCCGAACGCTTGTCATGTTACCGGGAGGCGTGGAGGTTTGACTCAGAGCAAGTGCAAAGATTTTATCCATTGTATGAAGATGTAGCTTATTCCCGTCGTTTCGAGATTTTGCCTTTTGATCCAGAGTTGTACGGGCAGAATGCCACTTCGAATGATCTCGAGTATCCGGAGCGGATACACTTTTTTAACGATGTGGAGTTTGGAACAGATACTCAAGCATTCATTTGTCATCACGATGAAGTGGTGCTTATTGCTGTACGCGGCACCGCTAGTGGTGCCGATGTTCTACGCGATGCAAACGCCCATCAAGTCCCATTCATCGAGGGCGTTGGAAAAGCCCATCAAGGTTTTTATCAGGCATTTCAGGCCATGCATAATTTTGTATCAGGTTACCTTTTTCGATATCACAGCGGCCAACGAATTATCATTTGTGGCCATAGTCTTGGGGGGGCTATAGCACTCTTATTGGCAGAGGCCCTACGCCGCACCCCAGATCGAGATTACGACCCACTCCTCTACACCTACGGCGCCCCCCGCGCCGCCGACGCCGAATTCACCGCCGGTGCCTCAACCCTGGTCCACCACCGCATCGTCAACCACAACGACCCCGTCCCCAGTGTCCCGGCGCCCTGGATGAACACCACTGCTAAACTCTGGATTCCCGGAGCCATCACGCTATTCAGCAACCCCGCACCTGGTGGCCTGCTGTTCGCCGCTGGGTTGGTGCGCGTGGGTGGCAACCCCTATCGACATCATGGTGAGCAATATCACTTCATGCCGATCACACTCGCCGATGGCAGCCATTCCTCGGTGTTATGGAAGCCGGGCTGTGAATCGCTCCAAGAGGCGGGTTGCAATCGCGCATTGCAACTGCAGGGCGATATGCCCGACCGCGATAATCTGCTGAGGCAGCTGTTCCAAGCCGACCAGCACTTCATGACCACCAGCTATATCCCCGCGGCCTGGGCGACGTTGCGCCGCTGGCAACACACCCTGGAGAGTGAGGGCCCGCTGGTGACCCAGCGAGAGTTCGAGCTGCTCGACCGGGCCTTTGAAGACATGCGCGAGCAACTGCGGGCCAAGCGGCGTGAACTGGCTCTGCGGCGCCCGGCCAATGATCGTAGCCATGAACCCACCGATGCCTTGAACGCAGAGATCGACCGTTTGCACACCAGCCGCGAGCGCTTGGCAAGCCTGCGCTGGCGTCGCCTGCAAGCCCACGATGTCTACGGCAGCCATGCCCCTTCTGCACATCTGCAATCGAGCCTCAAACGTTGGTTCAGCCACCGCGAGAATCGTGAGCCAGCCCAATTCGCCAGCATACCGCCGCCGTCCCACGACGAACGGGCACGGGTTCAAACGCTGGACATCGACTCAGTCGTCTAAAAACTCCACCTGGGCCGGTTGCCGTTTCATCAGTACCTTGCCGTTGCGGATCGAGTACAACGGCAGGCCCTGGCTACGTATGACTTCATAGTCGCTGTCGGCCGACAGGATCAACAGGTTGGCCGGGCGGCCTGCTTGCAGCCCATAGCGGTTGCCTAGGGCCATGGCCGTGGCGCTGTTGTCGGTGACCAGGTCCAGGGCGTTTTGCAAATTGCGATAACCGAGCATATGGCAGATGTGCAGGCCAGCCTCCAGCACTCGCAAAATGTTGCCGTTACCCAGCGGGTACCAAGGATCGACGATGGAGTCCTGGCCGAAACACACGTTCATCCCGGCCTCAAGCAGTTCGTTGACGCGGGTGACGCCGCGGCGTTTCGGGAAGTTGTCGAAGCGGCCTTGCAGGTGGATGCTTTCGGTGGGGCACGAGACAAAGCTGATACCGGAATGCCCCAGCAGGCGAAACAGCTTGGCGCAGTAAGCATTGTCGTAGGAGCCCATGGCGGTCGTATGGCTGGCGGTCACGCGGGCACCCATGTCGCGGCTGCGGGCTTCTTCGGCGAGGACTTCTAGAAAGCGTGAGTGGGGGTCGTCGGTTTCGTCACAGTGCACGTCCACCAGGCAGCCGGTGCGTTCGGCCAGGTCCATGAGGAACTTCACCGAACTCACGCCTTGGTCGCGGGTGTATTCGAAGTGGGGGATGCCACCGATCACATCGGCACCCAGGCGAATGGCTTCTTCCATCAACTCGCGCCCGTTGCGGAATGACTCGATGCCCTCCTGGGGGAAGGCGACGATTTGCAGGTCGATCAGGTGGGTACTCTCTTCACGTACCTCCAGCATGGCCTTGAGTGCGGTGAGGTCTGGGTCGGTGACGTCGACATGGGTGCGCACATGCTGGATGCCATGGGCGGCGAGGGCCTGTATGGTTTTTTTGGCCCGGGCCTTGGTGTCTTCCTGGGTAATGGTGGCCTTGCGTTCGCCCCAGCATTCGATGCCTTCAAACAGCGTACCGCTCATGTTCCAGCGCGGTTCGCCGGCGGTGAGCGTGGCGTCAAGATGGATGTGGGGTTCGACGAAGGGCGGTATCACCAGGTTGCCGGCGGCGTCCAAGTCGCCGGCCATCAGCGCCGGCACCCCGGTTTGCGCAGTGATGCTGGCGATCCGGCCGTGTTCCAGGTGCAGATCATGCAGGCCTTCACAGTTGCGCAGGCGGGCATTAATGATGTGCATGCTCAAGTTCCTCTTGGCTAAAAACAATCAGGCAGACAGCCGCCAGATCCTCAGGGCGATACCGATGTCCAGGCGGTCATGGCGCGTAGTATGGCGCTGAGCAGCACATAGGTCAGCGACGCGGCAAAAATTCCCACCAACGGCGCGACCCACGGCGAGTTGAACGCCAGCACGGTGCCGACTCCATACGCAATCAGGCCGGGCCAATTGAACGCCGGTAGGCGAGCCTGCGCCAAGCGTGGGTATTGGCCGCGATAACGATAGAAGAAGTCCGCCATGATCACGCCCCCAATCGGCGGGATGACCGTGCCCAGCAGGATCAGGTACGGCACCAGCAGGTCGTACATGCCGAACAAGGCGAGCAGGGTACCGATCACCGCGCCGGCCAGGGTCACGCTTTTGCGCCGTTGGGTGCGCAGCAGGTTGCAACCGGCGACGGCGAAGTTGTAGATGGTGTTGTCCTGGGTGCTCCAGATATTGAGCAGCAACATCGCCATCGCTGCCGTGGCGAAACCTTGCAGCAGCAAGACCTCCACCACATCCGGTTGCTGATAGACGATTGCGCCATAGGCCCCGATCAACACCATCAAGCCGTTGCCGACAAAAAAGCCGATCAGGCTGGCCAGCACCGCAACCTTGGCCGAGCGCGAAAACCGTGTCCAATTGGTGGCCTGGGTTGCACCGCTGACAAAGGTCCCGAACACCAGGGTGATGGCGGTGGACAAGTCCAGTTCAGCGCTGGGCACCACTGCCAGCAGCCCCTCCAGCCCGCCGACTTTCACGGTGGCGACCCACATCGACAGCAGCAACAGGATGCCCATGGCCGGCACGGCGATGTAGGACAAAATTTCCAACCCGCGATACCCCACGTAGGCGGTGGCGCAGAACAATAAGCCAAACACCAGCATCAGCCCCAGCACACTGCCCGGGCTCAACTGGAAATACTTGCCCAATACTACGGCCGCAGTGGCCGTGCCCCAGGCATACCAGCCGATCTGGGTAAAACCGAGGATCAAGTCACTGAGCTTGCTACCCACTTCGCCAAAGCAGAAACGCCCCATCAGCACCGAGTTCAAGCCGCTCTTGAACGCGATGTAACCCAAACCTGCGGCGTAGATACCCAACAACAGGTTACCCAGGGCCACGACGCCAAGCATGTCGATGAAGCTGAACGCCACCCCCAGCTTGCCGCCGGCAAACATGGTCGCGGTAAAAAAGGTGAACCCCAGCAACACCATGGCCGTAGAGGCCAGACCCTTGCGCGCATGCAAGGGGACTTCGCTGAGAGGGTAGTCGTTGCCGGGGTCTTGCTGCGTCATGGGGGCTGCTCCCTGAGTGGTGACCCAGGTCGCGTGCATCCCGCGTGCCAACGCAGGTGTAGGCAGGTATGCGCTGAAGGAGTAAGCCCTTTATAAGGCCGCCCCCTCCCAATCAGCGCAAAAGCAGTGCAGCGGTGAGCCAAACTGGCTCAGTCGAACAGCGTCTGTGTGGGTTTCCCAAATGGATCAGCCCGCCGGCGCTTCGAAAAAAACCACCCGCAGGTGGTTCTTACTCACCGCGATAAATGCAGCCACTGGTGCACGTCTCGTGGATACGGATCGCACTGAGTTCCGGCAGCAGAGGTTTCAACTCCGTCCAGATCCACTTGGCCAGCACTTCGCTGGTAGGGTTTTCCAGGCCGGGAATGTCGTTGAGGTAGTTGTGGTCGAGGCGTTCATACAGTGGCTTGAAAATCGCTTTGATCTCCGAGAAGTCGCGAATCCAGCCAGTATGGGGATCCAGGTCGCCGCTCAGGTGGATGGCCACCTTGAATGAATGCCCATGCAGGCGCCCACATTTGTGGCCTTCCGGTACGTGGGGCAGGCGGTGGGCGGATTCGAAGGTAAACTCTTTGAAGATTTCCACAGTGTTTTCAGCTCGGTCAGGTGTCTGGCAGGCGGCGAGTTTAACAGTTTGATCAACCTCTGCGCATACCGCCCATGCGGTCAAAGGGCCAGCAAACGGTCGCCGAGCTTGCCGTTGTCCGCCAATGCCAAAAACTCATCCCCCAGCCGCTGGCTCTCGCTCATGGCGGTTTGCCAATATTTGTTGCGGCCTGGATCATCGCCCATAAAGCGCTTGAAGTCGCTGCGGTCTGGCAGTTTGCCGTGGGGCAGACGGGCCAGGTAGTCCCTGGACGGCGCCAGCAGTAACACATCCTGCAAGCCTTGCTGGTTGCTGCGTCGCCATGGCAGGCCCTTGTCGAACCAGCCGGGGATGACCCGGTCGGTAAAGTGCGGGTACAGCACGATGTCATCGCCGTGGTAAGGCAAGTCGAGGTGGTAATCCAGCAGGCCGCCGTCGCGGTAGGTGCCGGCTCCGGCCCCGGGCAGGTCGCGCACGCCTTGCATCACCATGGGGATCGAGCCGGACGCGAGCAACGCCTGGCGCAGGTTACCCACGTCCAGGGTGAGGAAGCGCGAGGGGAAATCCTTCAGGGGGTGTACCGGGGGCGCCTGGCGCGGGTCGTGGATGATCAGCCGCTCAAAATGCCGCGACAGCCGTGCGCGGCCCCGCAGGTTATCGGCAATCACCGACGACAGGCCTAGCCCCAGCCGCCCACGGTGGTCATCGGCGAGCAAGCCGTGGCTCTTGACCACCATGATGTTCAACCGATAGTCGGGGTTGTCCAGCACCCGCGCATCACGCCCGGCCAGCAGGTCGTCGAGCATGCGCTGGCAGCTCTGGCTGACTTGCGCCATGGTCACGCCTTTGGCAAAGCGCTGCTCGTTGTACAGGCGGCCCAGGTCGAGCAAGCCTTGCGCCGGGTCGGGCAGGCAGGCGCTGGCGAACCGCCAGGAGCCGATGGACGCGCCGATCAGCGCACGCTCGCGCGGCGCACGGCGTAACCAGTCACCGAACAGCGCCAGGTCGAGCCCTTGGATACCCAGAGCCTTGGGGCCGCCCGCTGCACCGGGAAGGATGCCGACGTCGGCAGGCGCAAGGCCCTGCTCGCGGATGCGGGTGAAGGCGCGTTTGCCGGCCTTGAGGGTCAAGGCCGGGAACTTGATATGGATGGCGGTCATACCGGTCTCTGTTGAGGCGAGCGGGGCAGTATAGGAAATCTCGCAGGCCGTGGGAAAATGGCTTAACCGGAATTGCCATGGTGGCAATTCAGTTTCAGTTAAGTTGCAGCGTGTACCGTGGCCGGCGTAGGAAAACATCATGTAACGGAGACTTATCATGAAGCGCCTCACTGCCCTGGGCGCCGCCGCTATCATCCTCGTTACGGCGACCTCGGCCGCCGCCGTGGACCCCGACAAGCCACTGATCGTGCCGGCCACTGTTACTATTGTCGCTTTCGATCAATTGGACGCCACGGCCCTGGCCCTTCACCCTGGTTCGACGCTGCTGGACACCGACCTGGATGAGGAATACGGCAAGTACGTCTATGAAGTCGAGCTACGAGATACCAACGGCATTGAATGGGATGTTGAATTGAACGCGCTCACCGGGCAGGTTCTCAAGAATCATCAGGATACGTAATGAAGGTAAATTTACGCGTCGGCAGTCGCGTGGCGCTGGTGCTCATGGTGTTTTGTTCCAGCCTGGCGGCCCGCGACCTCAACCAGGACGAAGCCCTGGCCCTGCGCCAGCAAGGCGTGATCCTGCCATTGGAACAGCTGTTGCAGCAGGCCATGGCGCGATACCCCGGCTCGCGGCTGCTGGAAGCCGAACTGGAAAAGAAACACGGGCAATATGCCTATGAAGTGGAACTGGTGACCACCGAGGGCGTGGTGCGCGAGATCAAGCTGGACGCCACCAACGGTAACCTGATCAAAGATGAGGAAGATTGATGCGCCTGCTCCTGGTGGAAGACAACGTCCCCCTGGCCGACGAACTGATGGCCGGCCTGCAGCGCCAGGGTTATGCGGTCGACTGGCTGGCCGATGGCCGCGACGCCGTGTATCAAGGGCGCAGCGAACCCTATGACCTGATCATCCTCGACCTTGGCCTGCCCGGTTTGCCCGGGCTTGAAGTGCTGGCCCAATGGCGCGCCGCCGCGTTGGCCATCCCGGTGCTGATTCTCACCGCCCGCGATTCCTGGGCCGAGCGTATCGAAGGGCTCAAGGCCGGCGCCGATGATTACCTGAGTAAACCCTTTCACCCCGAAGAGCTGTACCTGCGCATCCAGTCGCTGCTGCGCCGCTCCCACGGCCAGACGAACCAGCCCACCCTCCAAGCCGCCGGCCTGCATTTGGATGAAGGGCGCCAGTGCGTGCTACGCGACGGCGCCGAGATCCAACTGACGGCTGCCGAGTTTCGCTTGTTGCGCTATTTCATGCTGCATCCCGAACAAATCCTGTCCAAAAGCCACCTGGCCGAACACTTGTATGACGGTGAGACCGAGCGCGACTCCAATGTACTTGAGGTACACGTCAACCACCTGCGGCGCAAATTGGGCCGCAGCGTGATCGAGACCCGGCGCGGCCAGGGCTACCGTTTCGGCGCCACCCCGGCATGAGGTCAATCCAGCGACGCCTGAGCCTGGGGTTGATCAGCGTGATGGTGATTGTCGGCGTGGTGCTGGCGCAAACCAGCCTGTGGTTGTTCGAGGCGGGTTTGCAGCGCTACCTTGAAGCGGGCTTGCGCAACGACAGCGAAAATCTGCTGGTGGCGCTGGTGCGTGGGCCCAACGGCGTGCAGTTGGATGAGCAACGCCTGTCGCCGGCGTACCAACGGCCATTTTCCGGGCATTACTTTCGTATCGACTTTGCCGATGTGCATTGGCGCTCCCGTTCATTGTGGGACCAGGAACTGCCCCGGCTCCCCACGGCGGGGCTGAAAGGGAACCTGCAACTGGGGCCCGAAGGCCAGCAACTGTTGGTGCTGCGCTCGGACTACAAGCGCTTTGGCCAGTCGATTTCCATCAGCGTGGCTCAGGACTACACGCCCGTGCGCGAGAGCTTTCGCCTGATGCGTCAGGTCGGCCTAGTGATGGGGCTGGCGGCGCTGCTGCTGGTGCTGATCCTGCAACGGGTCACCGTGCGCCGTGCCTTGCGCCCGCTGGAGACCGCACGTAACCAGATCGCCCAATTGCAACAAGGCCAGCGTTCGCAACTCGACACCCAGGTGCCGCTTGAACTGGAGCCCCTGGTGGCGCAGATCAACCACCTGCTGGCGCACACCGAAGACAGCCTCAAGCGCTCCCGCAACGCCCTCGGCAACCTGGGCCATGCGCTTAAAACCCCGCTGGCGGTGTTGTTGAGCGCCGCTTCCAGTGAAGCCCTCAAGGATCATCCGCAGTTGAGCCAGTTGCTGCGCGAACAACTGGAGCAAGTGCAGCAACGCCTCAACCGTGAACTCAACCGTGCACGCCTGGCCGGCGATGCCTTGCCGGGCGCGTTGTTTGACTGTGAACAAGAGCTGCCCGGTTTACTGGCCACCCTGCGCATGATCCACGGCGAACACCTGGACCTCAGCTACCAGGTGGCGCCGGGCCTGCAACTGCCCTGGGACCGTGAAGACCTGCTGGAACTGCTGGGCAATCTGTTGGACAACGCCTGTAAATGGGCAGACGCCGAGGTACGCCTGAGCGTCAGCGAGACGCCCCACGGTTACCAACTGGCGGTGGAAGATGACGGCCCCGGCATTCCCGAGGCCCAGCGCGACCAAGTGTTCAGCCGTGGCGCACGCCTGGATGAACAGAGGGTTGGCCATGGCCTGGGTTTGGGGATCGTGCGCGACATCGTTGAGGTGTGGGGCGGGGTGTTGCAACTGCAGGAGAGTGAGCTGGGTGGGCTCAAGGTATTGATCGAGTTGCCACGCCGCTGACATTCACACCCCAAAGTTCAAAATGTGGGAGCTGGCTTGCCTGCGATAGCATCGACTCGGTTTGCCTGACATACCGAGGTGTCTGCATCGCGGGCAAGCCCGGCTCCCACAGAAAAGCCTTGCTACATTCAGACCCTGAACTGATCCATCAACCCCTGCTGCTGATTCGCCAGGCTGTTCAACGCCTGGCTGACCCGCGCCGATTCATTGGCCTGCTCCGACAACGACTCGGTCACATCGCGAATGGTCGCCACGTTGCTGTTGATCTCTTCGGCCACGGCGCTTTGCTCTTCGGCGGCGCTGGCGATTTGCAGGTTCATGTCGCTGATCACCGTGACCGCATCGCCAATCTGGCGCAAGGCGGTGACGGCCTGGCCGACCTGCTCGACGCTGCCCTGGGCCTGGCGATAGCTGTTGCCCATGGAACCGACCACGTCGCTGGTACCGGTTTGCAATTGTTCGATCACCAGGCGGGTTTCTTCCACCGATTCCTGGGTGCGCCGTGCCAGGTTGCGCACTTCGTCGGCGACCACGGCAAAACCGCGGCCGGCCTCACCGGCGCGAGCGGCTTCGATGGCGGCGTTGAGCGCCAACAGGTTGGTCTGCTCGGCGATGCCGCGAATCACTTCAAGCACCGAGCCGATCTGTTCGCTGTTGGCGGCCAAGCCTTCTACCTGGGCCATGGCAGTGCTCATGTCGGCGGCGAGCTCGCCAATGTTGACGGTGGTGCGGTCGATAACGGTCAAGCCTTGGCGAGTCGCCTGGTCGGCATCCCGTGCGGCTTGGGCCGCTTGGGCGGCGCTGCGGGCCACGTCCTGGGCGGTGGCGCTCATTTCGTGGGACGCGGTGGCCACCTGATCCACCTGGCGGTACTGCTGCTCCATGCCGGCGCTGGTTTGCGTGGCAATGGCTGCGGACTGGTCGGCGGTGCCGCGGGCATCCTGCACCGAGCGTTTGACCTCGGCAATGATCGGCTGCAGCTTGTCGAGAAAACGGTTGAACCAGCCGGCCAATTGGCCCAGTTCATCCTGTTTGGCATAGGCCAGGCGCCGGGTCAGGTCGCCTTCGCCGCTGGCGATATCTTCAAGCATGTGCGCCACGCCAAGGATTGGTCGGGTCACGCTGCGCGCCATCAGCCACACCAGGATCAAGCCGACCACGGCGGCTAGCAGGCCCAGGCCCAGTTCCAGCAAGGTGCCTTTGGCGTTGTCGGCGTCCAGCTGGTTTTTCAGCGCTTCGGCGGGGGCGACCAGGACTTGTTCCGGTACATCCAGCAATACGCCCCAGGCCTTACCGCCGGGAATCGGTGCAAAAGGCGCCAGTACCTTGAGTTGATGGTCGGTGCGCAGGCTGCGGGTCTGGGTACTGCTCGCCAGGGCGCTGATCAACTGCGCGCCGTTGGCCGGGTCGACCTGCTCCAGGCGTTGGCTGAGTTTGCTGGCGTCGGGGCTGTAGCCGGCCAATAAGCCAGTGGCGCTGAGGATGCTGACCTGGGTCTGGCCGTCGTACAGTTTCCCGCTGGCCTGCTGGCTGACCGCCTGCAAGCTGTTGAGGTTGATGTCCACCGACAGCGAGGCGATGACTTTGCCGTTGACCATCAGCGGGAACACGATGCTGGTCATCAGCACGTTCTGGCCGTCGATCACATAAAAGTAAGGTTCGATCACGCAGGGTTTGAGGGTCGTGCGTGGGCAAGTGAACCAGGCGTTGGCCTTTTCGCCGCTGGGGCCGATGGAGGTGTCGGCCATGTCGCTCTCGGGCAGCGCCATCGAGGTGATTTTCCCCGGCGTCGGTTGCGACCAGTACAGGGCGAAACGGCCTTTGTCATTGCTGCCCAGTTCCGCCTGGTTGGCGAACAGTTCGTCCTTGCCGTCCAGCGCATTGGCTTCGAACACCAGGGACAGGCCGAGCAGGTCAGGGTTGGCCTGCAGGGCGGCCTTGACCTGGCGGGTCAGGTCTTCACGGGTGTCGAAGGCATCGAGAAAGCGCTTTTCGGCCTGCTCGCGCAAAAACAGCACCTGGCGGGAAAAACCGTGGCCGTATTGGTAGGCATCCATGAACTGCTGGCGAATGCCCAGCGCCTGCACTTCGCCTTGGGCTTCGATGCGCGACTGGGCGGCTTCGTCGAGCATCTGCATGCTAGACGCCTTGACCTGCTGCGAGCTCTGCGCCATGCGATACAGCGACAGACCCACCAGCAGGGTCACGACCCCCAGCAGGCACAGGCCCGCCAGCAGGGTGATTTTCCATTGAATGGAGAGCTGCCTGAGCGACATCGGGACATCCTTACCTGAAAGCACGTTAGAGACAGCTTATCGGCGGGCGCCTGCAATTCTTTATCTGTTGAGAGAGCGTTCACTCACCACAGTTTTTGACATGGCAGCCCAGCTCCTGCAAAGTGCGCGCCCTCTAATAAGACCTCTTTCAAGCCTGCACGCCGGCAGCTGTTCCCATGGGCCGCGCGCGGGCATGCCTGTCTTTTTTGTTTCTGCTTGAGGTAACCATGATTAACGCAGTCATCGCCGCGGTCGGCACCATGCTGGTACTCAGCCTGTCCCGCGTGCATGTGGTCATCGCCATTATCGTCGGCGCCCTGGTGGGCGGTTTGACCGGTGGCCTGGGTATCGAGGCCACGCTCAAGGCCTTCAACGGCGGGCTGGGCGGCGGCGCAACCGTGGCGTTGTCCTACGCATTGCTCGGGGCTTTCGCCGTGGCGATTGCCAAGTCCGGGCTGGCCCATGCCCTGGCGGACAAAGCCTTGCTGCTGGTGGACCGCCAGGACGCCAGCGGTGGCAACCACGTCAAATGGCTGCTGATCGGCCTGTTGTGGGTGGTGGCGATTGCCTCGCAGAACATCTTGCCGATCCACATTGCGTTTATTCCGCTGCTGGTACCGCCGCTGCTGTACGTACTGACCAAGCTGCAACTGGACCGTCGCCTGATCGCCTGCGTGATGACCTTCGGCCTGATCACCCCGTACATGTTTCTACCGGTAGGCTTTGGCAATATATTCCTCAATCAAATCCTGCTGGCCAACGTCGCCAAGAGCGGGGTGGATATCAGTGGGGTCAACGTCACCCACGCCATGGGCCTGCCGGCGCTGGGCATGGTGGTCGGCCTGCTGGTGGCGGTGCTGATCAGCTACCGCAAAAAGCGTGTGTATGACCTGAAGAAAATCGAACGTGTCGAGCAAGTGGCGGTGCAGTACAACCCGCTGACCCTGCTGGTGGCCGGCCTGGCAATTGCCTCGGCGTTCATCATCCAGCTGTGGTTGGACTCGATGATCATCGGCGCCCTGGCCGGGTTCCTGATCTTCTCGGTGTCGGGCATCGTGCGCTGGCGCGACACCGATGACCTGTTCACCGAAGGCATGAAGATGATGGCGATGATCGGCTTCATCATGATCGCGTCCTCAGGCTTTGCCGAAGTGCTCAAGGCCACCGGTGACGTGAACTCGCTGGTGCAAGCCTCGGCAGCGTTCATCGGCCATAGCCGGGGCGTCGGGGCGTTGTTGATGCTGCTGGTGGGGTTGTTGGTGACCATGGGCATCGGCTCGTCGTTTTCCACGGTGCCGATCCTCGCGGCGATTTTCGTGCCGCTGTGTGTGCAGTTGGGCTTCAGCCCGTTGGCCATCGTGTGCATCGTCGGTACCGCCGGTGCCTTGGGCGACGCCGGTTCGCCCGCCTCGGACTCTACCCTTGGGCCCACCTCCGGCCTGAATATCGACGGCCAGCACCACCACATCTGGGACACCGTGGTGCCGACCTTCCTGCACTACAACCTGCCGCTGCTGGCGTTCGGCTGGCTGGCCGCGATGACGCTCTGACGAGGTTCCTGTAGGAGCGAGCTTGCTCGCGAAAAGCGTCAACGATAACGCGGGCAACCTGGCACCCCGCAGTGCTCTCAGGTTCTTCGCGAGCAAGCTCGCTCCTACAGAAATCGCTCACATGGCCGTTAACCTCTCAAGTCGCCACTAACAAGAGAGAAAAGCCATGCGTCTGAGTTTGAAGGCCAAAGTCCTGGCCCTTGCTGTCGTGCCGGTGTTGGTGTTTGCCGTGGTCATCAGCCTGACCACCGTGTGGATTCTGCAGGGCCAGGCCCGCAACGAAGTGGATGAAACCCGCCAGCGCCTGCTCAACGACGCCAAGGCCACCCTGCAAGGTTATGTCGAGGTGGCCATGACCACCATCAAGCCGCTCTACGACGCAGCAGCCCCCGGCGACAGCGCGGCGCGGGCGCAGGTGGTCAAATTGTTGTCCAATACCAGCTACGGCAAAGACGGCTATTTCTTCGGCTACGACTCCGAGACCATCCGCCTGTTCAAGGGCAACAGCCCGGACGGCGTAGGCAAAAGCTTCAAGGACAACCGCGACCCTAACGGCGTCTACGTCAACCGCGACCTGGTCAAGGTCGGCAAGGACGGCACCCACTACCTGCAATACAGCTCGACCCAGCCCGGCCAGACCGAGCTGGTGCCCAAGCTCGGCTATACCGAGTACCTGCCCAAGTGGGACATGGTGATCGGCACCTCGGTGAACCTCGATGGCATCGACGCCCAAGTGGCAGTGGTGCAGGCTAAAGTCGAGACACGCATGCAAGGCGTGCTGCTGAGCATCCTCGGTGTGGCCGTGGTGGTGTTGCTGGTGATCGCCGCCGTGGGCATGTTGCTAGCCAATACCATCTTGCGTCCGCTGCACCTGATGAAAGCCAACCTCGATGACATCGCGGCGGGTGAAGGCGACCTGACCCGCCGCCTGGCCATCACCAGCCAGGATGAACTCGGCGACCTGGCCGGTGCGTTCAACCGCTTTGTCGATAAAATCCACGGCCTGGTGCGCCAGATCACTGACATGACCGCTCAGCTCACCGGGTTGGTGAGCCAGGTGTCCGACCAGGCCCAGCGCTCCGAGCAGGCCATGGAACGCCAGCGCCACGAGACCGACCAGGTGGCCACCGCGATCAACCAGATGTCCTCGGCCGCCCACGAAGTGGCGCGCAGTGCCCAGGGCGCCGCCGTTGCTGCGCAGCAGACCGACGCCGAAGGCCAGGTAGCCAAGCGTGTAGTGGACGGCAGCATCGCGCAGATCCATGCGCTGGTGAACGACATCCGCAGCAGCGGCGTGTCCCTGGACAGCCTGCAGCAGGATGTGTCGTCTATCGTCAGCGTGCTCGGCGTGATCCGCTCCATCGCCGAACAAACCAACCTGTTGGCGCTCAACGCTGCCATCGAAGCCGCACGGGCCGGGGAGGCCGGGCGTGGCTTTGCCGTGGTCGCCGACGAAGTGCGTGCCCTGGCCAGTCGCACCCAAACCAGCACCCAGGAAATCCAGGGCATGATCGACCGCCTGCAAAAGGGCACCGAGGCGGCCGTGGACGCAATGCGCCGCTCCAGCGATGCCGGCGACGGCACCTCGGCCCAGGCCAACCAAGCCGGCGCGTCCTTGGACACCATGGCGCAGCTGATTGGCACCATCAACTCAATGAACGCCCAGATCGCCAGCGCCGCCGAAGAGCAGACCGCCGTGGCAGAAGAGATCAACCGCAGCGTGCATCAGATTGCCGTGGCGGTGGACAGCGTGGCGGACGAAACCCAGTTGGGCGCTCAGACGTCTCGCAGCCTGGCCGACCTGGGCCAGCGCCTGGGGCAGTTGGTGGGCCAGTTCAGGATCTGATCCTTTCAATTCATGGCAGCATAGGTATCTACACAATTTTGGTGCGACGCTGAACCTGTGGCGAGGGAGCTTGCTCCCGTGACGGCCTGACAGCCGACGCCTATCTCCCTGAGGCACCGCAATCCAAATGTGGGAGCTGGCTTGCCTGCGAAGACGGCCTGACAGTCAACACAGTTGGACAGGGTACATATCCGTTATTTAGGTAACGGCCACTTAGGGTTCCGCCTGACGGCGGCTCACTTTTGAAAAGCGCAAAAGTAAGCAAAACGCTCATGCCCCACCACTCGGCACCTCGCTTGGGCTCGGTGTGCCCGTAATCCGCCAGTGATTTGGGGGGCCGCCGCCACGCGCCATCCATGGCGCGGGGCGGCTAAACCGGCATCCCTGCCGGTTTACCCCCCAAATCCCTGTCGAATTCCGGCCAGCGTGGTTTAACGGGGCGCTTGAGATCAAGATCAAAAGCAGATCAAGAGCGACTCGCTTCGCATCGTGGTTACCGTCCGCTGCTATAGCCCACAAAGTTGTGTAGATACCGATGCCCATGGCAGGGATTAAACGTCGCGCATCAGCAGGCCAAAGCGCAGGTCCATCTGCGCCGGAATCGGTACATACACCGTATGCCCGTCCCCCGGCGCCACCTCAATGCTTTCGCCCTTGGTGTTATGCAGGCTCGCCAAGTCGAAGTGAAAATTGCCAGCGGGCGTCATCAACTCCAGATGATCGCCCAGCGCAAAGCGATTCTTCACCTTCACCTCGGCCAACGCGCCACGCCGCTCGCCGGTCAGTTCTCCGACAAACTGCTGGCGTTCGGAAACCGAGCTGCCGTTCTGGTAGTTCTGGTATTCGTCGTGCACATGGCGGCGCAGAAAACCTTCGGTATAGCCACGCTGGGCCAGGGACTCGAGGTTGGTCATCAAGCCGCGGTCAAACGCCCGGCCAGCCACCGCGTCGTCGATGGCCTGGCGGTACACCTGGGTGGTGCGCGCGCAGTAAAAGTGGGACTTGGTGCGGCCTTCGATCTTCAACGAATGCACGCCCATCTGTGCCAGGCGCTCCACATGCTGCACGGCCCGCAGGTCCTTGGCGTTCATGATGTAGGTGCCGTGTTCGTCTTCGAAGGCGGGCATGGGTTCATCGGGGCGATTGGCTTCCTGTAGCAGGAACACCTGATCGGTGGGCGTGCCGATGCCCAATGTGGGTTGATATTCATGGACGATATCGCCAGTGGCATTCTCCACTGCCGGCGTGGCCTGGTATTTCCAGCGGCAGGCATTGGTGCAACTGCCCTGGTTGGCATCGCGCTTGTTCATATAGCCCGACAGCAGGCACCGCCCGGAATAGGCCATGCACAAGGCGCCATGCACAAACACCTCCAACTCCATCGTCGGCACCTGCTGGCGGATTTCGCCGATCTCTTCCAGAGACAGCTCCCGCGACAGAATCACCCTGCAAATGCCTTGTTGCTGCCAGAACGCCACGCTGGCCCAGTTCACCGTATTGGCCTGTACCGACAGGTGGATCGGCATCTTTGGGAAGTGCTCGCGCACCAGCATGATCAACCCCGGATCAGACATGATCAGCGCATCCGGGCCCATGGCGATCACGGGCGCCAGGTCCTTGAGGAAGGTCTTGAGCTTGGCGTTGTGGGGCGCAATGTTCACCACCACGTAGAAACGCTTGCCCTGGTCATGGGCTTCCTGGATGCCGAGGGCCAGGTTGGCGTGGTCGAACTCGTTGTTGCGCACCCGCAGGCTGTAGCGCGGCTGGCCGGCATAAACCGCATCGGCACCGTAGGCAAAGGCGTAGCGCATGTTTTTCAGGGTGCCGGCAGGGGCGAGCAGTTCGGGGGCAATCATGGAGGGCATGGCTGTAGGTCGCAAAAGGCGCGAGGGTAGTGCAGGGCCGGGCGCCGTGCATTGATCCACGTCTAAACAGGGCGATCTATGCTTGTTCGAAAAACAAGGGCACTCCCAGGTTTGGCTGCGGACTAAGCAACAGGGCCGCGATCGGCCCTGTTTTTCTGACATGGACCGGACATGAATCAAACCAACCTGCAATTCAAAACTCTGTTGCTGCTACTGGCCCTGGTCACCGTGGCCTTTATCTGGATATTGCTGCCGTTTTACGGCGCGGTGTTCTGGGCCGTGATCCTGGGCATTATCTTTGCGCCGATGCAGCGCCGCCTGCAGCAGCGTTTTAGCTGGAACCGCAACCTGACCTCCCTGACCACCTTGATGGTGTGCCTGGTGATCGCGATTCTGCCGGTGATCATCACCAGTGCGTTGCTGGTGCAAGAGGGGGCCACGCTCTACAAAAACATCGAGAGCGGCAAGCTCGACGTGGCGGGTTATATCGAGCAATTCAAGAACGTCCTACCGCCGTATTTTCAGCAATTGCTCGACCGCTTCGGCATGGGCAACCTCGAAGGGCTGCGGGAAAAGGTCGTCAAGGGCGCGATGCAGGGCAGTCAGTTCTTTGCCTCCCAGGCGTTCAGCTTTGGCCAGGGGACGTTTGATTTTCTGGTGAGCTTTTTCATCATGCTGTACCTGCTGTTTTTCCTGTTGCGCGACGGCCCGGAGCTGGTACGCAAAGTGCGCACAGCCGTGCCCTTGGCCGAGCCGCAAAAGCGTCGCCTGCAACTCAAGTTCAACCGCGTGGTGCGCGCCACGGTCAAGGGCAACGTGCTGGTGGCCGTGACCCAGGGTGCGCTGGGTGGCTTGATCTTCTGGTTCCTGGACATCCCCAGTGCCTTGCTCTGGGCCGTGCTGATGGCGTTCCTGTCCCTGCTGCCTGCGGTGGGCGCCGGGCTGGTCTGGGGGCCGGTGGCAGTTTATTTCCTGTTGAGCGGTTCGATCTGGCAGGGCGTGGTACTGGGGCTTTTTGGCGTGTTCGTGATCGGCCTGGTGGACAACGTGCTGCGCCCGATCCTGGTAGGCAAGGACACCAAGATGCCGGACTATCTGATCCTGATCTCGACCTTGGGTGGCCTGTCGGTGTTCGGCCTTAACGGCTTTGTCATCGGGCCGCTGGTGGCAGCGTTGTTCATGTCGTGCTGGGCGTTGTTCGTCGAAACCAAGCCGCGGGTCAAGCTGCCGCTGCCGTAACGCCCAGGCTTCTAGCCTGAAGTCGGTTGCCATCCGGCGTTGTGTTTCGGCATCCGATAACGAGGTGAGCGGGCCGCTGATCGGCTCGCCATCGCGCACCACATACCAGCAGGCGAGCAAGCCCAGTTTGCGCAGAGGGGCGGGGACGGCGCTACCGATGACAGACATGATTTGAACAGTGGGCATAAGTACCTCCAAACGTTATGGAGGTCACCTTACGGTTTGCTGGCGCCTGGGAAAAATCACCTGGCTCGATAGTCGACATCAACGCCAGGCGTTAATCCACCACCTGGTCGAGCATGTTCACCACTTCGTGTTCACTGAGCAGGCCCTTGCGCACCAGGTTTTCGGCCAGCAATGCCAGGAACTTGGCGCTGCGATGGCCTTCCAGGTGCTTGAGTTCAGTCAAGGCGCTGTAGACCTTGCTGGAGGTGCAAAGGCCGGCGGTGCGGTGCGGGTTTTGTGTGGGCATGGTCAATCGTCCTTAATTGTTATTGGCTGGACTGAGTCGATAGTGCGACTGTTTTGTGACGCAAACATGACAGTGCAGCCCGCAATCGATCAAGAGGATATTCGACGCTAATGATGTGGGATTGCTGCTCGTGCGTTGTTCTCACAGCGACATCGGCAGGATAAATCCGGACTTTTCAGGCAAAAAAAGACCCCGCATGTGGGCGAGGCCTGTGGCTGTCAACGGGGTTAAACCTTACCAACCATGGCGGTAGTAACCGTGGGGCGGGCCGTAGTAGCCGCGAGGCGGCCCATAATAACCACGCGGTGGGCCGTAATAGACGGGCGCCGGGCGGTAGTAAACCTGCTGTTGCACATACACCGGTGGCGGTGGCGCGTAGTAGACCGGCGGCGGCGCGGCATACACCGGCTGCGGCTGAACATACACCGGCTGTTGCACGTACACCTCACGCGGCTGGCTGGCAACCACAGAGCCGACTATCGCTGCGCCGACAAGCGCACCGAACACGGCCGGGCCACCCCAACCACCACCGTGGGCGGAAGCTTGGCCGGCCATCGCGAGTGCGCCGATAAGCAAGGCGATCCTGGGAAGTTTACGCATGATGGTCATTCCTCAATTAGCCCCTGCGCTTGTGGTCTGCAATCAATAGACTCAAGGATTGTCGCGGGGATACTTTTAAGACAACGTATTTCGAGAAAACAGCACGGCCAGTGAGTAAAGGTTGTGTAAGGTCTGTACCGATTTGCTTACTTCAAGGAGTTATCCATGCAGATGCACCCCAACAAGGACACCCAACTGTGCATGTCGCTGTCGGCGCGTCCTGGGAACTTTGGCCTGCGGTTTCATAACCACCTGTATGAACAGCTGGGTCTGAATTTTTACTATAAAGCCTTCAGCAGCCAGGACTTGCCCGGCGCGATCGGCGGTATCCGCGCCCTGGGTGTGCGCGGTTGCGGGGTGTCCATGCCGTTCAAGGAGGCCGCCATTGCCTTGGTGGACGAACTCGACGATTCGGTTCAAGCCATTGACTCCCTGAACACCATCGTCAACACCAACGGCCATCTCAAGGCTTACAACACCGACTACATCGCCATCGAGCAATTGCTTAAAAAACACGCGGTGCCCAAAGACTCCAGCTTCGCCCTGCGCGGCAGCGGCGGCATGGCCAAGGCGGTCGCCAGCGCCTTGCGTGACGGGGGGTACGCCAATGGTGTGATCGTGGCGCGCAACGAGGCCGCGGGACAGGCATTGGCCAGGAACCTGGGATACGCGTGGCAGGCGGATCTGGGTAGCCTGCGGCCGCAGATGCTGATCAACGTGACGCCCATCGGCATGACCGGCGGGGCGGAGGCGGATGCGTTGGCTTTTGAGGCCGAGGCAATCGATCAGGCTGAGACCGTCTTCGATGTGGTGGCGATCCCGGCGCAAACGCCGTTGATCGTGCGGGGGCGTGCGCAGGGCAAGCGGGTGATTACCGGGCTGGAAGTGATCGCTATTCAGGCGTTGGAGCAGTTTGTGCTTTATACCGGCGTGCGGCCTACGCAGGAGCAGTTCGAGGCAGCGGTGGCCTTCGCCCGCAGCTAAAGCCTTGCGCCAAATCCAATGTGGGAGTTGGCTTGCCTGCGATGGCGGCCAGTCAGGCGACGCCCATCTACCTGACACCCCACGATCCAACTGTGGGAGCGGGCTTGCCTGCGATGGCGGCCAGTCAGCCGACGCCCATCTACCTGACACCCCACGATCCAACTGTGGGAGCTGGCTTGCCTGCGATGGCGGCCTGCCAGCCGACGCCCATCTACCTGACACCCCACGATCCAACTGTGGGAGCGGGCTTGCTCGCGAAGACGGCCTCACAGTCGACACCGTAATACCGAGTACATATCCATTCCTGCGGTAACGGCCACTTAGGGTTCCGCCCTGACGGCGGCTCACTTTTGAACAGCGCAAAAGTAAGCAAAACGCTCTTGCCCCACCACTCGGCACCTCGCCTAGGCTCGGTGTGCCCGAACACAGGCTTGAATCCGTGGGCCGCCGCCACGCGCCATCCATGGCGCGGGGCGGCTAACCCGGCGTCCTGCCGGGTTACCCACGAATTCAAGCCTGCGTTCGGCCAGCGTGGTTTGACGGGGCGCCTAAGATCAAGATCAAAAGCAGATCAAGAGCGGCTCGCTTCGCATCGTGGTTACTGTTGATCACTTCAGAATTGTGTCGATACCTATGGCTATCGCAGGCAAGCCAGCTCCCACATCTTTATCTGCGTTATGCCTGTTCCAGTTGCGCTAGCCGCTCTTCCAGTGCGGCAATCCGCGCTTCCAGCTCTTCAATCCGCTCCACCGAAACAGCGCCCGCGCTACGCTCCACTGGGTTCCCCCGCGCGGACATAATCGCTTCAATATCCGCCGGGTCCCCAAGGGCATGGGTATATCGGTCTTCCCGCTGGCCCGCCTGACGCGGCACCAGCAGTGCCAGTCCTCGTGCAATCAGGCGTTCGAGTTGATGCACAACCTGTTCGGCATCCTCGAAATCATGCATGCGCCCACTGCGGGTGAGCAACTCGTTGACGGTCTGCGGCCCCCGCAAAAACAGCAACCCGGTCAGGATCACCTGGGCCGGCACCAGTTCCAGGGCCTTGTCCACACGGTGTTCCCAGCGGTCGGCGCGGCTGCCCATTACCAGGCGCGTGAAGCCCTGGCCCTCCAGCGCGCGCAGGCTCTGCCCGACCTGGCCTTGGCTGAGGTTCATCACCGGCTCGCGGCTGGTCTTCTGGTTACAGGCCAGCACCAGGGCGTTGAGGGTGAGGGGGTAGGTTTCCGGGTTGGTCGCCTGTTTTTCGATCAGGCAGCCCAGGACGCGGATTTCCGTGCTGTTCAGGCGCGGCTCAGGGGTGTCGGTGTCGTGCTCGGCGGTCATCGCGCTTTCCCTATGCAGTGAAGCCCCTTAGCCTAAGCTTGAAAAAATAAAAGACAAGCGCCAGGCATGGCTATAATCGCGGCTGGTTCCAACCCCGCCATTACCGTGAGACTGTCATGACTATTTCCCTGTACGCCGCTTCCATCCCGGTCTTCAAGCAAATGCTCAACGCCCTCAGCGATGTGCTGAACAAAGCCGAAGCCCACGCCAGCGCCAAGAACATCGAGCCCAATGCGTTGCTGCAAGCGCGGCTGTTCCCGGACATGTTCCCGTTGGTGCGCCAGGTACAGATCGCTGTGGACTTCGCCAAAGGTGTATCCGCACGCCTGGCCGAGATCGAAGTACCCAAGTACGAAGACAGCGAAGTCACTTTTGCCGACCTGCAGGCGCTGATCGCCAAAGTCCTGGCCTTTGTCGACACCATCAAGCCCGAGCAGATCGACGGCAAGGAAGGCATCGAGATCGTTACCCGCCCCGGCACCCCGAAAGAGAAGCGCTTCAGTGGCCAGTCCTACCTGCTGACCTACGGCCTGCCGCAGTTCTTCTTCCACGTCACCACCACTTATGCACTGCTGCGTCATAACGGCGTGGAAGTGGGCAAGCGCGACTATATGGGCGCGTTCTAAACCCGCAGATACAAAAAAGCCCGGTGCCGTTCTCTGCGAACGGCACCGGGCTTTTTTATGGGGCTGTGTTAAGCGGCCTGTTCTTCCTTGCCCAAACACGCCGCCGCCGTAAACAGCACATCGGTAGACGAGTTGAGTGCGGTTTCCGCCGAGTCCTGCAGCACGCCGATGATGAAACCGACAGCCACTACCTGCATGGCGATTTCACTGGGGATGCCGAACAGGCTGCACGCCAGCGGAATCAGCAGCAGCGAACCACCCGCCACCCCCGATGCACCACAGGCACATACCGCAGCGACCACGCTGAGCAGCACGGCGGTCGGCATGTCCACGGCGATGCCCAGGGTGTGCACGGCAGCCAGGGTCAGCACGGTAATGGTGATGGCGGCGCCGGCCATGTTGATGGTGGCGCCGAGGGGGATCGACACCGAGTAGGTGTCTTCATGCAGGCCCAGGCGTTTGCTCAACGCCAGGTTGACCGGAATGTTCGCCGCCGAGCTGCGGGTGAAGAACGCGGTGATGCCGCTTTCGCGCAGGCACATCAGCACCAGCGGATACGGGTTGCGGCGCAGTTTCCAGAACACGATGGCCGGGTTGATCACCAGCGCCACGAACAACATGCAGCCGATCAGCACGACCAGCAGGTGGGCATAACCGAGCAGGGCGCCGAAACCCGAGGTGGCCAGGGTGGAGGCCACCAGGCCAAAGATGCCCAGCGGGGCGAAGCGGATCACCACGCGCACGATCAGGGTGACGCCGTTGGACAAGTCGTCCAATACCGTACGGGTGGTTTGACCGGCATGGCGAATAGCGATGCCCATGCCAATGGCCCAGGCCAGGATGCCGATAAAGTTAGCGTTCATCAGCGCGCTGACCGGGTTATCCACCACGCTGAGCGCCAGGCTCTGCAACACTTCGCCAATGCCTCCAGGAGCGCTCACCGTGGCGTCATGGGTCGCCAATACCAGGAACGACGGAAACATCATGCTGGCGACCACCGCAACCACGGCGGCGGCAAAGGTGCCGAGCAGGTACAGGAACAGGATCGGGCGGATATGGGTTTCCTGGCCATGCTTATGGTTGGCAATCGAAGCCATGACCAGCACAAACACCAGGATCGGCGCGACAGCCTTCAGCGCCGTAACAAACACCTTGCCGATAAAGCCAGTGGCGCGCGCGGCCTCGGGTAACAGCAGGGCCAGCACGATCCCGGCGATCAGGCCGATGACAATTTGGGTGACCAGGCTGACGCGCATTAAACGTTGCAACAGGGAGGGGGCAGCAGTCATAAAGAGTTGTCTCTAGTTTTTTTAGTAGGGCACAGCATTGCAGGCAGAAAGCACTGTAGGAAGTAGGCGCGAAGTCTAGCATGCTGTGGGAAGCGTCTTGTTTGCTGCGGCATTCCGTCACCCGTTTCAGTCGGACTTGGTCAAATCCAGACATGTTCTGTTAAGATTCACCCCTCTCATCTTTCCTCTCCGTCAGCGGGCCCTTAGGGCTGTCGTTGATGTCGTCGTTTCTGGAGTTTTCATGTTGTTTCCTATCCTGCTGCTGTCAGCCGCCGGTTTTACCGTGCTGACCACAGAATTCGTCATCGTCGGCCTGTTACCGTCGATTGCTCGGGACCTGAACGTCAGCGTGTCCCAGGCCGGGCTGCTGGTGACACTGTTCGCGTTCACCGTGGCCGCGTTCGGCCCGTTCCTCACCGCCTACTGCGCGCGGTTCCCGCGCAAGCGGCTGTTTATCAGTATCCTGATCATGTTCGCGGCGGCCAATACCGTGGCGGCATTGGCACCGAATATCTGGGTGATGGCCGTGGCCCGTTTGATCCCTGCTCTGGGCTTGCCAGTGTTCTGGGCCCTGGCCAGCGAAACGGCGGTAGACATTGTCGGCCCTGAGTTCGCCGGGCGTGCGATTGAAAAAATCGGCTTCGGCATTGTGTGCGCCACCGTGTTTGGTATTCCGGTGGGCACGCTGATTTCCGATATGTTCGGCTGGCGCACCGCGTTTGCGGTGCTCGCGGTGATCGCCCTGGCCAAGGCGTTACTGCTGTATATCTACCTGCCGGCTACCCAGGCCAAGCACCAGCAGGCCAGCTTGCGCTCACAATTCAAGATCCTGCGCAGCCCGGTGATGCAGGGGCATATCCTGCTGTCGATCCTGGTGTTCAGTGGCATGTTCACCGCCTATACCTACCTGGCAGATATTCTTGAGCGCCTGGCCGGCTTCGACGGCACGTTGGTGGGCTGGTGCCTGATGGGCTTTGGCGCGGTCGGGCTGATCGGTAATTCCCTGGGCGGACGTGCCGTGGATCGTCACCCATTGATCGCGTCCATGGTGTTCTGCGGGTTCATGATCGCGGGCATGGTGGCGGTGGTGCCGGCGATTCACTCGACCATCGGCCTGGCTGCGGCGATGGCGGTGTGGGGCGTGACCCAGGCGGCGATGTTCCTGGTCAGCCATGTGCGCTTGATGAAGGCTGCGCCCCATGCGCCAGCGTTTGCGGCGTCGCTGAACATTGCCGGGGCCAACCTCGGCATTGGCCTGGGTGCGATGGTGGGCGGGCATGTCATCGACACCCTCGGCCTGGGCAGCCTGGGCTTTGCCGCTTCGGGGTTTATCCTGGTGTCGATCCTGCTGGCACTGTGGCTGATGACCGCCAAATCCACGGCGCTCAATGCCTGAGTGATCAGGGCAGGGCGGTAAACAACTCCCGCCGGGCACCCTCGGTAATCGCCACAATGCCGGGGTGCTTGACCTTGCGCTCCACCGAGATTGCATAAAACGACTCGGTCACTGCATCGGTCTGGCCGATCAGCGCCACGCCATATTGGCGCACCACCTCATCGGCGATCACGCTGGGCGCGATAAAGATCCCGCTGCCCGATTGCCCAAACGCCTGCATCAAGGCGCTGTCGTCGAACTCGCCGATGATGCGCGGCTGAATCTGCTGTTCGGCAAACCAGCGCTGCAAACGGCTGCGCACCACGGTCTCTGCCCCTGGAATCAACAGCGGCGCACCCTGCAAACACTGTGGGAAATCGCCGCCATATTGGTCAGCCAACGCCTGGGTGGCGAAAAAACTGATGCCGCATTCTCCCAACTTCTGGCTGTAGCCCTTGATGTCCAAGTGCGTGGGCATGGGGCTGTCGGAAATCACCAGGTCCAGGCGCTGGATCGCCAGGTCGGCCAGTAAACGTTCGAGTTTGTCTTCACGGCAGGTGATGCGGATCGGTTCGCTCAACTCCATGGTCGGCGCGATCAACCGGTACACGATGGACTTGGGCACTACATCCGCCACCCCGACCCGGAACGGAATCTGCTGCTCGTCAGGCTGGGCGCGCAGCATCGCCTCCAGTTCATTGCCGGTCTGGAACATCTGCTCGGCGTAGGGCAGCGCCTGGCGCCCGGCTTCGGTCAGTTCAAGCTGGCGCCCGACCCGCTGAAACAGGGCAACACCGTAGGTCTGCTCCAACAGGCTGATCTGCCCGCTGATGGTCTGCGGCGTGAGGTTCAACTGCTCGCAGGCGCGCACGATGCTGCCGGTCTTGGCCACCACCCAGAAGTAATGCAGTTGTCGATAATTGAGCATCGCGACCTACACTTCGTAAAAATCGAAGTATACGCGAGAAAAATACGAATTTTCCTGAACTGTTCGCCTGCATAGAATGCCTCGCTATCGAGGGGCCACTATTTGGGCCCAATGGTTCTAACGAGGAATACATCATGAAACTCAATTCCCTGGGCGCGGCGTCGTTGCTTGCGCTTTCATTGATAGTGGTCAGCGGCTGTGATCAAGTCGAGAAAAGCGCGCAACAGGTGTTGGGCAAAGCCACCGAGTCGGCCAAGCAGGCCATCGACGACACCCACAAGGCCGCCGAGCAGGCATTGAGTGAAGCAACCCAGGGCTTGATCAGCCCTGAGAAGCAGGAAAAAGACGCCGAAAACGACGCTGAATCCGACACCAAAGAAACCTAATTCCCCAGCACTAAAACGTCAGGACTGACCTATGGATTACCTTTTACAACTGGCCGCCAGCCCCACCGCCTGGGTCGCACTGGCGACCTTGATCGTCATGGAAATCGTGCTGGGCATCGATAACCTGATCTTTATCTCGATCCTCACCAACAAATTGCCAGAGAAGCACCGGGCCAAGGCGCGGCGCATTGGTATCAGCATGGCGTTGATCTTGCGTCTGGGCTTGCTGAGCACCATCGCGTTCATCGTGCAATTGACGACACCGGTGTTTGAAGTGTTCGGCCAAGCGTTCTCGTGGAAGGACATGATCCTGATCGCCGGTGGCCTGTTCCTGGTGTGGAAGGCAACCACCGAGATCCATCACAGCATGGACCCGGAGCCTGAAGAGAAGGCCACCGTCAGCAACACCGTGACCATCGGCTTTGCCGCTGCCATCGGCCAGATCCTGATGCTCGACCTGGTGTTCTCCATCGACAGCATCATCACCGCCGTGGGCATGACGGAGCACTTGCCGATCATGATCATTGCCGTGGTGGTCTCGGTGATCGTGATGCTGGTGGCCGCTGAACCGTTGGCCAAGTTCATCAACGACAACCCGACTGTGGTGATGCTGGCCCTGGGCTTCTTGATCATGATCGGCATGACGCTGATCGCCGAAGGCTTCGGCGCCCACGTGCCAAAAGGCTACGTGTATGCGGCCATGGCGTTCTCGGCGGCGATCGAATGCTTGAACATCGCCCGGCGTAACCGGCACGCACGTTTGCTCGCTGCGCGTCAGTAATCGCTGAACAAACAGGCCGGCTGTGCTCACAAGAGCCCAGCCGGCCTTTTGCTGTCTGCTAGAATCGGCCCACTTGATAGCTTGAGGTCCCCCATGAACGAGCCGATTCGCCTTACCCAGTACAGCCACGGTGCGGGTTGCGGTTGCAAGATTTCGCCCCAGGTGCTGGAAGTGATCCTTGCGGGCAGCGGTGCACAGAACCTCGACCCCAACCTGTGGGTGGGCAATGCCTCCCGCGACGATGCGGCGGTGTACGCCATCGACGACGAGCGCGGCGTGGTGTCCACCACGGACTTTTTCATGCCGATTGTCGACGACCCGTTCGACTTCGGCCGCATTGCCGCCACCAATGCCATCAGCGACATCTACGCCATGGGCGGCGACCCCCTGATGGCCATCGCCATTCTCGGTTGGCCGGTCAACGTGCTGGCGCCGGAGATTGCCCGCGAAGTAATTCGCGGCGGTCGGGCGGTGTGCGACGCGGCTGGCATTCCGCTTGCGGGCGGGCATTCCATCGATGCGCCGGAGCCGATCTTCGGCCTGGCCGTGACCGGCATCGTGCAAAAGCGCCATATGAAGCGTAACGACACGGCCACTGCCGGTTGCCGCCTGTACCTGACCAAGCCCTTGGGCATCGGCATCCTCACCACCGCCGAGAAGAAGGGCAAGCTGCGCGAGGCGGATATCGGCCTGGCGCGTGACTGGATGTGCACCCTCAACAAGCCGGGCAGCCGTTTCGGCAAGTTGGCCGGTGTGACGGCCATGACCGATGTCACCGGTTTCGGCCTGCTCGGCCACCTGGTGGAAATGGCCGACGGCAGTGGCCTGACCGCCCGCATCGACTATGCAAAAGTCCCACGCTTGCCGGGGGTTGAGTATTACCTGGACCAGGGCTGTGTGCCGGGTGGCACCTTGCGCAACTTCGAGAGCTACGCCAGCAAGCTGGGGCGCGTGCAGGAGCTGCACAAGCGCGTGCTGTGCGACCCGCAAACCAGCGGTGGCCTGCTGATCGCCGTTACCCCCGAAGGTGATGCCGAGTTCCACGCCGTGGCCGCCGAGCTGGGCCTGGCCCTTGAGCCTATCGGTGAACTGCTGGAGCGACAGACCAACGCGGTTGAGGTGATTTGATGGCGACGGACATCACCGATTACCGCGACATTTTCCTCAATGACCGCCCGATGATGGATACCCGCGCGCCGGTCGAATTCACCAAGGGCGCGTTCCCCGGGGTGATCAACCTGCCGCTGATGACCGACGATGAGCGCCAGCGGGTCGGCACCTGTTACAAGCAGCAAGGCCAGCAAGCGGCGATCGTGCTGGGGCATGAACTGGTGTCCGGGGCAATCAAGGCCGAGCGCATCGCACAGTGGGCGCAGTTTGCCCAGGCCCATCCCGAGGGTTACCTGTACTGCTTTCGGGGCGGCCTGCGTTCGCAGATCGTGCAGCAATGGTTGAAAACCGAAGCGGGCATCGAGTACCCCCGCGTCGGCGGTGGCTACAAGGCCATGCGCACCTTCCTGCTGGAAACCCTGGAGCAGGCGACCGCCCAGTGTGACTTCGTACTGCTGGGCGGCATGACCGGCACCGGCAAGACCGAAGTGCTCGGCCAACTGCGTAATGCTCTGGACCTGGAAGGCCACGCCAACCACCGTGGCTCCAGCTTCGGCAAGCGCGCCACGGCGCAACCCTCCAATATCGACTTCGAAAACCGCCTGGCGGTGGATGTGCTGAAGAAGCGCGCAGGCGGTATCGAGCAGTTTGTGGTCGAGGACGAGAGCCGCATGATCGGCAGTTGTGCGCTGCCATTGCCGCTGCACAAGGGGATGCAGACCTTTCCCATGGTATGGCTGGAAGACAGTGTTGAAGGCCGTGTAGAGCGCATCCTCAAGGATTACGTCGTTGACTTGTGCGCTGAGTTTATTGGCGTTTTTGGTGACGTTGGCCAGGCATTGTTTGCTGAACGTTTGACCCTGAGCATGGCCAATATTCACAAGCGCCTGGGAGGTGAGCGTTTCCAACGGCTGCAGGCGGTGTTACAGGATGCCCTGGCCGAACAGGCACGCAGCGGCGCAGTGGACCTGCACCGGGTATGGATTGAAGGCTTGCTGCGTGAGTATTACGACCCGATGTATGCGTTCCAGCGCGAGAGCAAGGGCGCGCGTATCGAGTTTGCCGGGGCGCAGGGTGAGGTGGTGGAGTATTTGCGTGAGCGTAGTGTACGGCGGGGTTGATCGGTTAATTGCTAGGGCCCCTTCGCGAGCAAGCCCGCTCCCACATTTTGATCCTGTTCACAAATCAAAATGTGGGAGCGGGCTTGCTCGCGAAGAGGCCGTCAGCCTTGGCGCATCACTAAAGAATCACCGCCCCAATCAACCCACACACCACCCCCACCAGCATGGTCAACCCGGCCACCGTCACCAGCACCCGCGCATCGAAATCCTTGCGCAGCATCAACAGCGACGGCAGGCTCACGCTCGGCAGGGTCATCAGCAAGGCCACGGCCGGGCCGGTGCCCATGCCCAGGGCCATCATGGTTTGTACGATGGGAATCTCTGCCGCTGTCGGAATCACAAACAGCGTGCCCACAATCGCCAGCGGCACCAGCCACACCAGGCTGTCGGCCATCGCCCCGTCCACGTGGGGGAACAGCCATACCCGCGCCGCGCCGAGGATCAGCACCGCCAGGATATACACCGGGATAGTGCTCCAGAACAGCTGCCACAGGGTGCGTAACCAGCGGCTCAGGAACGGTTGCGATTCCGCCGTACTGACGTCGGCAACGGCTTCCAGTGCGGCTTCCGGCACTTGGTCCGGGCGCGCAATGCGCTGTGCCACCAAAGACACGCCCACCACCAGCACAATCCCCGCCACCAGCCGCAACGCGGTGAAACCCCAGCCCAGCACAAAGCCCATGAACACCAGGGTGGCCGGGTTCAATACCGGGTTGGCAATCCAGAATGCCAGCGCCGCGCCGACCGACACCTGCTGGCGGCGCATGCCCGCCGCCACCGGGGCCGCGCAGCAGCTGCACATCATCCCCGGCAGGGCGAACAGCCCACCGCGCAGGGTCGAGCCCAGCCCGGCGCGGCCAAACAGGCGCAGCAGCCAGTCGCGGGGGATCAACACTTGCAGCAACGAGCCGAGGATCACCGCCAGTACGGCGGCTTTCCAGATGGCCAGGAAATACACCTGGGCATAAGCCAGCGCCGCCGCCAGGGGCGAGCTTTGCTGGTCATTGAGAATCGAGGCGCCAATGCTGTGGTTATCGGCCGCTACAAACGCCTTGAGGTAGTAGGGCGACCACTTCACATAATAGAGGCCGATGCAGGCCACCAACAGAAATAGGGCAGGTTTGCACCAGAACGCCCAGCCGCGGCTGGGCTGGGTGGAAGCGAGGTTGGGCATGGAGAGGATCCGCAGGTGAGTCGATAGCCTGGCATCATACGCCCCTGCGGCCCAAGCTTCAGATATCTGCGCTGACCTGGGTCGGGTCCGGGCAGTTTTCCCCACCGTTATTCAGCCCTTGCTTATAGTTGCGACTGAGCAGCGAGGCCTTGCCGTTGTGCCAGGTCAGTGTCAGCACATACAAGGAGTCGTAGTCATTGCCAGACCAATCATCGGTAATGGTGTGTTTTTCGCCGGCTGCTTCGCTGGCAACTTTGTTGATCAGTTCCGGCAAGTAACCATGGGACCAGGCCGTATAGATCGTCGCGTTGCGGTACTTGTCCTCGACCAGTTCTTCGGCCAGGGCGCTGGTGTCATTGGCTGAAAATTCGATGTTCACCGGCAGGCCAAGCTTGATCGCGCTGGGGCTGATGGTGATCAAGGGGCGAATGTAGCTGTAGGAGTTATCCAGTTCGCCTTCCTCGACATTGCGCGTCGGGTTGGCAGCGAACACATAGTTGGCTTTGCCAAACTTTTCCGGCAACAGGGTCGCCAGGTTCATGGCGCGGTTCAGGCCCTGGCAATTGAGTTGGCCCAGGCCACCGGCCGGTTTTTCGCCATGGCGCAGGAATACCAGGGTTTGCACGCCATCGACCGGTTGCGCGCGGCTTTCACGGGCGTCCAGGGCGGTGACGATGGCGGCGCTGACCAGCAGCAGCGGCAATACCATATAGGAATAACGTTTGAGTTGTGGCACAAGGCGCAGAGGCTTGATCTTCATGATAGGTTCGAGTCTTCGTGCGTCGGGTTAAGGCGGACAAGCCCGGCCCCAGTGACGCATCAGCGTCCTGCGGTGTTCCCTGTCGATAAAGCAAAGCGCCTCCTTTCATTCTTCGGGCGCTCTTTAAGAGTGCATTCGGGCGCTTTGGTTCGCCCACGCGGGATTCTAGCCGGCAAATGTTGCGCAACGATGACCCATGCACGACGGCAGGCAGATGACTATCATGGGGACTTTCCGTCCAGGGGGTTCTCGATGAACGCACTCGCCGCTTTCCCGATCAACAGCAAATGGCCCGCCCAGCACCCGGAACGCCTGCAGCTGTATTCGTTGCCCACGCCCAACGGCGTCAAGGTGTCGATCATGCTCGAAGAGCTGGGCCTGCCTTATGAGGCGCACAAGGTCAGCTTCGACACCCAGGACCAGTTGTCACCCGAGTTCCTGTCCCTGAACCCCAACAACAAGATCCCCGCGATCATCGACCCCAACGGCCCGAGCGGGCAGCCGTTGGCGCTGTTCGAATCCGGCGCGATCCTTGTTTACCTGGCGGAAAAAACCAGCCAGTTGCTCTCCGAAGACCCGGCCACCCGCTATGAAACCCTGCAATGGTTGATGTTCCAGATGGGCGGCATCGGCCCGATGTTTGGCCAACTGGGGTTCTTCAACAAATTCGCCGGCAAGGCGTATGAAGACAAGCGTCCGCGTGATCGATACGCCGCCGAATCGCGGCGCTTGCTGGGCGTGCTGGAAAAGCGCCTGTTGGGCCGCACCTGGATCATGGGCGACGAGTACAGCATCGCCGACATTGCGATCTTTCCGTGGGTTCGCAACCTGATTGGGTTCTACGAGTCCGGTGACCTGGTGGGCATTACCGATTTCCCTAACGTACTGCGCGCGTTGGACGGCTTTGTCGCACGTCCGGCGGTGATCCGTGGCCTGAACATTCCGAGCTGAAGCATGCCGACTTTCGATTTTCAACAACTGGATGTCTTCAGCAGCGTACCGCTCAAAGGCAACCCCTTGGCCGTTGTGTTGGGCGCCGATAGCTTCACCGACCAACAGATGGCGGACTTCGCCAATTGGACCAACCTCAGCGAAACCACGTTTTTACTGACGCCGCGCGACCCTCGTGCTGACTATCGGGTAAGAATCTTCACCACCCTCAAGGAGCTGCCGTTCGCCGGGCACCCGACTTTGGGCAGTTGCCACGCCTGGTTGCAGGCTGGCGGCGTGCCACGTGGGGAGGAGATTATCCAGGAGTGCGAAATCGGCTTGGTGCGTATTCGCCGTCAGGGCGATGAACTGGCGTTTATCGCGCCGCCATTGCTGCGTGCCGGCCCGGTGGAGGCGCCGTTGCTGGAGCGCGTGCGCCTGGCATTAGGCCTGGCGCCCGAGGCTATCTTGCGCAGCCAATGGGTTGACAATGGTGCGGGTTGGCTGGCGGTGATGTTGGCTGATCGTGAGGCGGTGCTTGCGTTGCAACCGGACTATTCGCAAATCCAGGGTCTGGCCGTAGGGGTGATCGCCCCCTGCGACCCCACGCGTGACGCGGTGGACGCGCAATTTGAAGTGCGCGCTTTTGTCGCTGGCGATGGCGCCGCCGAAGACCCGGCCACCGGCAGCTTGAATGCCGGCGTGGCCCAATGGCTCCTCGCTGAAGGCCTGGCGCCCAACCGTTACGTGGTCAGCCAAGGCACGGCGATAGGGCGAGCAGGGCGTATTTATATCGAGCGCCAGGGCGATGAAATCTGGGTGGGCGGCGCGGTGGCGTTGTGTATCGAGGGGCGTCTACAGCTGTAGATCAATGAATTGTTACGCGCCTGGCAATACACTATTGGCCCCTCGGCGTTTGTGTTGCCAGGACTTGGGGGCATAAGCTTTCGCCCCAAAGTGTTCAGCCATTTTTCAGGATTGCCATGACCAGCCAGTTCCCCCAAGCCCGCCCACGTCGCCTGCGCCGCTCCCCGGAGCTGCGTGGCCTGTTCCAGGAAAGCGAATTCACCCTCAACGACCTGGTACTGCCGATTTTTGTCGAAGAAGAAATCGACGATTTCGTGCCCATCGCCAGCATGCCGGGTGTGTTGCGCATTCCCGAGAAAAAACTCGCCGGTGAGATCGAGCGTTACGCTCGCGCCGGCATCAAGTCGGTGATGACCTTCGGCGTGTCCCACCACCTTGACGCCAGCGGCAGCGACACCTGGAAAGAACGCGGCCTGGTTTCGCGCATGTCCTCGATCATCAAGGACGCCGTGCCGGAAATGATCGTGATGTCCGACACCTGTTTCTGCGAATACACCGACCACGGCCACTGCGGCGTGATGCACGGCGCCCATGTCGACAACGACGCGACCCTGGTCAACCTCGGCAAACAAGCCGTGGCCGCCGCCCGCGCTGGCGCCGACGTGATCGCCCCGTCAGCCGCGATGGACGGCCAGGTCCAGGCCATCCGCCGCGCCCTGGATGACGCCGGCTTCACCCACATCCCGATCATGGCCTACTCCACCAAATTCGCCTCGGCCCTCTACGGCCCCTTCCGCGAAGCCGGCGGCAGCGCGCTCAAGGGCGACCGCAAAAGCTACCAGATGAACCCGATGAACCGCCGCGAAGCCGTGCGCGAATCGCTGCTGGACGAACAGGAAGGCGCCGACGCGCTGATGGTCAAGCCAGCCGGGGCCTACCTCGACATCATCCGCGACATCCGCGAAGCCTCGCGCCTGCCGGTGGCCGCGTACCAGGTGAGCGGTGAGTACGCGATGATCAAGTTCGGCGCACAGGCTGGGGCGATTGATGAGGACCGAGTGGTGCGCGAGACGTTGGGGTCGATCAAGCGGGCGGGGGCGGATTTGATATTTACGTATTTTGCGATGGATTTGGCGTTGGCGGGGATTTAAGGACATCGTTTCTCCCCTGTGGTGAGCGGGCTTATCACAGGGGTAGGAGCACTCATAACTTAGTTAAATTTTTCGTAATCTTGCGCACCTAGTGACACCAACCATTTCCTGAAGAAATCAATTTGTTCCTGTGGGTCGTTTGTTAGGTTCTCCTCTTCGTAGTCAAACAAATGGACTATGTCGTCGTTGGTAGCTTGCTGACCTAAAGTCATTTCGTATGCGACGAGCCCCGCGCTCATCTGAGAAGCCATTCTTGATGGTTTAACGTTTATTTTTGCCCCTTTGCATAAAAAAGTTATATGCGGGAAGTCTGCTCTGATTTTTGCGAGACAAATATATAAGTCATGCCCTTCATAGACTTTTTTAAAGTTGTCGGCCTCTGAAAATGTCATGATGAGCTTCCTTGGGTCATATTTTACGGTGACCTCCTTGTGCTCGTTTTTGATTATTACCTTTATATTCTTAGTTTTCATTTTATTTCCTGTTGGGATTTGGTATGGAATATCCAATGTAAGTTCCATCAGACTTTACTGGGGTGGCGCCTAATATGTCCTCTGTGTCGATTTTGTTATGGATAGCGAATTCTAGCTCCTTCGGGTATGGCGCCTGCTTGCCTAGTTCTGTATTTATATCATGCCCCTCAATACTCTTAAGTGTATACAAGTAGCCCTTTTTATCTCCGTAGCTGGTAGCAAAAGTGATCCCGACTGCTCGAGATGGCGATGTGCTTATGAAGTTGCTGGGAGGGTCATTACTGTCAATGGCGTGTAGGTACAAATCTTCGCTATCGCCTTTGCTTTTAAAGCCATTTTTGAATACCTCGTTTGGAGGGGTTTTGTCTCCGCGAAAAAGATACTCTTCGTCATTATGAGGAGTCGGAAGGTTGGGTTCTGATTTCTTACTTGATGCTGGAGTTGAAGGATCTTCAGCGCCTAAGGATGGTTCGCATCCTACCGTACCTGGGCATCTGTTCAGTCCGAGCGGGTCTGCCCAACCTGTCGGATTGGGCACATACCGGTATCCATTGATCCCCCCCGCCAACTTCACCGGGTCCGGTGTCAGGTAGCGACCAATATCCGGATTGTAGTAGCGATGGCGGTTGTAGTGCAGGCCGCTTTCCGGATCGAAATACTGACCCTGAAAGC
Source organism: Pseudomonas sp. MF6394 (assembly GCF_002018845.1). Lineage (NCBI taxonomy): Bacteria > Pseudomonadati > Pseudomonadota > Gammaproteobacteria > Pseudomonadales > Pseudomonadaceae > Pseudomonas > Pseudomonas sp. MF6394. The sequence continues at coordinate 39,190 of NZ_MVOJ01000046.1, forward strand.
GCAGCGGGTTGTCGATTTTGCCCGCGTCGAGCCGGGCGATCTGGCCGTAGGCGCGGTAGTGGGCGGACCAGACGATTTCGCCCTCGGGGCTGGTGAGTTCCTGCGGGGTGCCGAGGTGGTCGAGTTGGTAGTGGTAGGGCGTTGTGGCTTGGGGGCCGAAGCCTTCCAGTAGCGCCAGTGGGCGGAAGCTGTCTGGTTCGTAGAGGTAGCTTCGATGGCGTTCTGCGTGGTGTTCGGCAATCAGCTTGTCGCCTTGCCAGAAAAACTCGGTGGTCTTGCCGTCGACGGTTTTGCTGATACGCCGCCCAAATGGGTCGTAGCGATAGCTGGCGGTTTGGCCGTTTGGTTGGGTGATGCCGATCAGCCGATGCTGGCAGTCGTAGCGGTATTCGGTGATGAGTTGCTGGCCTTTACCGCGCCGTTCGCGGATGAGGTTGCCGAAGGCGTCGTAGTCGTAATGGCGGTCGCCCTGGATCATCAGGCGGTTGGCCGCGACGATGTCCGGGCCGGGGCGGTCTTGCATCAGCAGGTTGCCGGCGGGGTTGTGGCCGAAGCGTTCCTGTACGTCTTGGGAGTGGTCGGCGCGGGTCAGGCGGGCGAGGGGGTCGTAGTGGTAGCGGTGTTCGCCTTTGCGGGTGTCGAGCAGGCGGGTGAGGTTGCCGGCTTTGTCGTAGTCGTATTGGCGTTGGTAGAGGTGGTTCTGTTGCTGGGTCACCGCATGGGCATGCAGGCGGTGTTGATCGTCGTAGTGGTAGTGGCTGAGCAGTTGGCCTTGCTGGCGCTGGTGTTCGCGGCCGCTGTTGAATAGATGGGAGGTGAGCACTTCTCCGTTGAGTTCGACGGTGGCGAGTTGGTCGCCTTTGTCGTGGTTGAAAGTGACGCGGTTGTTGTCTGGCAGGCACAGGTTTTTCAGCTGGCCGCAGGCGTCGTAGCCGTAGCGCAGGGTGCCCCAGCCTTGGTGCTCGGCGGTGAGGCGGTTTTGGCGGTCGTATTCGTAGGCCAGCGCCCAGTGACCGTCTTCGACGCTGAGGAGGTTGCCTTGGCGGTCGTAGGCATAATCGATAGTGCTGTTATCGGGCAGGGTTTTTCTTACGAGGCGCCCGGCGTAATCGCGCTGGTAGCGGGTGATGAGCTGACTGTCATCGTCGCCGTATTCGGTTTTTTCCAGCAGGTTGCCGTTGAGGTCGTAGGCATACGCGGTGCGTTGGCCGTCGAAGCCGGTTTCCTGGCGGATCAGGCCATTGAGGTGGTAGTCGAGTTGGTAGGTTTCGCCGGCTTCGTTTTCGATCTCGGTGAGGAGCAGCCGGGCGCTGTCGTAGCGGTACTTGACCTGGGTGCCGTCGGCGTTGAGGCGGCGGCTGATCAGGTGCAGGCCATCGGCGTATTCGTAGCGGGTGACGTGGCCGAGTTCATCGCGTTCGGCGATGATTTTGCCGTAGGGGTTGTAGCTGAATTCCCTGCAAGCACCACTGGGCTGGATCAGTTTCAGCAAGCGTCCTGCGGCGTCCCACTGATACTGGATTAGTGCGCCATGCTCATCCTCACGGGCAACCTGTCGCCCCAAGTCGTCATAGCGATAACGCTTGATCCCACCATGGG
>NZ_MVOJ01000047.1:0-35983 GCF_002018845.1 Pseudomonas sp. MF6394
CCTCTAGACTGCGAGGCTGTCACCCCCTGTTGGATCAAGGATCGCAATGACTCCCCGCTCAGCCCTTGGCGCCCTGCATATCGGCGCATTGATGTTTGGCCTCACTGGCGTATTCGGCAAGCTGGCGGCGGCCTCCCCCGCCATCATCGTATTTGGCCGGGCGGCGTTTGCCGTGCTGGCGCTGGCGGTGTTTGCACGCTTTGCCAGTAATGCTCCGTGGAAGCGGCTGGAGATGCGCGACTGGCGCCGGCTGTTGGTCAGCGGTGTGTTGTTGGCCGCCCATTGGGTGACGTTCTTTATTGCCGTCAAGGTCGCCGGCGTGGCTGTGGCGACCCTGGGGTTCACCGCCTTTCCGGCCTTTACCGTGATCCTTGAAGGGCTGATCTTCCGCGAGCGCATTCGCGCCAATGAAGTACTGCTGGTGGTGCTGGTCACCGTTGGCCTGGTGCTTGTGACCCCGGATTTCAATCTCGCCAGCGAAGCCACGGGCGGCTTGCTATGGGGCATCGTCTCGGGCCTGTTGTTCTCGTTGTTGTCGCTGAACAATCGCGCCAGTTCCGGGCGCATTCCTGCGGTACAGGCCGCGCTGTGCCAGAACGTCGTGGTCGCCGTGCTCCTGCTGCCCGTGGCCGCGCCGGGGCTGGCGGATGTGCGTGGAATAGATTGGCTGTGGATCGGGCTGCTGGGGGTGTTTTGTACTGGCTTGGCCCACAGCCTGTTTGTCGCCAGCCTCGCGGTGATCAAGGCGCGTACCGCGTCGGTGGTGTTTGCCATGGAGCCGGTCTACGGCATCACCGTGGCCTGGCTGCTGTTTGCCGAAACCCCGACCCTGCGCATGCTGCTGGGCGGCGCCTTGATCATCGTCGCCATCGTGCTTTCGGGCCTGATGGGCAGCGCCAGCCAGGCCAAACAACCGGCGCCGGCCTGACTTCAGACGGTACGGTCGTTATGCCCGAGGTCGCGTTGGGGGTCGATCTGGTCGCGCACTCGCTGCTTGAGCACCTTGGCCTCGGGAAAACCGCCATCGGCCTTGCGCTCCCAAATCTGCACGCCATCACAGGTGATGCGAAACGCGCCGCCGGTGGCCGGTTCCAGCGCCACGCGTCCCAGGTCATCGGCAAAGGTGCTGAGCAACTCCTGGGCCAACCACGCGGCGCGCAGCAACCACTGACACTGGGTGCAATAGGTGATAACGATCTCGGGTTTGCATGCAGACATCATTAAGCGGCTCCTGGCGTAACAGGCTCAGCGAATCGGGTGGCTATAATAGCGGCCTTTGTCGCCCAGCCACGAGATTGATGATGCGCCGCCTGCTGTCTTGCCTGTTCCTGTGCCTTGTCCCCCTACTTGCCGACGCTGTAGAAGCCCCCCGCCCGAAAATCGGCCTGGTGCTGTCTGGCGGTGCCGCCCGTGGCCTGGCGCATATCGGCGTACTCAAGGCACTTGAAGAGCAAGGGATTCATATCGATGCGATTGCCGGCACCAGCATGGGGGCGGTGATTGGCGGGTTGTACGCGTCGGGCTACAAGATCGACGAGCTGGAGAAATTGGCGCTGGGGATCGACTGGCAGCAGGCCCTGTCCGACGCGCCACCGCGTGAAGACGTACCGTTTCGGCGCAAGCAGGATGACCGGGATTTCTTGGTCAAACAAAAACTCAGTTTCCGCGACGACGGTAGCCTCGGCCTGCCACTGGGCGTGATCCAGGGCCAGAACCTGGCGTTGCTGCTGGAAAGCATGTTCGCCCACAGCAGCAACACGCGTAACTTCGACAAGCTGCCGATCCCCTTCCGCGCCGTGGCTACCGACATCACCACCGGCGAAAAAGTAGTCTTCAGCAAAGGCCACCTGCCCCAGGTGATACGCGCCAGCATGTCGATCCCCGCGGTGTTCGCCCCGGTGGAGCTGGATGGCCGCCTGCTGGTGGACGGCGGCATGACCGACAATATCCCGCTGGACGTGGCGCGGGAGATGGGCGTCGACATCGCCATCGTGGTCGACATCGGCACCCCGCTGCGCTCGCGCAAGCAACTGGCCACCGTGGTGGACGTGCTCAACCAGTCCATCACCCTGATGACCCGGCGCAACTCCGAGGAGCAACTCAAGGCCCTGTACCCCAAGGACGTGTTGATCCAACCGCCGCTGGCCGCTTATGGCGTCACCGACTTCGGCCGCGCCAAGGACATGATCGAAGCCGGTTACCGCGCCACCCGTGCCCTCGACGTACGCCTGGCACACCTGCGCCCTGCCGAACCCATCGACGCCGACCTGATAGCTGCGCGCACGCCGGGCGAACGCACCCCGGTGATCACCGCAATCCAGGTGGAGAACGACTCCAAGGTCAGCGACGACGTTATCCGCTACTACATCCGCCAGGGCCTAGGAGAACCGCTGAACCTGGGCCGCCTGCAATCGGATATGGGCACCCTGTACGGCCTGGATTACTTCGAGCAGGTGCAATACCGCGTGGTAAAAAAAGGCCAGGACAACACCCTGGTAATCAGCGCACGCGGCAAGCGCAGCGGCACCGACTACCTGCGCCTGGGCTTGAACCTCTCGGACGACATGCGCGGCGACAGCGCCTTCAACCTCGGCGCCAGTTACCGCGTGAACGGCATCAACCGCCTCGGCGCGGAATGGCTGACGCGGGTGCAGATTGGTGATCGGCAGGAGCTGTACAGCGAGTTCTACCAACCCATGGACACCGGCTCACGCTACTTTGTGGCCCCCTACATCAGGGCCGAGGCACAGAACGTCGAGCTGATCCTGGACAACGACCCCATCTCCGAATACCGCCTGGAACGCTACGGCTTTGGTTTGAACGTGGGCCGACAGATCGGCAACAGCGGCGAGATCCGCTTTGGCGTAGGTGAAGCCTGGGGCAAGGCGGACGTGCGCATTGGCGACCGCGATCTACCGAGTGTGAGCTTCAGCGAAGGCTTCTATGAGCTCAAATACTCCTTCGATTCCCTGGACAACGTGTACTTCCCCCACAGCGGCGAAGACATCAGCCTGGCCTTTCGCGAGTTCGAACCCGGCCTGGGCTCGGACCAGCGCTACCGCCAATGGGAGTTCAAACTGGACAAGGCCATGAGCCACGGCCCGGACACCCTGATACTGGGCGGCCGCTATGGACGCACCCTGGATGATTCGGATGTGGTGATTTCCAGCTTTCTGCTGGGGGGCGCACGGCAATTATCAGGCTTCCGCCAGGATGCGATTTCGGGGCAAAACATCAGCCTGATGCGCGCGGTGTACTTCCGCAGGCTCACTCCGCGCTCTTACCTGCCGCTGGACTTCCCGTTGTACCTGGGTGCATCCCTTGAACGGGGCCGGGCGTGGAACAACGATAACGAGTTCGACAGCGGCTATATCAACGCCGCGAGTATTTTCCTGGGGTTTGATACGCCATTGGGGCCGCTGAATTTCAGCTATGGGTTCAATGATGATAATCAGAAGGCGGTGTACTTGAACCTGGGCCAGACGTTCTAGGAAAGGATTGCCAAGGACTTTTGTAGGAGCGAGCTTGCTCGCGAAAAACCCACAGACGCCGCGTTTATTCAGGAGGCCCGCGTTATCGTTGACGTTTTTCGCGAGCAAGCTCGCTCCTACATTTGCAGTTCAGGACTTTTCCAGGTTCGCCAGGATGTGCTCATGCACCCGCATGCACACCCGCAGGTCTTCTTCATTCACGCCCACGAACAATTCATGGCGCAATGCCGTGGCGATGGTTTCGATCTGGTCGATCAGCGGTTGAGCCGTATCGCACAGCAGGATGCGTTTGGCGCGCCGGTCTTCCACCACGGCTTGGCGTTGTACCAGGCCCTGGCCTTCGAGGCTGTCGAGCAGGCGGGCCAAGGTTGGCCCTTCCACGCCGACACTTTGGGCCAATTCACGCTGGGTGGGTGCTTCGACAAAACGGGCCAGGTGCAGCAGCACCAACCAGCGCGCCTGGGACAAGCCCAGCCCCGCCAGACGGCGGTCCAGTTCGGCGCGCCAACCTCGGGACATTTGCGCCAACTGCATGCCAAAACGGTGTTGATCGGTTAACGGCATAAAAAACTCGTGTTTAAGACTGAAAATAAAGTATGGCTAATTATTAGTCAGCTAAGCATGAGCCCTGCCCGTAGGCAAGGCCCGCTATGTACTGATTCGTTACATTGTCGTAATTGGCACACTAAATTTCGAATTCGGACTGCAAAGCGGCACGCACGCAGTACAAAACGCCTTCCGGAACACGCCCGGTAAACAACGGCGCAATCTCCGTGACAGCTGGCAATTCGCCTTCTCCATCGAGAAAGGCGTCCTGGATTTCACCGAGCAAATCCTCTGGCAAATCAAGGGCCTGCTCCAGGGACAATTGCTGCTTGCCGATGGCTTCGGCGAGCAAGGTGTACACGTTTTTTTCCGAGCATTGCAGCTGGCCGGCGATCTGGAGCGGGGTCATGCCGGCACGGGCCAGGCTGATCAGTTCGTGGCGAATATCGGCGATTTCCTTCGGCGCTTCGGCCTGGCCGCCGAGCACTTCCAAGAAGGCCTGGCCGTAGCGCTCCAGTTTGCGTGCGCCCACGCCGCTGACCCGGGCCATCTCGGCCATGGTGGTGGGCTGCTCGCGCAGCATCTCCAGCAAGGTGGAGTCGGGGAAGATAACGTAGGGCGGTACGCTGTGCTCCTGCGCCAGTTTGCGCCGCAGGGTGCGCAAGGCTTCCCATTGTTCGCGCTCCTCGCCCCGCACCAGCTGGCTGGCCTGGCTGGTGCTGCTGCTTTTGGCGGTGGTCTGCGGCTTGAGGTCACGGCGCAGTTCCAGGCTCACTTCGCCCTTGAGCAAGGGCCGGCAACTGTCATTCAGGCGCAGCCCGCCGTAGCCTTCGATATCGATGTCGACCAGACCACGGGCAACCATCTGGCGAAACAGCGAACGCCACTCCCCTTCAGCCCGGGCCTTGCCGACACCGTACACCGAGAGTTTTTCGTGGCCGAAGCTGCGGATTTTTTCGTTGTCCTTGCCCAGCAGAACATCCACCAGATGGCCCACGCCATAGCGCTGGCCGGTGCGATAGATCGTCGACAACGCCTGGCGCGCCGGTTCGGTGGCGTCCCAGGTTTGCACGCCGTCGATGCAGTTATCGCAGTGGCCGCAGGGTTCAGGCATGTCTTCGTCGAAATACGCCAGCAGGGTCTGGCGGCGGCAGCGGGTCTCTTCGCACAACGAGAGCATGGCGTCGAGCTTGTGCTGCTCCAGACGCTTGTGGCGCTCGTCGCCCTCGGAGTTCTGCAGCATCTGCTTGAGCATCACCACGTCTTGCAGGCCGTAGACCATCCAGGCATCCGCCGGCAGGCCATCACGGCCAGCACGCCCGGTTTCCTGGTAATAAGCCTCAAGGGACTTGGGCAGGTCCATGTGCGCCACGAAACGCACGTTGGATTTGTCGATGCCCATGCCAAAGGCAATGGTCGCCACCATGATCAGGCCTTCCTCGTTCAGGAAGCGTTTTTGGTGCGCAGATCGCGTGTCATTGGGCAGGCCGGCGTGGTAAGGCAGCGCCGGGTAGCCTTGCTCACAGAGGAACGCGGCGACCTCGTCGACTTTCTTGCGCGACAGGCAGTACACGATGCCCGCATCACTGCGCCGTTCGGATAGGAACGCCAGCAACTGCTTGCGCGGCTGCTCCTTGGGCACGATGCGGTAGAAAATATTGGGCCGGTCAAAACTCGACAGGAAGCGCTCGGCGTTCTGCAAATGCAGGCGCTCGACGATCTCTTCGCGGGTCCGCTTGTCAGCGGTGGCGGTCAGCGCAATGCGCGGCACATCGGGAAACAGTTCGGCCAATTGGCCAAGCTGCAGGTATTCGCGACGGAAATCGTGACCCCATTGCGACACACAGTGGGCTTCGTCGATGGCAAACAGGGCGATCTCAAGGCTCTGCAAAAAGGCCAGCATGCGTGGCTGCACCAGGCGCTCCGGCGCCAGGTAAAGCATTTTCACTTCGCCACGCTTGATGCGCGCTGCCAGGTCGCGCTGCTGCTCGGCGCTGAGGGTGGAGTTCAACGACGCGGCAGCGACCCCGAGTTCTTCAAGGGTGGCGACCTGATCGTCCATCAGCGCAATCAGCGGCGACACCACCACGGCCAGGCCATTGCGCAACAGCGCCGGCACCTGGAAGCACAGCGACTTGCCGCCACCGGTAGGCATCAGTACCAGGGCATCGCCGCCACTGGCCACGCGCTCAATGATCGCACCCTGGCGGCCACGAAAACTGTCGTAGCCGAAGATGTCCTTGAGGACGCGTTGAGCCTGCTCGAGCATGTAAAACTCCAAAATGGTGCCGAAATCCCTCTATACAGGCTGGCCGAAAAAATCCGCGTTCACGAAAAATAATCCGTAAGCGAAGTTTTCCCGGATTGGCGCTGGGCCTGCAGGGGCATCACAAAACGCGGCAGTATACCCGAGCGTTATCCCCCAAAGGGCGCGACTGACGAATAGACGCACCAGGCTAAAACCGGGCAAATATGCCGTGCGGCTGGCCTGGGCGCTCAAGAAAGCCTAGAATTCAGCATCGTTTATTCCCAAGGTAGCCCTTCAATGTCCTTCGCTGAGCAACTAACCCGCCTGCAAGCCTTCCTCGACGCCGATGAGCTGCATGACGAGGCGCTGGACTACGTGGCCGCCCACGGCTACCTGACCGCCCTGTCGATCTGCTCCGACCCCGTCCCGGACCGTGAATGGATCGACGCGCTGTTCGCTGAAGAGCCTCACTACAGCGACGACGCCCAGCGCGAAGAAATCGAATCCACCCTGCTCGCCCTCAAAGCCCACATCGCCCGCCAACTGGCCTCCGACGAAGAGTTCGAGCTGCCGTGCGAGCTGGACCTGGGCGACGACCCGGATGACTCCGACCTGCGCGGCTGGTGCATCGGTTTCATGGAAGGCGTGTTCCTGCGCGAAGCCGCCTGGTTCGAAACCGCCGAAGAAGAAGTCAGTGAAATGCTGCTGCCGATCATGGTCGGTTCGGGCTTGTTCGAAGAGGAAGCAGAGTTCTCCGACATCGCCGCCGACGCCAACCTGATGGACGACATGATCGTGCAGATCCCGGAAGCCCTGACCGCCCTGTACCTGCTGTGCAACGCGCCCGACGAAAAACCGGCGATCCTCAAGCCACGTCACCACTGAGTCGCTTGCCCGTGGCACCCATGGGCAACCGTCCACTGCTCCTGCGCTACGCGCTGCTGGCCATTGGCTGGCTAAGCGTAGCGCTAGGCGTCATCGGTATTTTCCTACCGGTGTTGCCGACCACACCCTTCCTGCTGCTCGCCGCCGCCTGCTTCGCTCGCAGCTCCCCGCGCTTCTACCACTGGCTGGTGGAACACCCGCGCCTGGGGCCCTGGGTGCGCGACTACCTGGACGGCAATGGCATCCCGCTCAAAGGCAAGGTCTACGCCATTGGCTTGATGTGGTTGAGCATCTCGATCTCCTGCTACCTGGTGCCACTGCCCTGGGCACGGGGCTTTATGCTGACCAGTGCGGTGCTGGTGACGATCTACATCCTGCGCCAGAAAACCCTGCCACCGCGCTGAGCGCCGCCTGCGACATTCGATCCCACACGACCTTGGTCGACACTGACTAACACCAGGCATCATGCGAGACTGTCCAACCGGGCCTGGAATGCCCGGGTGTTCTTATGCTCGGAGTTACCATGACGCTGTCCAGCGGGCTGATCGCCGCCGTTGCCCTGGCCTATATGGCCACCATGTTTGCCATCGCCTTTTACGGTGACCGCCGCCATGCGCCGCTGCCGCCGCGCGTGCGTGCCTGGGTGTATAGCCTGTCGCTGGCGGTGTACTGCACCAGTTGGACCTTCTTCGGCGCCGTGGGCCAAGCGGCCGAACAACTGTGGGCATTCTTGCCGATCTACCTGGGGCCCGTGCTGTTGCTGGTGCTGGCCCCCTGGGTGCTGCAGAAGATGATCCTGATCAGCAAGCAGGAAAACATCACCTCCATCGCCGACTTTATCGCCGCCCGTTACGGCAAGTCCCAGTCCCTGGCGGTGGTGGTGGCACTTATTTGCCTGGTCGGCGTGCTGCCCTATATCGCGCTGCAGCTCAAAGGCATCGTGCTGGGCGTGAACCTGCTGATCGGCGCCGGCCCCGACACCACCGGCACCCGCGCCCAGGACACGGCCTTGATTGTGTCGCTGGTATTGGCGCTGTTTACCATCGTGTTCGGCACGCGCAACCTCGACGCCACCGAACACCACCGCGGCATGGTGCTGGCGATTGCCTTTGAGTCGCTGGTCAAGCTGTTCGCTTTTCTTGCCGTCGGTGCGTTTGTCACCTACGGCTTGTACGACGGTTTCGGCGACCTGTTCAGCCAGGCCATGCTCGCCCCGCGCCTGGAGGAGTACTGGAAAGAGACCATCAACTGGCCATCGATGGTGGTGCAGACCGGCGTCGCCATGATGGCGATCATCTGCCTGCCACGACAATTTCATGTGACGGTGGTGGAGAACATCGACCCCCAGGATTTGCGCCTGGCCAAGTGGGTGTTCCCGGCTTATTTGATCCTCGCGGCACTGTTCGTGGTGCCCATCGCCCTGGGCGGCAAGATGCTGTTGCCAAGCTCAGTGCTGCCGGACTCCTATGTGATCAGCCTGCCGATGGCCGAGGCGCACCCGGCGCTTGCGGTGCTGGCGTTTATTGGCGGTGCGTCGGCGGCCACCGGCATGGTGATCGTGGCGAGTATCGCCTTGTCGACCATGGTCTCCAACGACATGCTGCTGCCGTGGCTGTTGCGCCGGTCCAGCGCCGAACGGCCATTCGAAGTCTTCCGCCACTGGATGCTGTCGGTGCGCCGGGTGAGCATTGTGATCATCCTGCTGCTGGCGTACGTGAGCTACCGCTTGCTGGGCTCCACCGCCAGCCTGGCGACCATCGGCCAGATCGCGTTTGCCGCCGTGACCCAACTGGCCCCGGCGATGCTCGGTGCGCTGTATTGGAAGCAAGCCAACCGGCGTGGGGTGTTTGCCGGTTTGGCCGCCGGTACCTTCTTGTGGTTCTACACTTTGGTCCTGCCGGTGACGGCGAAAAGTCTGGGCTGGTCGCTCAACCTTTTCCCCGGCCTGACTTGGATGCACTCCCACCCGTTCGGGCTGTCGGTAACCTCGCTGACCCTGGGCACTGTGTTCTCCCTGGCCGGTAACTTCACCCTCTTCGTGTGGGTGTCGATGCTGTCGCGCACACGGGTTTCCGAGCACTGGCAGGCAGGTCGTTTTATCGGCCAGGAAATCAGCCAGCGCGCGAGTGCGCGTTCCATGCTGTCGGTACAGATCAGCGACCTGCTCAGCCTGGCGGCACGTTTCGTCGGGGAAGAACGGGCCCAGCAGAGTTTTATTCGCTTCGCCTATCGCCAGGGCAAAGGCTTCAACCCCAACCAGAATGCCGATAACGATTGGATCGCCCACACCGAACGCTTGCTGGCTGGCGTACTCGGCGCCTCCTCGACGCGGGCGGTGGTGAAAGCGGCGATTGAAGGGCGGGAAATGCAGCTGGAGGACGTGGTCCGTATCGCCGACGAAGCCTCCGAAGTGCTGCAGTTCAACCGCGCCCTGCTGCAAGGTGCCATCGAGAACATCACCCAGGGCATCAGCGTGGTGGACCAGTCGCTCAAGCTGGTGGCCTGGAACCGGCGTTACCTGGAACTGTTCAACTACCCGGACGGCTTGATCAGCGTTGGCCGACCCATTGCAGACATCATTCGCTACAACGCCGAGCGCGGCCTGTGTGGCCCCGGTGAAGCGCAAGTGCACGTTGCGCGTCGCCTGCACTGGATGCGCCAGGGGCGTGCGCACACCTCCGAGCGCCTGTTCCCCAATGGCCGAGTGATCGAGTTGATCGGCAACCCGATGCCCGGTGGCGGGTTTGTCATGAGTTTCACCGACATCACCGCGTTCCGCGAAGCCGAACAAGCGCTGACCGAGGCCAACGAGGGCCTGGAGCAGCGAGTGACCGAGCGCACCCATGAACTGTCGCAACTGAACGTGGCCCTCACCGACGCCAAGGGCGTGGCCGAATCCGCCAGCCAGTCGAAGACGCGGTTCCTGGCGGCCGTGAGCCATGACCTGATGCAGCCGCTGAACGCTGCGCGGCTGTTTTCCGCCGCCCTCTCCCACCAGACCGATGGCCTGTCCGGCGAAGCACGGCAGCTGGTGCAACACCTGGACAGCTCGCTGCGCTCGGCTGAAGACTTGATCAGTGATTTGCTGGATATTTCGCGCCTGGAAAACGGCAAGATCAATCCGCAGCGCCAGCCCTTTGTCCTCAACGAGCTGTTCGACACCCTGGGCGCAGAATTCAAGGCACTGGCCCAGGAGCAACACTTGCGCTTCCGCTGGCGCGGCAGCCGTATGCGGATGGACAGCGACATCAAGCTGCTGCGGCGGATTTTGCAGAACTTTCTGACCAATGCCTTCCGTTATGCCGACGGCCCGGTGCTGCTGGGCGTACGTCGTCGCAAGGGCGAACTGTGCCTGGAGGTCTGGGACCGTGGCCCTGGCATTGCGCCGGATAAACAAAAGGTGATCTTCGAAGAGTTCAAGCGCCTGGACAGCCACCAGACCCGTGCCGAAAAGGGCCTGGGCCTGGGCCTGGCGATTGCCGACGGCCTGTGCCGCGTACTGGGCCATCGCCTGAGCGTGCGCTCCTGGCCGGGCAAAGGCAGCGTCTTCAGCGTGTGCGTGCCGCTGGCCCGCAACCAGGCCAGCGTGCAACCCAAGGCGCCGGCAGAAACCGGCCTGCCCTTGAGTGGCGCACGGGTGCTGTGCGTGGATAACGAAGACAGCATCCTGATCGGCATGCGCAGCCTGCTCACGCGCTGGGGCTGTGAAGTCTGGACAGCCGCCAACCAGGCCGAATGCGCGGCGTTGCTGGCCGAGGGTATCCGCCCGCAACTGGCGCTGGTGGATTACCACCTGGACCACGGCGAAACCGGTACCGAGTTGATGGGCTGGCTACGTGCGCAATTGGCCGAGCCGATTCCCGGTGTGGTGATCAGTGCCGATGGGCGACCGGAGATGGTGGCCGAGGTGCATGGGGCGGGGTTGGATTACTTGGCCAAACCGGTGAAGCCGGCGGCGTTGCGGGCGCTGGTGAGCAGGCATTTGCCCCTGTAACGGCATAGGTATCCGCACAACTTCGGTATGACGCCGAACCTGTGGCGAGGGAGCTTGCTCCCGCGACGGCCTGACAGCTGACGCATATCCATCTGACGCTCCGAAATCCAAATGTGGGAGCTGGCTTGCCTGCGAAGACGGCCTCACAGTCAACACAGTTGGACCGGGTACATATCCGTTATTTAGGTAACGGCCACTTAGGGTTCCGCCCTGACGGCGGCTCACTTTGCAAAAGCGGCAAAGTAAGCAAAACGCTCTTGCCCCACCACTCGGCACCTCGCCTAGGCTCGGTGTGCCCGTAATCCGCCAGTGATTTGGGGGGCCGCCGCCACGCGCCATCCATGGCGCGGGGCGGCTAAACCGGCATCCCTGCCGGTTTACCCCCCAAATCCCTGTCGAATTCCGGCCAGCGTGGTTTAACGGGGCGCTTAAGATCAAGATCACAAGCAGATCAAGATCAAGGGCGGCTCGCTTCGCATCGTGGTTACCGTTGAGCGCTGCATAGTTGTAGATAACTATGCCTATGACGGGGCTGAACTCGATCTATGTGTGGGAGCGGGCTTGCTCGCGAAAGCGGTGTTTCAGTGTTAGATGTGCTGGCTGACATTACGCTTTCGCGAGCAAGCCCGCTCCCACAATTTAGGTCCGTGTTTATTCCGGGAGATGTGCCACGCCGTCCGAATCGGTCATTGCCCGCTCCAGCAGATCTGCCGGCAAGCTCTTACTGGCGCGGGCGCCGAGCAATCTTAATTGCTCGGTACGGCTGACCAGGTTCCCCCGCCCATCCGTCAGTTTGTTCCGTGCCGCGCTGTAGGCCTTGTCCAACTGTTGCAGTCGGTTGCCCACTTCGTCCAGGTCCTGGATAAACAGCACGAACTTGTCATACAGCCAGCCGGCACGCTCGGCAATTTCCCGGGCGTTCTGGCTCTGGCGTTCCTGCTTCCAGAGGCTGTCGATCACGCGCAGGGTGGCGAGCAAGGTGGTGGGGCTGACAATCACGATATGGCGGTCGAAGGCTTCCTGGAACAGGTTGGGCTCGGCCTGCAATGCCGCGGAAAAGGCGGCCTCGATCGGTACGAACAGCAGCACGAAATCCAGGCTGTGCAAACCCTCCAGGCGCTTGTAGTCCTTGCCGGCCAAGCCTTTGACATGATTGCGCAGGGACAGCACGTGCTGCTTCAAGGCGGCCTGGCCAATCACCTCGTCATCCGCCGCAACGTACTGTTGATAGGCGGTCAAGCTGACTTTGGAGTCGACCACCACCTGCTTGTCGCCCGGCAACATGATCAGCACGTCAGGCTGGAAACGCTCGCCGTCCGGGCCTTTGAGGCTGACCTGGGTCTGGTATTCACGGCCCTTCTCCAGGCCGGCGTGCTCCAGCACCCGCTCAAGAATCAGCTCGCCCCAGTTGCCCTGGGTTTTCTGGCCCTTGAGGGCGCGGGTCAGGTTGGTGGCTTCGTCCGACAGGCGCAGGTTCAATTGCTGCAGGCGCTCAAGCTCTTTGGCCAGGGAAAAGCGCTCACGGGCTTCGTTCTGATAGCTTTCTTCGACACGCTTCTCGAAGGACTGGATACGTTCCTTGAGCGGGTCGAGCAGTTGGCCGAGGCGTTCCTGGCTGGTTTCGGCAAAGCGTTGCTCACGTTCGTCGAAGATCTTGCCGGCCAGCTCGGCAAATTGCGCACGCAGCTCGTCCCGTGAGCCTTGCAGGTCGGTGAGGCGCTGCTGATGACTCTCTTGCTGCTCGCGCAGTTCGGCGCTCAGGGCCGCGGCCAAGGCGTCGAGGCGCCGCAGTTCGGTTTCCTTGGCGCTGCGGTCGAGGTTCCAGGCGTGCGCGGCGTCGCGGGCGTTATCGCGGTCGATCTGCAACAGCTCGACTTCACGGCGCAGCGCCGCCAGGTCGGCTTGCTTGGCAGCATTGGCCTGGCTCAGGTCACTGATCTCATCGCGGCTGGCGTCCAGTTGAGCGGCGAGCCCTTCCTGGGCCAGTTGTGCGGTCGCCAGGCGCTCCTCCAGCAGCTCCCAGCCGGTGGTGCGTGCGGTCGGGCGCCGCTGGAGTTGCCAGCACAGCGCCAGTAGCGGCACGGCTGCGCCCACAAGACCCAAGGCGATACTGGTCCAGTCAAACACCATAGCCATTTCTGCCATCACCGAAAAAGATCAAGGGTAACCAAGCCTAAGGCCGGAGGACAGCTCAGTCTTCGACCTGGCCCAGTTCGCGCTGGGCGCGACGGTCGCCGGCGCGAGCAGCCGAACGCAACAAATCGTGGCCGATGCGCCGGTCACGGGCATTTCCGCACTCGCGGCACATCAGTTGGCCAAGACGGCTCTGAGCGGCCACCACGCCTTCGCGGGCGGGCTGCTTGAGCAAGCGTCCGGCAAGATGCTTGATATTGGTGCTCTGCCCAAGGCGCGGGCTGTCGAGCAGCCACAAAGCGACCTTCAAGGAAAAACGCTTGGGTGCGGTAACAGTTTGGGGCGTGTCGGTAACAGAATGTGATACTGAGCGAAACTTCATAAAGCACTGTGGGGCAGAACGGAAGGCGCGCCACTCTACTCTTTTTTTCGTACAGGTAAAGCTGAAAAAACCGTGCACGCCCGTCCTAGAGCAAGCGCTCGGGACAATCCACAGAAGCTGTGGATAACTCAGTGGACAACCCCCCTGGAACAGGCGCAAAGCCCCATGGAACGGGGGCCGCAGTCAAACTGACGATTTTTTCACCAATAAAAAAAGCGAGATTTTTCATTGACTTAAATTTTGATTACAGGCAAATGGGCGCACTTGCACACCCGTGACAGCAGGGTTACACCCTTGGCCTTGAATGTGCACAAGTCCTTATCGGCTGGTTATATCGTCGGCGTTTTTTGATTCAACACCGGTTAAACATGTTACTGAGCAGGCAAACCCAAGGGCTTTTCAAATCTGCCTCGGCTCGCCACACTGCGCCACCGACAATGCAAACCAGTAGGGCCGATGAAAGGAATTCTGTTATTCGCCGGGCTGCTACTGGCCATCTGCGCGATCTCCCTGGGAATCAATGCCGCGCTCCCCTCTCCGGACGGCGCACTGTTCGCCATTGCTATCTTGCTGTCAGCCGCCTTTACCGCCGTGATCCTGTGCATCGAACTCAGTGACGGAAGGATCAATGACATGCGCGAGGTGATCCGCATGATCGAGACCGGCCAGTCCTTGCGGCTGACGCTCGCCGCCTACGGGCTGGGGTGCGCACTGGCCGCGTCCATGACCGTGCTGGTCTATCGCGAGTTGCTCGGCGGCTGATCGAAGTTTTTTTGCAATCGGCCTTCCCTTCCCTGTTTCAATCCGTTACTATCCGCGGCGTTAGTACCAAGCTGAAAGTCAATTCTGGTCGAACACGTCCCCTGAACCACATGGGATCGACCACCTCGATGGTTTCCAGGTATTCCTTGCGACGACACTGCCTTTGAACAAGCAAAGGGTGGCGCGAAGTTCCAATACTCTGACCGAACCAACCTGCAAATTGATCAGGATCTTCACCCCGGGCCCAGAACCTTTGCCCCTGTTGTGTTGCCTGCCCTCCTAAGTACCTACCTGCCAGCCCAAGCGCGCCTAATTTAATAGCGCTTCAAACTGGCTGCTTTGTTCCAGTCGGGTTCTTCGTTTGATCAATGGTGATCAGCGTTACTGGAACGTTTTAACGTTGCACGGTTCTTATCCGTGTCATTTGTAGGAACACCAATAATATGAACGCTCAAATCCACACTCAGGATGCCATTCGCACCCTCACCAACGCTTTTGCCCCAATGAACTGCCTGATCATGGCCGCTCGCAAAGGCTGCTTCAGCTTCACCCTGGTCAACGAACACGGCATCGCTCGTCACAGCGAACGCCTGTACCCCGATCAATACTCCAGCGCAGAACCGCTGCAGGCCGTGATTGATCGTACCCGTCAGGCACTGACTGCCTGATCGACCCGCGTCGCTGAAACTCAAAAAACCCTGTTTGAATAACAGGGTTTTTTATTGCCTGGAATTTGGCCTTGAGCCGGTGGCGCTAAGTACAAATCGATATAAACGTTATAACCGGTTGCAGAAGATGTTTTAAAAACAGTCCTTTACATCGTGAATATGACACTACACTTCAACTCAAGCGGCATGATCCGCTTACGACGGGCCTGAGATCCGATTCACCGCTGCCAAGCTCCCCTTCTCAGGCTCGTCCATTCTTTGCACGGACTGAGGCTCGTATGGGTATTGCCGCCAGTGAATTGTGTCGTTATGTGATCCGGCCGACGCTGATGTACCTCGGCCGTCACAGCCCAACAGCCGAATCCCTGCTGCTGGGCATTGCCGCCAGCCAGTCAGAACTGGGCTCGGCGCTGCATGACCGCCGCGGCCATGGCCTCTACAGCATCACCGAACCCCGCCACCGCGCCCTCTGGGATGGCTACCTGGCCTTGGACCCGGAACGCGCCAGCCTGGTGCGTGGGCTAGCCAGCCAACATGCGTTCCTCAGCGCGCCCCAGTTGGAGTTGACGGTAAATCTGCGCTACGCCACGGCGATCGCCTGGCTGTTGGTGGAACAACATCGTCCTGCCCTGCCCGCGCCCGGCGATGTACTGGCCATGGCGCGTATCTGGAAAGAAATATTCCACCCCCAGGGCCGCCTGCGAGATTTCACTCAAGCCTGGCAAACCTGTGTAAGCCCAATGAAACAGGCAACTTGTTGACCGGGCAAATTGCAAGATTCGGCAAAAAACGGCAATTTTGGTCGGATTGTCCTACAAAACCGCTCTATCTCCAGCATTACAGCCTATAGCGCGATCTGAAATTTATTGATACTTTCCGCAGCGGTGATCACACGGAGTTCTAATAATGAAAAAAGTAATGCTCAAGACCACACTTAGCCTCGCCGTTGCCATGGCATCCTCCCAACTGTTCGCCAGCGGCTTTGCGCTCAACGAACAGAGCGTGAGCGGGATGGGTACCGGTTTCGCAGGTCGCTCTTCCTCTGCCGATGATGCGAGCACTGTGTTCGGTAACCCTGCTGGTATGGCGCGCCTGGAAGGCCAACAGATCACTGGTGGCGTTGCAGCCATTGATGCCTCCACCGATATCAGCAATGTCAGCGGCCGCTCCGCTGGCAGCAATAAAGGCGATATGGTGCCTTTCACTGCCGTGCCTTTCGGTTTCTACACCAATAAACTCAACGACCAGTGGGCTGTCGGCTTCGGCGTTTATGCGCCGTTCGGCCTGGTGACCGACTACGAAAGCGGCTTCCAGGGCCGTGGCTTTGGCAGCAAGAGCGAAGTGAAAGTCATCACTTTGCAACCGACCGTCAGCTACGCCTTCAACGATCGCGTTTCCGTAGGTTTCGGCCCGACCATCAACCGCATTGCCGGTACCCTGGAATCAGACCTGACGCTGAACCCTCGCGCGCCAGACACCAATATCAAGATCAAGGGTGACGACACCGCACTGGGCTTCAACATCGGCGTGCTGGTTCAAGCCACCGATACCACCCGTGTCGGCCTGACCTACCACTCCAAGGTCAGCTACAAGCTGGACGGCCACACCGAAGTCACCGCACCGACCGCGACCTCGCCGTTCCTGCGCAGCAACCGCTATGACGCTTCGCTGAAAATCGACACCCCTGAGTCCTACGACCTGTCCGTCACTCAAGACCTGACCGACGCGTGGAAACTCTACGCCGGTGCAACCTGGACACGCTGGAGCCGCCTGAAAGACATCACCGTCAAGAACGAAGGCGTCAGCGGCGCTACTGGCGGCGCGCTTGCCCCAGGCCTGGTCAGCACGATCAAGGAAGACCAGAACTGGCACGACACCTGGGCTTACGCCGTGGGTACCTCGTACCAGCTCACCAAGCAGGTGGTGCTGCGTACCGGCCTGACGTTCGACCAGTCGCCTACCAACAACACGGATCGCTCGCCGCGTATCCCGACCGGCGACCGTACGATCTTCAGCCTGGGCCTGGGCTATCAGGTCATGGATAACATGACCATCGACCTGGCCTACTCCTACCTGAAGGAAGAGGACGTCAAGGTTTCGCGTTCCAACCAATTGGCCAGCTACAACGCCAAGTATGAAAACAGCGCCAACGGTTTCGGCTTGGGCATGACCTACAAGTTCTAACCCGCAGCCGTATAAAAAAGCCCCGCTCTCCTGTGAAGGAGGCGGGGCTTTTCAGTGCTCGCCAATCAGGGTTTGGACGCTATGGCCTGCTCCACCGCCTTGATCAGTTCCGGGCTGTCCGGCTTGGTCAGGCTGGAAAAACTGGCAACCACATTGCCTTGGCGATCCACCACATACTTGTAGAAGTTCCACTTCGGCGCCGCGTCAGCCTGCTGCGCAAGCACCTTGAACAGGTGCACCGCATCCGGCCCCTTGACCTTCTGCGGCTCGGTCATGGTGAAGGTCACGCCATAATTCACGTAGCAGACCTTCGCGGTTTCCTCACCGGTCTTGGCTTCCTGCTTGAAGTCATCGGACGGCACGCCAATCACTTCCAGGCCTTCGCCCTTGTAGCGCTGATATAACGCTTCCAAGCCTTTGAACTGCGGAGCAAAGCCGCAGAAGCTCGCTGTATTGACGATCACCAAGGGTTTGCCAGCGAATTGCTGGCACAGGTCGATGGATTCCTTGGCCCGCAGCTTGGGCAATTGGCCCTCCAGCAACGGTGGGCAACTGGCGGCCATCGCCACGCTGCCAATAGCCATCAGGACGGGTACAGCGAGCCAGCGCATCTGCATGTCAAAAGTCCTTGAGTCGGTTCAGACCCACAACTTAACAGATCGCCATGCCCAGTTGCATCAACGCCAGGCCGCCCCGCTGCCATCCCCACCAGGCCAGCAGCAACAACACCATCCCCCCTGCCAACAGCATAAGACGCGCTGTCATGCTCATGCCGCCTCCATCTGCGCCTGTATACGTGCCACTGGCCGCTCACGCACCGGCCAATTCAGCGCGGCGGCGAGCAGGCTGAGCAAAATTGCCACCTGCCAGATCAAATCGTAGCTGCCGGTTCGATCATAGACCACCCCGCCCAGCCATCCGCCGAGGAAAGAGCCAAGCTGGTGGAACAGGAACACGATCCCGCCCAGCATCGAGAGGTTGCGCACACCAAACAGGGTCGCGACGGTGCCGTTGGTCAGCGGCACCGTGGACAACCACAAAAAGCCCATCGCCATGCCAAACAGATACGCCGTGACTTCGGTGACCGGCGCCCACAGGAACAACACAATCACCACCGCCCTTAACAGGTACAAGCCGGTGAGCAGGCGCGGCTTGGACATGCGCCCACCAAGCCAACCCGCCGTATAGGTGCCGAACACATTAAACAGGCCAATCAACGCCAGCACCGTGGTGCCCACCGTGGCCGGCAGGTGCTGGTCGACCAGGTACGCCGGCAAGTGCACACCGATGAACACCACTTGGAAACCGCAGACAAAAAAGCCGAAGGACAGCAGCCAGAAGCCGGAGTGAGAACAGGCTTCTTTGAGCGCCTCACCCAGGGTTTGCTGGCCCACTGTGACCGCCAGCGGCCGGTCCTTGAGCATGGCGACCAGCGGCAGGATCAGCGCCACCATCAAGCCCAGCACCAGCAATGCTGCCGACCAGCCGAGCCAGCCAATCAGGCCGAGGGTGCCGGGCACCATGGCGAACTGGCCGAACGACCCCGCCGCACTGGCAATGCCCATGGCCATACTGCGTTTTTCGGGCGCTACGGCGCGGCCGACCACGCCGAGGATCACCGAGAACGAGGTGCCGGACAGGCCAATGCCAATCAGCAAGCCTGCGCTCAAAGACAGTGACCACGCGGAGTCGGACATGCCCATCAGCACCAGGCCAACGGCGTACAACACCCCGCCGACAAACACCGCCTTGGTCGCGCCGAAACGGTCGGCCAAGGCCCCGGTAAATGGCTGCGCCAAGCCCCAGATCAGGTTCTGCAAAGCGATGGCAAAGGCAAAGGTTTCACGCCCCCAACCGAATTCGCTGCTCATCGGCGCCAGAAACAGGCCAAAGCCATGCCGTACGCCCAAGGACAACGCCAGGATCAGCGCACTCCCTAAAAGGACCCAACCACTGGTGCGCCACATCGAGGTCATTTCTTATTCTCCGTTCGCGGGTATATACCCGCTTGTAGTCGAACAAACCGCCGTTCAGGCGAGTTCATCCAGCAAGGCCAACAACATTTCGCGCTTTTCGGCGCCAAGCTTATCAATCAGTTTCTGTTGCGCTGCTTCCCACGCCGGCAACGCAGCGGCCAGCCGTTCATGGCCGGCGTCAGTCAATACCACCAGGCGGTTGCGCAAATCGTCGCCCTCCACCAACTGCACCAGCCCATCACCTTCCAGGACGCGCAGGTTGCGCCCCAGGGTGCTGCGATCCAGGCCCATGGCGTCCGCCAGGCTGGAAATGCTCGGCTGGTCGAGACGCTGCAGGTTACACAGCAGAGAATACTGGGCAACGTTGATCCCGAAGCCGTCGAGAGCGCCGTCGTAGTGCCTGCTGACGCCACGGGCGGCGCGTCGCAGGTTGGTGCATAAACATTGGGAGGCAAGCATAGAGCGTGTATATACCCGGAGTTAACCAATTGCAAGAAAGCGTTACAACGCCAGCCCGACCAACACCACGACTTCAAGCAGCTCCAGCAGTGCGCCGGCGGTATCGCCCGTGGTGCCGCCCAGACGCTTGACCATCAACTGGCGCAGCCACACGAAACACAATGCCGCCAGCAACACCGCGATGCCGCCGTTGAAGCCGCCGATCAGGATACAGGCCAACCCGCTGAGGATCAGCACCTGTTGGCCGACAATTCGCGGCAAATGGTCTGACAGTGCCTGGCCCAAACCACCCGCACGCACGTAGCGCGTGGTGAGAAACAGCGCCAGCATCGAAGCGCGTCCGATCAAGGGCGCCAGGATCAAGGCGGCGCCATTGTGTTGTTCGATCAACGCCACCAAGGCGCTGAACTTGAGCAGCAGCACCAAGCCCAGGGTGACCACCGCAATCGGGCCGCTGCGCGGGTCTTTCATGATGCTGAGGGTGCGCTCGCGGTCGCCAAAGCCACCCAGCCAGGCATCGGCGCTGTCGGCCAGACCGTCCAGGTGCAAGCCACCGCTGAGCAACACCCAGGCCGTGAGCAGCAACGCGGCGTGCAACAGCAACGGGGCGCCCTGCAACACCTGGTTGAGGCCCCATAACAGCACGCCGAACAGCAACCCTACCAGCGGATAAAACAGCAACGAACGGCCCAGCTCTTGAGGCTGCGGCATGCCCGGAAAGCGAATGGGCAGGCTGCTGAGAAATTGCAGGGCGATCCAGAACGGCAGCATCATCAGCGTCCTTCCTTCAATACGCCATCGGCCGCAACCTGCAGGCCGAACAAGGCACCGTGACCCACTTCGACATTCAGCAGTTGCTCACGGGGCAACCCTCGCGCCTGGGCCAGCAGCAGGCGCATTACACCGCCATGGCTGATCAACAGCACGCGCTGGCCAGCATAGGCCTGATGCAGCCGGGCGACAGCGCCAAGCACGCGCTCGGAAAACTGGATGACCGGCTCGCCCTGCGGCGGCGTGAAGGCATAGGGGTTGGCCCAGAACAAGCCCAGCCCTTGGGCATCGGTGTCCATCAACGCGGCCGCACTCTGCCCTTCCCAGGCGCCGAAGTGCAGCTCTTGCAAATCAGCCTCCAGACTCACCGGCACATCGAGCTGTGCCCCCAACTCCCGGGCAAACAGAGCGCAGCGTTGCAACGGTGAGCTGATCAGCCGATCCCATGGCCCCTGTCCCACCACTGCGTCACGCATCTGCTGCCAGCCCTTGACGGTCAGCGCATCGTCCAGGCTGCCACGCAGGCCACCGCCCAGTTCGGTTTCGCCGTGGCGCAGCAGGTCCAGGCGCAAGGTCATGCGGGGCGGTCCGCCACGGCGGCTTCGGCGAAGGTCGCCATCTGCCCGTGCAGCGCACACGCCAGGCGCAACAAGGGCACCGCCAACGCGGCGCCGCTGCCTTCGCCCAGGCGCAGGCCCAGTTCCAGCAACGGCTGCGCCTCGAGGCTGTGCAGTACATGGCGATGGCCCGGCTCGGCGCCACGATGGCCGAACACCAGCCATTGGCGGCACGCCGGGTTCAAGCGCACCGCCACCAGCGCGGCCACGCTGCAGATGAACCCATCCACCAGCACCACGATGCCTTCCTGGGCGCAGGCCAGGTAGGCGCCGACCAGCGCGGCTATTTCAAAACCGCCGAGATTGAACAAGGTTTGCAGCGCATCACTGCGCTGGCCGGCGTGCAACGCCAAGGCGCGTTCAATGACTGCGACCTTATGGCTGACCCCTGCGGCATTCAAACCGGTGCCAGGGCCTGTGAGGTCAGTGACCTGGCAATCCAGCAATGCGCAGGCCAAGGCACTGGCGGCAGTGGTATTGCCGATGCCCATCTCACCGCCGATAAAGAGTTGCGCACCGCTTTCCAGGGCGCGGCGTGCGCTGTCTCGTCCAGCTTGCAAGGCCAACTGCCCTTGGGCTTGGGTCATCGCCGGGCCATGGACGAAATTGGCCGTGCCCGCGCCGATATTCAGGTGACGAACGCCGGGCAAATCCAAGGACGGCGTGATGGTGCCGAGGTCGACCACTTCCAATTGCGCTTGCAGTTGCCGCGCCAGCACGCTGATTGCCGCACCACCGGTGACGAAGTTTTGCAGCATCTGGCCAGTGACCGCCTGGGGAAATGCCGATACACCTTCAGCGACCACACCGTGATCGCCAGCAAAAATCGCGATCCACAGGTGTTCTACCGAGGGCTTGGCCTGGCCCTGCAAACCTGCCAGCTGCACCGCCAGCGCTTCCAACTGGCCGAGGGAGCCGGCGGGTTTGGTCAACTGCTGCTGACGCGCCAGCGCCTGTTCGTGGGCCGCGGCATCAATGGTCTTGCAGGGGTTGAGCCACCAGGAATCGGTCATAACGCAGTACCTTTCAAAGTCAGGGGCAGGCCGGCAACCGTCAGCACAACGCGCTGACAGTGCTCGGCCAAGGCTTGATGCAACCAACCGGCTTCATCCACATAACGGCGAGTCAATTCGCCCAGCGGCACGACACCCAGACCGGTCTCGTTGCTGACAAAAATGATTTCCCCCGGCAGCGAGGCCAGGGTTTGCAGCAGGTGATCACGCTCGGATGCAAGGCGCGCCGGGTCTTCGAGCATCAGCAGGTTGGTGAGCCATAAGGTCAGGCAATCCACCAGCAGGCAGCGATCAGTGGCGGCGTTTTCGCGCAGCACGCGCGCCAGGTCGATGGGTTCTTCAACCAGGCCCCAATGGTCGGGCCGACGCTGGCGGTGCAGCGCGACGCGCTCGTTCATCTCACCGTCGAGGGGTTGGCTGGTGGCGATATAAATGACGGCAAGCCCGCTCTGTGCGGCAAGCTTTTCGGCCAGGCGGCTCTTGCCCGAACGGGCGCCGCCGAGGATCAATTGATACATGCAAAGGTCCCAGGCAAATAATGTGGGAGCGGGCTTGCTCGCGAATAGGGTATGTCAGTGAATGCATCTATGGCTGGCCCACCGCATTCGCGAGCAAGCGTGCTCCCGCGACGGCCTGACAGCCGACCGGGATGTTGGATTTGACCGCGTACATATCCGTTATTTAGGTAACGGCCACTTAGGGTTCCGCCCTGACGGCGGCTCACTTTTGAACAGCGCAAAAGTAAGCAAAACGCTCTTGCCCCACCACTCGGCACCTCGCCTAGGCTCGGTGTGCCCGTAATTCGCCAGTGATTTGGGGGGCCGCCGCCACGCGCCATCCATGGCGCGGGGCGGCTAAACCGGCATCCCTGCCGGTTTACCCCCCAAATCCCTGGCGAATTACGGCCAGCGTGGTTTGATGGGGCGCCCGAGATCAAAAGCAGAGCAAGATCAAGATCAAAAGCGGCTCGCTTCGCATCGTGGTTAGCGTTGAGGGCTACAGCGTTGTGTAGATACACATGGCTATCGCGGGCAAGCCAGCTACCACAGTCTGATCGCGTGAACATCGTCAGATCCCACATAGCTTGCGCAACAACTCGGTGTCCAGGTGGTGCTCCACCAAGTCCGCCAAGCGCTCGATATCGCGCTCGCGCAGGCCGTGATAATCCACCTCTTGCACATCCTGCAACCCGGCCCAACGCAGCAACGCGCTGCACGCCGCCGGGGTCTCGAATAAGCCGTGCAGGTAGGTGCCTAGAATTTGCCCATCGGGGCTCTGTGCGCCATCGCTGCGGCCATCGTCCAGCAGCACCGCAGCGCTTGCCAAGGCAGCGCCGCAGGTTACCCCCGCATGGATTTCATAACCGCTGACGTCGGCGTCTTCCAACACCAGGCGTCCACGCACGTTGCGCAACTGCTTCTCTTGTTCCAGGGTGGTGCTGAACGCCAGTAACCCGAGGCCGTCGCTGAAGCCCGCAAGCCCTTCCAGGCCCAACGGGTCATGGACTTGCTCGCCGAGCATCTGCAAGCCGCCGCAGATCCCCAGTACCTTGCCGCCATAACGCAGGTGCCGCGCCACGGCGGTGTCCCAGCCATTGGCACGCAGGTAGGCCAGGTCACTGCGTACGCTTTTCGAGCCCGGCAGGATGATCAGGTCGGCAGCCGGTATCGACTGGCCCGGCCCGACGAACTGCAAGTCCACCTGGGGATGCAAGCGCAGCGGGTCGAAATCGGTATGGTTGCTGATGCGCGGCAGCACCGGCACCACCACCTTGAGCACTTGGGCGGCCTTGTCGATCTGGCGTTGGTCGATGCCGTCTTCTGCCTCCAGGTGCAGGTCCATCACGTAGGGCAGCACGCCGACCACCGGTTTGCCGGTGCGCGCTTCGAGCCAATCCAGCCCGGGTTGCAGCAACGCGATATCACCGCGAAAACGGTTGATGATGAAGCCCTTGACCCGCGCCTGCTCACTGGGTGACAGCAGTTCCAGGGTGCCGACCAGATGGGCGAACACGCCGCCGCGATTGATGTCTGCGATCAACAGCACCGGGCAGTCCACCGCTTCGGCGAAGCCCATGTTGGCGATGTCATTGGCGCGCAGGTTGATCTCGGCCGGGGAGCCCGCGCCTTCGACCATTACCACCGGGTAGGCCTCACTCAAGCGCGCGTGGGAGGCCAACACCGCTTGCATCGCAATGGCTTTGTAGTCGTGGTAGGCCACGGCATTCATGCTGGTAACGGCACGGCCATGGATGATCACTTGCGAGCCGGTGTCGCTGTTGGGCTTGAGCAACACCGGGTTCATGTCGGTGTGGGGCGCCAGGTTGGCAGCCTGGGCCTGCACCGCCTGGGCGCGGCCGATCTCGCCGCCTTCGGCGGTCACTGCGCTGTTGAGCGCCATGTTCTGCGGTTTGAACGGTGCCACTGCGATGCCCTGGCGTACCAGCCAGCGACACAGCGCGGTCACCAGGGTGCTTTTGCCGGCGTCAGAGGTGGTGCCCTGCACCATCAACGTGCTCATGTGGCGTCCTTGTAGGCGGCCAGGGCTTCGTCAAGGCGCAGCCAGTCGGCGTCGGTGTCGGGCAGGCCGAAGCGCACGCTGCTGTTGTGCACAAACAGGCGCAGCAGGATGCCGCGCTGGGCCATGAATTCGTACAGCCGTTCAGCGTGGGGGGTAATCAACCACTGGAACAATGCGCAGCCGCCGTGGGGTTGAAGGCCGCGGCGCTCAAGCAACTCGACCAGACGCTGGCCGGCTTCGATGCAACGACTGCGCTGACGCGCATGCCCGTCGGTGTCGCGCCGGCACACTTGGCCCAACACCCGCGTCGGCCCGCTGACGGCCCAGGGCCCGACCTGTTCGGCCAACAGCTTGAGCAACTTGCGCTCGGCCAGCACGAAGCCCAGGCGCACACCGGCCAGGCCGAAGAACTTGCCGAATGAGCGCAGCACGATCAAGCCGACCTGATCGGCATGCCTGGCCAGGCTCAAGTCCGGGGTTACGTCAATGAACGCCTCGTCCACCACCAGCCAGCCACCGCGCTGGGCCAGGCGTGCATGCCAGTCCAGCAGGCGTTGCGGGCTCAGGCTCAAGCCCGTTGGGTTGTTGGGGTTGACCACTACCAGCACGTCGAGGCTGTCGAGAAAGAAGTCGACTTCCTGCTCCTGCACTTCGCGCACCACATAACCGGCGCGACGCCAGGCTTCGGCGTGCTCGGCATAACACGGCGAAAGCACGCCGACCTTGCCGGAACGACGCAGGCGCGGTAGCAGTTGGATCGCCGCCTGGGAGCCCGGCACTGGCAGCAATGGGCCGGCGCCGTAATACTCGCTGGCAGCCTTTTCCAAGCCGTCATCGGTTTCCGGCAAACGCGCCCAGGCACGCAAGGGAATCTCGGGAATCGGCCACGGCCAGGGCGCCAGGCCGCTGGACAGGTCAAGCCAATCCGCTTCGGCAATGCCGTATTCAATCGCGGCCTTACGCAGCCGACCACCATGTTCAAGCATAGATTTGCGCCCCCACGCACAGGACCAGCAGCCACAACCATACGCCGCGCTGCACCAGTTGCCAGCCGCGATCAATGGAATCGGCGTCGGCCGGCGGGCCTTCGCCCAATGGCGGGCGCTGATGCACCTCGCCGTGATAAATCGCCGCACCGCCGAGTTCCACACCCAAGGCGCCGGCCCCTGCCGCCATCACCGGGCCGGCGTTGGGGCTGTCCCAGGTCGGGCCCTGGGTGCGCCAGCATTTGAGCGCCAGGCGGGTTTTACCCAATAGCGCGTAGGTTAAGGCCACCAAACGCGCAGGAATATAGTTGAGCACATCATCAATCCTGGCGGCTGCCCAGCCGAAACGCTCAAAGCGCTCATTGCGATAGCCCCACATGGCGTCCAGGGTGTTGCTGAGGCGATAGAGCACCACGCCTGGCACACCGGCCACCACGAACCAGAACAACGCAGCGAATACCGCATCGCTGCCGTTCTCCAGCACCGATTCGGTGGCCGCGCGGGCGACTTCAGTGTGGTCCAGTTCGCTGGTCTGGCGGCTGACCAGGTAACTCACACGCATGCGCGCTTCGTCCAGATCATCACGGCGCAGGGCCTGGGCCACCGGAGTCACATGCTCACCCAGGCTGCGCATGCCCAGGGCGCAGTACAACGCCATAATCTCCAGCAGCCAGCCGATATAGGGCGCCCACGACAACGCCGTGGCCAGCAGGGTCAGCGGCACCACCGCGATAAACCACGCGGTCACGCCATGGCTGCGCCAGCCACGCCCACCGCTATTGAAACGTTGCTCGATGCGCCCGGCAAAATTGCCGAACGCCACCAGCGGATGCCAGCGCTTGGGCTCACCCAGCAGCGCATCCAGCGCCACCGCAGCCACACACAGCAAGGCCACACTCATTGACTCACTCCCCACGCGTTTTCATACAGCATGTCACTCAGCGGTCGCGGCTCGGCCCAGCCTTGTAGCTGCAACATCGGTGCCGGGTAAAACTCGGCCACCGGCCCCAGGCACAACACTGCCAGGGGTTTTGCGCCGGGCGGCAAGCCCAGCAGCTCGGCCAGGGCCTGGGGATCGAACAGCGAAACCCAGCCCATGCCCAATCCTTCCACGCGCGCCGCCAACCACAGGTTCTGGATCGCGCAGGAGAGCGAGGCCATGTCCATTTCCGGCAAGGTGCGGCGCCCAAAGATGTGGCGCTCGCGGTCGTCCATCAAGGCGGCGACCAATACCTCGGCGCAGTCGTTGATGCCTTCGACCTTGAGCTTCATGAACGCATCGGAGCGCTCGCCCAACGCTTCGGCAGTGCGTACGCGTTCTTCTTCTACCAACTGTTGAATCTGGCTGCGCAATGAACGGTCGCTGATGCGGATAAAACGCCACGGCTGCATCAGGCCGACGCTGGGTGCCTGGTGCGCGGCGTGGAGCAGGCGTTGCAGCAGTTCAGGCGCGACGCTGCCGCCGCTGAAGTGGCGCATGTCGCGGCGTTCGGCGATGGCGCGGTAGACGGCGTCGCGGTCGGCTTGGGGGAATGCGTTGTCAGTCATGGCCTCTTCGCGAGCAAGCCCGCTCCCACATTTGAAATGCATTCCCCTGTGGGAGCTGGCTTGCCTGCGATAGCGGTCTGAAGGTCTGGCGCAAACAACGCGGCCACCGCGCCAGGATTCGACGGAAAATAAAAGTGTACGTAGGAGGCGGTCAATCGACCTTGGCGATAGACCGCTTCAGCCCCGCGCCCACCGTTAGGGCTAAGGCCACGGGCAATCGGCTCCCATTCGGTACTGGTCAGGGAATGGTGATAGGTATGCCCACGCAACGTCCCCTCCGGCAGCTCAACGCTTTGCAGCGCCAGGGCCGCGAGTTTCTTCTGCATCACTGCATCGCCTTGCAACAAGCCAACCAGTTCGGCGCGTGTACCCTCCACATCGGTCAACGAGTCGAGCAGATAGAGCATGCCACCGCATTCGGCGAGCAGCGGTTTGCCAGCGGCGTGATGAGCACGAATGGCGTCCAGCATCGCGGTATTGGCCGATAATGCCTGGTGGTGCAGTTCTGGATACCCGCCGGGCAAATAGAGGCTGTCAGCCTCAGGCAGCTGGCGATCATGGATCGGTGAGAAGAACTTCAGCTCGGCGCCCATTGCCCGCAACAGATCCAGGCTGGCGCCGTAGGTAAAGGCAAAGGCTTCGTCACGCGCCACGGCAATACGCACACCGGCCAGCAAGGGTTCGGCTTCGATCACCTCGGGCGCGGCAAAGGTCACCGGCGGCGGCAGGGCCACTTCGCAACTGCTGCCCAACGCCTGGGCGGCGGCGTCCAGGCGTACATCAAGGTCGTTCAGTTCGCTGGCTTGCACCAGGCCCAGATGGCGGCTGGGCAGTTCGATGCCGGTCTCGCGGGACAATGCACCGTACCAACGCAAGCCCTCGGTGAGGCTGCCTTCGAGCAGTTGCGCATGGCGCAGGGTGCCGACGCGGTTGGCCAGCACGCCGGCGAACGGCAGGTCGGGTTGATAGCGCGCCAGCCCCAGGGCCAAAGCGCCGAACGTCTGGGCCATGGCGGTGCCATCGATCACGCCCAGCACCGGTACACCGAAGTGCCGCGCCAAGTCAGCGCTGGAAGGCGTGCCGTCGAACAGGCCCATCACGCCTTCGATGAGAATCAGGTCAGCCTCCCCCGCCGCTTCCCAGAGCAGGCGGCGGCTCTCTTGCTCGCCCACCATCCACATGTCCAACTGGTACACCGGCGCGCCACTGGCACGCTCGTGGATCATCGGGTCGAGAAAGTCCGGCCCGCATTTGAACACGCGCACCTTGCGTCCCAGGTTGCGGTGCAACCGGGCGAGCGCGGCGGTGACCGTGGTTTTGCCCTGGCCGGACGCCGGAGCGGCGATCAATACGGCCGGGCAATGACGGGGCTGATTCAAAGTTCGACGCCTTTCTGTGCCTTGATACCGGCCTGGAATGCGTGCTTGAGCATGCCCATTTCGGTGACGGTGTCGCCCATTTCGATCAGCTCAGGCTTGGCGCCACGGCCAGTGACCACCACATGCTGCATGGGCGGGCGGGCTTGCAGGTCGCTGAGTACCTGGTCCAGGTCGAGGTAACCGTGCTTGAGGGCGATGTTCAGTTCGTCCAGCACCACCAAGCCGATGGAGGGGTCATTCAACATGGCCCGAGATACCGCCCAAGCCGCTTCGGCGGCGGCGATATCGCGCTGGCGGTCCTGGGTTTCCCAGGTGAAGCCTTCGCCCATCACATGAAAGCGCACCTGCTCGGGAAAGCGGCGGAAGAACAATTCTTCGCCGGTGCTGTTACGCCCCTTGATGAACTGCACCACACCGCATTGCATGCCATGGCCCATGGCCCGGGCCAGCATGCCGAACGCCGAACTGCTCTTGCCTTTGCCGTTGCCGGTCAGCACCAGCAGCAGGCCGCACTCGTTGGGGGAATTGGCGATGCGCTCGTCAATCACGGCTTTTTTGCGCAGCATGCGCGCCAGGTGGCGTTCGTCGCGGTCGGGGGAATCAGTCATGGCAGCTCTCCGTTGGGGCTGGACAAAAACGGCGGGCAGGAAAAAGAAAAACAGACAGCCAAGCATCGCCCACCGTGATGCTGTTGGATGATCCAGGCCGGTCTCCGGGCTCATGAGTGGCGCTTTTGATAGCTAGCAGCCGAGGGTGCGCCTTCCCATATCGCGTGCGATACAGTGGCAAACAGCACCGTCTTGACTCATTTACCGTTGCGGGGGCAGCGCCGGAATCGCGGCAGCACTGTGTACAAGTGCGCTCACTCACCGGCTTCCCTGTTTCACTCCGTCGACGCGTACGCCACAGAGCACCTGGAACAAGCCGCGAAGGTTAGTGGGTTGGGGGGGGAGCGTCAATTAAAGCTGGCCTTGTACTTGAACCATCCGCCGTTCGTGCTTCTCTACCCCTACAGGTATCAAGGAGAAAACCATGCCTAAAACCCGACTCGCCCTACTGATCATGTTCGCCGGTAGCCTCGCTGCGTGCGGCGAAAGCTCGACCCTGCAGGTCGCCGACGGCACCGGGCCCTCGCCCCGGCTGCCGGAGCCGAACAAGACGCTGATCCCCACCGTCAATATCGCCCCGGCCATCGGCTGGCCCGAAGGCGCCAAGCCAATCGCGGCCGCAGGCACCCAAGTATCTGCGTTCGCCGAAGGCCTGGATCACCCGCGCTGGCTCTACGTGCTGCCCAACGGCGACGTGCTGGTGGCCGAGACCAATGCACCGCCCAAACCGGACGACGCCAAAGGCGTACGTGGCTGGGTGATGGAAAAAGTCATGGACCGCGCTGGCGCCGGCGTGCCGAGCCCGAACCGCATTACCTTGCTGCGCGATGCCGACCATGATGGCGTGGCAGAAACTCGCACGGTGTTCCTTGAGAATCTCAACTCGCCGTTTGGCATGGCCCTGGTGGGCAACGACTTATATGTGGCCGATTCGGATAAGTTGCTGCGCTTTCCCTATCAGCCGGGTGAAACCGCGATCACCTCCCCCGGCACCAAGGTGGTGGATTTACCCGGTGGCCCCTTGAACCACCACTGGACCAAAAACGTGGTGGCCAGCCAGGACGGCAGCAAGCTGTACGTCAGCGTCGGCTCCAACAGCAACGTCGGCGAAAACGGCCTGGAAGCCGAACAGGGCCGCGCCGCCATCTGGGAAGTCGACCGCGCCAGCGGCCAACACCGCATTTTTGCCTCCGGCCTGCGAAACCCCAACGGCATGGCGTGGGAACCACAGAGCGGCAAGCTGTGGACGGCGGTCAACGAGCGCGATGAAATTGGCAGTGACCTGGTGCCGGACTACATCACCTCGGTCAAGGATGGCGGCTTCTATGGCTGGCCGTTCAGCTATTACGGCCAGCATGTGGATGTGCGTGTGACCCCGCAGAACCTGGACATGGTCGCCAAGGCCATCGCTCCCGACTATGCGGTAGGCCCTCACACTGCGTCGCTGGGGCTGACCTTCGCCGAAGGCAGCAAACTCCCCACCCCCTTCACGAATGGCGCATTTATCGGCCAGCATGGCTCCTGGAACCGCAAGCCGCACAGTGGCTACAAGGTCATTTTCGTGCCGTTCGAAGGGGGCCAGCCGAAAGGGCAACCGGTGGATGTGCTGACGGGGTTTCTTGATAGCGATGAGAAAGCCATGGGCCGGCCGGTTGGCGTGGTGATTGATCAGCAAGGGGATTTGCTGGTGGCCGATGATGTGGGCAATAAAGTTTGGCGGGTTTCTGCGGCCAAATAATCCATTTGAACAGCGCCACAAAAACAATGTGGGAACGGGCTTGCTCGCGAAAGCGGAGTATCAGTCAATAAATTTTCTGACTGAACCACCGCCTTCGCGAGCAAGCCCGCTCCCACATGGGGTGCTGTGTTCGGCTCAGGGGTTACGCGCAAGATTCGCTGGCAGTACCCGCTTGGCACTCAGGTAGGCATTCTGCCAATACGCTTTGGATAGCGTATCCAGCTTCACCGTACCGCCGGTTTGCGGCGCGTGTACGAAGCGCCCCTCCCCCACATAAATGCCCGCATGGCTGACCCGCGAACCACCACCGGTGGCGAAGAACAGCAGGTCGCCGGTCTGCAGGTTTTGTTCGCTGACGTCCTGGGCACGCATCACGATCAGTTCACGGGTGGTGCGCGGCAATGAGATGCCAGCAGCGTCGCGGAATACAAAGCCGATCAGGCCACTGCAATCAAAACCCGAGTCCGGTGTGTTGCCGCCCCAGCGATAAGGCGTGCCGACCAGGCCCAGCGCACGAAAGAGCACGTCTTCGGCAGCTGGCGAGAAATTCTGGGTGGCATAGTTGAACACCGGCTTAGGCTTGACCGCGACGGGCGCGGGGGGCGGTGTACGACTGGCGCAGGCGCTGAGCAGCGCGGCGCAAACAATAAGCATCAGGCGGGCCGAGGTCGACATGTGCAGAACAATCCTGGTCTGGATGCGGCTTTCGCTGCCGAACGTTGAAAACCAGAACGCGCAAGCAAAGCTCGCGCGAACGGATGACAACAATGTCCAGGGATTCTAGCGCTTACACGTCAAACTTCAAGTATCACTTTAACTTTACTTACTAGCGGTAACCGTGGTCGGGGCCATGGCGAGTGCGCGCTTGGCTTCGATGAAGGTTTTGCTCCAGTAGCTGTCACCCAGGTTATCGACCCGAACACCACCGCTGCGGCGGCTGCTGGAGTGAATAAACTGGTTATCGCCCAGGTAGATACCGGCGTGGCTGACACGACCGCGGCCACTGGTACTAAAGAAAAGCAGATCACCGGGCTTGAGGTTGTTTCGTGCGACCAACGGTGCATTCACGTTGATCATCTCCCGCGTGGAGCGCGGCAGATTCATGCCGGCTTCTTCACGAAACAGGTAGCCAATGAACCCACTGCAATCAAAACCGGCTTCCGAGGTGCCGCCGAAACGGTAACGGGTACCGATCAGGGACATGCCGCGCTCAAGGATGCTGTCGGCCAGAAGTGGCAGCTGGTAAGGCTTGCTGTCGGAGAACTCGGCGAGTTCTTTTTCGGTTGCCACCTCTTCTTCATAAACAGAAGCAGACTGTGCAGCAACGAACTTTGCCTGATTTTGAACCTGTGGTTTTTGCTGTTCTGCCACCTGCTGAGGGTGGGAGGCGCAACCAAACAACAGGGTAACGAGTGCGAGAGGCACGAGGGGTGCGAAGCGATTTAGCATGGGCACGACCGTGGCTGATGTGTAAAGAAGCCGAGACTATGCCCTCTATCACATCGATTTGCAAATTCAATCGCGATCTATGTGACTTATCGTTTCGACTATGCCATCTAAGCCGTGATTCCATTTATTGCTTCAGCTGCGTAGCCCTTAAGGCTCAAACGCAGGTTTTCTGACGCCTTGAAAATGCCGACATATGGAAAATCAAGACCTTACCAACCCAAGGTTTCTTTGAGGAAAGGGATCGTCAATTTTCTTTGCGCCTGTAAAGAAGCCTGGTCGAGCTGTTCAAGCAAATCGAACAGCGCGCTCATGCTGCGGGTACCACGGGTGAGAATAAAGTGCCCGACTTCGTCGGTCAGGTGCAGGCCACGACGGGATGCACGTAGTTGCAACGCACGCAGCTTGTCCTCGTCGGACAACGGGCGCATCTGGAAGATCAGCGCCAGGGTCAGCCGCGATTTGAGGTCAGCCAGCTTCACTGGCAGCTCACGGGGAGAAGTAGAGGCGGCAATCAGCAGGCGTCGGCCGCTGTCACGCAGGCGGTTGAACAGATGAAACAGCGCCTCTTCCCACTCTGCTTTGCCGGCCACTGCCTGCAGGTCGTCGAGACATACCAGCTCGTACTGCTCAAGGTTATCGAAGATGCCGATGCCGCGGTCCATCAACTCTGCCAGGGGCAGGTACACCGCCGGTTCGCCCATCTGTTCGAAACGCAGGCACGCGGCCTGCAGCAGGTGGGTGCGCCCCACGCCATGCTTGCCCCACAGATAGATCAGGCTTTCAGTCCACCCGGCGTCGGCTTCGCAGAGCCGCTCGACATAGCCGAGTGCAGCGGCATTGGCGCCTGGGTAGTAGTTGATAAAGGTAGCGTCATCACGCAGACGCACACCTAGGGGCAGCTGAATCGGTTTCATGCTGACTGAACGGCTCCCATCGAACCGTTAGTGGCCTCTGTGTAAAGTTTGCAAAGTTTATACCCGTGACGCCGGGCGCACAATGCAGCAGACCACAAGCAAAATCAAAGGTTTGCGTTAACTCGCAGGTTTACGCGAATTGTTTGACGCACCCGGCGCCAATAACAACAAACCCGGCCAGGGCCGGGTTTGTGACATTGCGATTACAACTCGGGCTCATCCACCCCTGTGTACACGTCCGAATCCTTGTACAGGTCGTGCACATGGCGCACCAGCACCATGATCACCGCCGCCACCGGCAACGCCAGCAGGATGCCGGTAAAGCCGAACAGCTCGCCACCCGCCAGGATCGCAAAGATCACCGCCACCGGGTGCAGGCCGATTCGATCGCCCACCAGCAGCGGCGTCAGCACCATGCCTTCCAAGGCCTGGCCGACCATGAACACCGCGACAATCCCCAGCATCGGGTACAGGTCGCCGCCAAACTGGAACAGCCCCGCCACCAACGCCGCGCCGATGCCGATCACAAAGCCCATGTACGGCACGATGGCCGCCAGGCCCGCGATCAAGCCGATCAACAGCCCCAGCTCCAGGCCGATCGCCATCAGGCCGGCAGCGTAAATCACGCCCAGGGCCAGCATCACCAGCAACTGGCCACGCACGAACGCGCCCAGCACCTCATGACACTCCGCCGCCAGGGAAACCACGCGCTCTTCGCGGTCACGGGGCAGCAGGCTGCGGATCTTGGCCATCATGATGTCCCAGTCTCGCAGCAGGTAGAACGCCACTACCGGGATCAGCACCAGGTTGGTCAACCAGCCGATCAGCGCCAGGCTCGACGCGGTTGCCTGGCTGAGCACCACCGTAACGATGTCGGTGGTCTTGTCCATATGCTCGCTGATGGCCGCCTTGACCTTGTCGAACTTCCAGAAGCCATCCGCCAGCCCGAACTTGGACTGGGCCCACGGCATTGCCGTGTGCTGCAACCAGTCGAGCATCTGCGGCGCCAGTTCATAAAGACGGAACAGCTGCTTGGCCAACATCGGCACCAATATCAACACCAGCGCCGTGATGATCAACGTGAACAGCGCAAACACCGTGATCACGCCCCAGGTGCGCGACATGCCGACTTTTTCCAGGCGATCCACCACCGGATCGAACAGATAGGCGAGCAGCAGCGCCACCAGGAACGGCGTCAGGATCGAATGCAGCAAGAACACAAAAACGCACAGCAGGACAATCCCGCCAAGCCACACCCAACGACGCGTATCCGCCATATACCACTCCATCTGTTATCTACGCCCTTCTTCTATATAGAAGGAGGAACACCGTTTACCAACGAAAACGCAGTTGCGCCTGGGGCTCAGGTGCAGCAGCCGGTTGCGCGCCATCGACCACGACGGGCTGGGCCAAGGTTTCGCCAGCAGGAATTTCCTGCAGCTTGGCCAAGCTCAATTGGGTCCGCAGTTGTTCGGCGCTGCCATTGACGCGATACACAATCCGGTTGCCATCCACTAACTGCGGCTGGCCGCCAAAGGGCTCGAGCAAGCGACCCAGGGCGGCGTAGCGCTCCAGGTTCATGCCTTGCACCTCAAGCAGTTGCTCAGTGCTCACGCCCGGCTTGACCGCAAAGCGTGGCGCCAGCTTTTGGCTGACCGCCAGCAATACCGCATCGGCGAGCGCGGCAGTGTCAGCGCCTTGGGCGGTGCCCTCCTCAGCCTTGTCGCCCAGCCACAGGCGCCATTTGGCCTGCCATTGACTGCCTTCCTGACGCGCATGCACCGCCAGCAACGCATCGGCACCGTAGCGCTCGGACGCTGCACGCAAAGGCGTGGCGTCCGGACTTTCAAGATTCGGCGCGGTGGCGACTACCTGTTCATCCAGGTCTCCCAACGGCAAGCGCAGCGGCAGCCCCCGGTGTTGCGCGGCCCGGCGCAGGGCCTGGGCAACGGCCTGGCCATCGCCGACCAGGCTGCTGCCTTCAGTTGAATCGTTCAGCCACCAACCCAGGATCGACGGCCGGTTGCTGCCCCAGATCGACAGGCCCGCATCACGCAAGGCGCGGTCGGTGCTGACCGGGTCGAAGTCCACTTGCAGGCTTTCCGGCGGGCCGGCGTCGTAGCCGTACTGGCTGATGATTTGTTGCGGGTCTTTGCGGATCGCCGCCAGGCCCGGGCCATCGGCGGCCTTGGCGTCGCCGGTCAGGCGGATCACCAGGGTCTGAACGGCACGCTGGGTGGCTTGGTCGCGCTCTTGGGGCGACTGGCTGCTGACTGGTTCAAGTACTTGATAGAGGCCATTGAGGGTTTCGGCATGACTCGCCAGGCTGACCAACGACAAGCAGCCTACAAAGAAGAATTTACACAGACGCATGGAAGATTCCCGAACGACAAATTTAGCGGTTGGAACAGACCGCGTGATCTCGGTTTGGCAAGGCTGTGACACAGCGACCGGTAAAACATTCACAGGGTCCCGGTAAGTTTTCATACTGTCATAACGCTAGCGAGTTCAAGGCTATACCTTAATACGCACGATTACCGGCCCGATTTGCATTTTTTTGAGCTCATATGCCCTGCCCGTCGGCCCGAGGATGGCCGCTGCCCCTCAAGCCTGATAAAATCGCGCGCCTTCGCAGACCGTCAACGGCAGGGCCCTTTTCAAAAGCCCCGGACCGCACGGTCGTTACACAGAAATCCGCCCTAAAGGCATGGA
>NZ_MVOJ01000048.1:0-35792 GCF_002018845.1 Pseudomonas sp. MF6394
TTCTTGACGACCATAGAGCATTGGAACCACCTGATCCCATCCCGAACTCAGCAGTGAAACGATGCATCGCCGATGGTAGTGTGGGGTTTCCCCATGTGAGAGTAGGTCATCGTCAAGATTAAATTCCGAAACCCCAATTGCGAAAGCAGTTGGGGTTTTGTTTTGGGCGTTCGAAAAGTGTCCACCTTGTCCCCGTACATTTGTTCCCCCCAACCCCGACCTGACTGCCCCGACAAATTTGCACAGTTATTTCTGAACGACACCACTAGAATAGCCACCTCACCATTTTTAGAGTCAGAGCCCTATCTATGCCCGATCCGGTTGATGCCCTCGAGGTGTCGGATTTACCGCTGGACGACTTGGTGGCATGCCATGAGTGCGACTTGCTGATGCGCAAACCAACCCTCGCCCTCGGCGAAAAAGCCCAATGCCCGCGTTGTGGCTACGAGCTATACGCTCACCGGCACAATGTGGTCGAGCGCAGCCTCGCCTTGGTACTGGCGGCCCTGCTGCTGTACATCCCCGCGAACTTTTTACCCATCATGCAGCTCAATCTACTCGGGCAGTCCTCGGAGGACACCGTGTGGAGCGGCGTCGTTGGCCTGTTTGATACGGGTATGCAAGGCGTCGCCGCCGTGGTGTTCCTATGCAGCATGGGCATCCCCTTGCTCAAGTTGCTCTGCCAGTTGGCCGTGCTGCTCAGTATTCGTTGGAACATCGGTCGCAACTACGGGCTGCTGCTATACCGCATCTACCACCACATGAAGGATTGGGGGATGTTGGAGGTCTACTTGATGGGTGTGCTGGTGGCGATCGTAAAGCTCGCCGACATGGCCTCCATCACCCTTGGCCTGGGTCTGGTCTGCTTCGTCAGTTTATTAATGGTCCAAGTTCTGCTTGAGGTGGTGATGTCGCCCCATCAGATCTGGCAAGCGCTGTCAGGAGAGCATGACCATGCGGGCGATTGATGCAGGCATTCTGATTTGTACCG
The DNA here is from genome assembly GCF_002018845.1 of Pseudomonas sp. MF6394. Classification (NCBI taxonomy): domain Bacteria; kingdom Pseudomonadati; phylum Pseudomonadota; class Gammaproteobacteria; order Pseudomonadales; family Pseudomonadaceae; genus Pseudomonas; species Pseudomonas sp. MF6394. Next base: position 992 of record NZ_MVOJ01000048.1, read on the forward strand.
AATGCCATGAGTTGAACAAGCAGGAAGCGGATACCGATGAGCAGCTCTGCACCCGTTGCGGCGCGTTGATCCATGCCCGTCGCCCCAATAGCCTCACGCGCACCTGGGCGCTGTTGATCACTGCGGCGATCCTGTACATCCCCGCTAACCTGTTACCCATCATGACGGTCAACTCCCTCGGCCAAGGCGACCCCAGCACCATCATGTCGGGTGTCATCCAGTTGGTGCAGCACGGGATGTTCCCGATCGCCGCCGTGGTGTTCATCGCCAGTATCCTGGTACCGACCTTCAAGTTGGTCGGCATTGGCCTACTGCTGTTCTCGGTGCAGCGTCACCAACCGCTGTCCGCGCAACAACGCATTGTGATGTATCGCTTTATCGAGTTCATTGGGCGTTGGTCCATGCTGGATATCTTCGTGATCGCCATCCTGGTGGCGGTCGTTAACTTTGGGCGACTCGCCAGTGTCGAGGCCAACCTCGGCGCTGCGGCGTTCGCCAGTGTGGTGATCTTGACGATGCTTGCCGCAGTAACTTTCGATCCCCGACTGATTTGGGATAACACGGAGTCGGACGACGACCATGAGTGATTTGCCTAAAGCTAAAACCCGCCCAGCTTCTAACTGGTCGGCCATTTGGGTGTTGCCCTTGATTGCCCTGATCATTGGTGGCTGGCTGGGGTGGCGTGCCTATTCCCAGCAAGGTATCGAGATTCAAGTTCGCTTTGAGAGCGGCGAGGGTATCCAGGTCAACAAAACTGAAGTGGTCTATAAAGGCATGACCGTGGGCAAGGTCAAAACCCTGGCTCTGGATGACGAGGGCAGCAATCGCGGGGTGATCGCCACCATCGAGATGAACAAGGACGTTGAGCAGTACCTCAAGACCAACACTCGCTTCTGGTTGGTCAAGCCCAGCGTCAGCCTTGCCGGTATCACCGGCCTGGAAACCCTGGTTTCAGGTAACTACATCGCCGCCAGCCCCGGTGATGGCGAGCCCACGCGCAAGTTCAAGGCGCTCTCCGAAGAGCCGCCGTTATCCGACGCCAAGCCCGGCTTGCACCTGACCCTCAAGGCCGACCGCCTGGGCTCGCTGAACCGTGGCAGTCCGGTGTTCTACAAGCAGATTCAGGTCGGCCAGGTCAAAAGCTATCTGCTGTCCGAGGACCAGAGCACGGTAGAGATCAAGGTCTATATCGAACCGACCTACGCCAACCTGGTGCGCAAACACACACGTTTCTGGAACGCCAGCGGCATCAGTATCGACGCCAACCTTTCCGGTTTGAAAGTGCGCAGCGAATCCCTCTCCAGCATTGTCGCCGGTGGTATCGCCTTCGCCACGCCAGAGAATCGCAAAGACAGCCCACCCACCGACCCGAGCCTGCCTTTCCGCCTATACGAAGATTTCGATGCCGCCGCAGCGGGCATCAAGGTTAAGGTCAAACTCACCGACTTTGAAGGCCTGCAGGCCGGGCGTACGCCGGTGATGTACAAAGGCATCCAGGTCGGCAGCCTGAAAACCCTGAAGATCGACCCGGACCTGTCCAGCGCCAGCGCCGAGCTGACCCTCGACCCATTGGCCGAGGACTACCTGGTCGAGGACACGCAGTTCTGGGTGGTCAAACCGTCCATCTCCCTGGCAGGCATCACCGGCCTGGAGGCCTTGGTCAAGGGTAACTACATCGCGATTCGCCCAGGCGATAAAGGCACCCCGCCACAACGCGAATATGTAGCCCGTGCCAAGGCGCCGCCGTTGGACCTGCGTTCCCCGGGCCTGCACATGGTGTTGCTCACCGACAGCCTGGGCTCGCTGGATGTCGGCAGCCCGATTCTGTACAAGCAGGTCAAAGTCGGTTCGGTGCAGAGCTACCAGTTTTCACGCAAGAAAAAACAACTGGTGATCGGCGTTCATATCGAGAAGGAATACGAAAGCCTGGTCAACGGCTCGACGCGCTTCTGGAATGCCAGCGGCGTCACCCTCACGGGCGGCCTCACCGGGGGTATCCAAGTCAAAAGCGAATCCCTGGCCAGCCTGATGGCGGGCGGTATCGCCTTCGAAACGCCGGAACCGAACGTGCCATTGAAACATCGCATCCCGCGCTTCCGCCTGTATGCCGACCGTGACGCCGCCAACCAGCACGGCACGCTGGTGACCATCAAAGTTGACCGCGCCGACGGCCTGAGCGCCGGCACACCGGTGCGCTTCAAGGGACTGGATGTGGGCAAGATCGAGAGTGTCGACCTCAGTGCCGACATGCAGTCGGTGCTGCTCAAGGCGCGTATCACCCAGGTTGCGGACCGCATTGCGCGTTCGGGCAGTCAGTTCTGGGTGGTCAAGCCGGAACTGGGGCTGATGAAGACGGCTAATCTGGAGACTCTGGTCACCGGCCAATACATCGAAGTGCAACCGGCCGCAAAAAACGCCGGCCCGCAAAAGAGTTTTGTCGCCCTGGCCCAGCCGCCCGAAGCGGTGCATCAGGAAGCTGGCCTGAGCCTCACACTCAGCGCCGCCCGCCGTGGTTCGCTGAAGGAAGGGGTACCGGTCACCTACCGTGAAGTGACGGTCGGCAAAGTCACCGGCTATGAGCTCGGCCAGACCGCTGACCGCGTGCTGGTGCACATCCTGATCGAGCCCAAGTACGCGCCGCTGGTGCGCAGTGGTAGCCGTTTCTGGAACACCAGCGGCTTTGGCCTCGACTTCGGTTTGTTCAAGGGCGCGACCGTGCGTACCGAGTCGCTGGAGACATTGGTGGCCGGCGGGATCGCCTTTGCCACGCCGGACGGCGAGCGCATGGGTAACCCGGCACGGCCGCAGCAGACGTTCCCGTTGTTCGACAAGTTTGAGGATGAATGGCTGACCTGGGCGCCTAAGATTCCACTGGGCAAGTAGACCGAGGCGCGGCCTTCGCGAGCAAGCCCGCTCCCACAGGCTCGGTCAACTGTGGGAGCGGGCTTGCCCGCGAAGAGGCCCGCCAAAACACCACAAAAACCAAGCCGAAAAAAAGGCCGCGATCCTAAAGATCGCGGCCTTTTTACTTTCAGTACAACCCGTCAGACTTCATCCAGCTCCGGCTCGTCCGCCTGCACATTCATCGTCGCCTTCACCACATCATGACGACGGATGTACTTCCAGTCCGCCTCATCAATGTAGATCCCGTTCGGCCCGCTGCCGCCTTCCAGGTCGATCGCCACCTGGGCGGACACCTGCGGCTTCACGCTGGCCAGGATCGGCACAAAGCCCAGTTGCAGGCTGGTTTCCAACAGCGCCGCCTGGTTCTTCTCATCGATGTCTGCCGCTTCATCCAGGTAGTACGGCAAGCGCACGCGACCGGCCTGGTCGCGGTCCATCAGGTGCAGCAACAGGTACATGTTGGTCAGCGCCTTGATGGTCATGGTGGTGCCGTTGGACGCAGCGCCGTCGATGTCGGTATGGATCACCGGCTGGCCGTGAACCTTGGTGATTTCGAACGCCAACTCGAACAAGTCCTTGAGGCCCAACTGGTTATGGTTGGCGGCTACCAGGCGAGCCAGGTATTCCTTGGCTTCTTCGTTCTTGTTGTCCTGTTCGGCACTCTGGCTGAGGTCGAACACCGAGAGGGTCTCGCCTTCTTCATACTGACCGGCACTGTGAATGATCTGGTCGATATGTTTGAGCGCTTCCTTGTTCGGTGCCAGCACAATGCGAAAGCTTTGCAGGTTGGAGACCTGGCGCTTGTTGATCTCGCGGTTGAACAGCGCCAGCTGGTGTTCCAGGCTGTCGTAGTCGCTGCGGATATTGCGCAGGGTACGGGCGATGTCGGTGACCGCTGCACGACGTGCCTTGCCAAGCGTCAACGCCTCATCGGTACGGTGCGCGTAGGCGTTGATCAGCAGTTGCAGGCGACGCTCGACATCATCCTCACTGTCGAACTTGGCCACGCCCTTGAGACGTACCTGGGCGTACAGCGCTTCGATCTGGCCATCGGCGCGCAGCAAGCCCTGCCAGCTGTCCTGATAGTCGTTGAGCAGCGGCAACAGGTTGTCCATGGAATCGTCGACCGGGTCCATGAACGGCGTACCGAACGGCAGGTCCGCCGGCAACAGCTGACGACGGCGCAACGCGTCATCCAGCGTGCGCTGTTTGGCTTCCATGTCGCCGATCTGGCGACCGACCAATTGCAGCTTGGCCGACAGTTGCTGGACGCGCTCGGTAAAGGCATCGCTGGAACGCTTCAACTCGTCCTGGGCCGCTTCCATCTGCGCCAGGTTTTCCAGTTTCTCGCCTTCTTCGGCGCTCAGGGTCTGGGTGCGGCGGAAGTCTTCCAAGGCCTTCTGGGCATCCAGCACCTGCTGGTACAGCGCTTCGGTCTGGGTCTTGCTTGCGGCGCGGTCAGAGGCCACGGCCTGCTGGGTTTTCAGCTGCTTGAGCTCTTTTTCCAGGCGCTCTTTCTGGTCACGCAACGCGGCACGGTCTGCCAGGGCTTGGAGTGCCGGCGGCTCGATGTGCGAGATGTCGATGGACAGCCCCGGCACTTCAAAGCGCTCGCCCTTGAAGCCATCGAGGATCTGCTCCAGGGATTTGACCCACTGGCCGTCTTCGTCCAGCGTGATGCCATGTTCGCCTAGCGGCAGGCTGAACAACGAGCTGTTGAACAGGCGCATCAGGCGTTCGACATCCTGTTGCGAGAACTCTTCGCGCAGCTTGGCGTAGCTGTTGTTGTCCGCGTGATCGAGTTGCTGCTTGACCGACTTCAAGCGCTTTTCCAGGTCGCGCAGGCGCTCTTCCAAGTCCTCGGCGCTGAACTGTCGCGACTGCGCCAAGGCGCCCGCCAGTTCATCGTGGGCGTCTTTGGCGGCGAGCAGTTGTTGCTCCAGCATCTTGACGTCATCCACCAGGGCAAAGCGGTGCTTGAGCACCGACAACTCGCCCAACCAGCGCTGGATGCCACTGATTTCCCGCTCCAGGCGCATCAGCTCCTGGGTGCCGCCGCGCTGGTCGTTCTGCAGCGCGTCCTGCTCGTTGCGGTAGTGTTCGGCCTGGATGGTCAGCTCTTCCTTGCGTGCACTGGCGTAGTCCGACCAGGTGCCCAGCAATGAATCCAGCAGCGGCGACAGGCGATGCAGTTTGCCGCGCAGGGCGTCGCGCTGTTTCACGCCATTGGCCAAGGCTTCAACCAAGGGGCCGGCTGCCACCAGCGAGTTGTAGTCCTGCTCCATGCGTCGCACATCGCGGAAGGCTTCTTCACAGGCCGCGATGTAGTCGACACTGCCCGAACGCAGGCTGTGTTCGAAGGCATCGAGGAACAGTTGCTTGAGCTTGGCCGCGGTGATTTCGCGCATGTGCAGCAGGTTGATAAACAGCGCGCGGAACGTCTTCAGGCTCTGCTCGCTGGTGGAGCGCAGCGGAATCAGGGTCAGGTCCAGCGGGATAGACGTATGCCCGCCCACCAGCAAGCGCCGCAGCTCATCGGGCTTGAGTTCATAGGCTTTCAGGCCCTCGCGCTCAAGGTTGGTGAACAGCTCTTTCTGGCGCAGGCAGGTGTCGTTTTTCTGGTAGTGGGCCAGGTCCAGCTTGCCCGCATAGGCAAAGAACTGGTGACCAAAGCCACCGCCCGGGCCGCGACCGACCACGCCGATGACGTGGGGGCCGTGGGGCAGGGAGACTTCTACCAGGATGTAGCTGGTGTCGGTGGCAAAGTAGAAGCGCCGCGATTGTTCCAGGGTGTACTTGCCGAAGCTCATGTCCGACATGCGTGCCAGGATCGGGAACTGCAAGGCGTTGATCGAGGCGGATTTACCCAGGTTGTTGGCGCCGTACACCGACAGCGGTTCTTCCAGTGGGAACAAACCCAGGCTGTAACCGGCGGTGTTCAATAGGGCGAAGCGGCGGATGCCGTAGCGTTCCTTACTCATGCGTCGGTCTCCTGTTCTTCGGCAATGGCGCGGGCCAGGGCATCTTCTTCGCTTTCTTCGGTGAAGGCGCTCAGATCCAGCGGGTCGTCGGTCTTCAGCAGTTTTTCATCGCTGTCTTCGTCGATGATCACCGGCACCGGCAGCGGCAATACGCTGTGCACGCTGGCGGCAAGGTCGCGGTCTTGCTGCACCGACAGGCACACATCCAGGAAGCGGTGCATCGGCGGCAGGAAGCGGTAGATACCGTTGTCTTCGCTGGCAAAACCCAGTTGGGTCATGCGGCGCATGATTTTTTCTTCGAGCTCTTCCTGGGTCTGTACCTCGGCCTGGATAAACAGGTCGCGGTATTTCTCCAGCAACGAAGGCAGCTCATCGCGGCCCAGGCTGCCGCCGTCGAGCACGGCAATCGGGTCGCGACCCTGGTCGGCCAGGTGTTCGACGATGATGAAGGTGAACAAGGCCAGGCGCTGGGCGGTCTTGTTCACCTGTGCGGCGGCCACGGCAGTGTCCGGCACGAAGTAATAGAAGCCGCGGGTATCGCACACCAGCTCAAAACCCAGGGCCTTGAACAGCGTGCGGTACTGGTCCTGGAAGTTCGACAACTGCGCGTACAGCTCCGGGTCGCGGCGGCTGACGTGGTAACCCTTGAACAGCTCGCGAAAGATCGGCGCCAGCTGGGACAGTTCGGATAGATCAAGATGCATAAGGCGTGCTCGCAGAATTCTCGGTGGCATCGACGCCGGCCGGGAGCAGGGCGAAGGAGCGCAGGCTGACCTGGTGCTCGTGGGTGTGGTAATCGCGACGCTCCAGGCGCTCGCGCTTGAAGCGTTTTTCCCGGGACAGGCGCGAGAACCAGTACAGCAATTCATCGGTGGCGCCGTCCGGTTCCTGCTCCAGCAGCCAGGTCATCAGGTCGGGCATCGGCAGCGCGTCTTCGCAGCGCTCGAGCATTTCCTTGACCGTACGCGGTGCGCGCTGGGCTTCGCCTTTGTGCGACTTGTGCGCCTTGGGGAAACGCGCCGGTTTCGGCTCGAAATTGGCCAGGGCATACACATAGGCTTCGACCTGGCTGGCACTGCCCAGGAAGGTACTTTGCGGCCGCGTGAACATCGGCATCGCCGCTTGCGGCACCGCGTCCAGGCCTTTGCGGCGAATCGCCGACAGGGCCAGCGCCGCGCCGCGAGTCACGGCGTTATGCCGGCGTGCTTCTTCACGCAGCGGCAGCAGCAACTCCCGCGCATGGCGCAAGGTCAGCTGGGCGCTGGTTTGCATTTCGAGGATGCGCGCGTGGGTGCGCAGCAGCATGTCGTCATCCACCAGGTGGCCAAGACGCTGTTGCTCGGTGAGCATGCGCAGCAGTACGTTTTCCACCTTGCGCACGCCTTGCTCGAAGGCGCCGTCGGCGTTCACCAACTGGATCATCGGCTCGACGTATTCGTCCCAGGTCGCCAACACTTCGGCGTAACGCTGGCGCAGCGGGATCTGCCGGTCGCTGGTCTTGGCGCGGTCGGCCACGGCGGCGAGGGCTTGTTCGTCGTTGGCGAGCTTTTTGAGCACATCGCGCACGCGCATATCCAACAGGCGCAGTTGCCGGGCCAGGTCGTGGCCGTCGCGAATGTCGAAGGCGTCCTGGATATAACCAGCCAGGCGCTCCAGGTGGCGCAGGTAGGCTTCGATTTCCAGGCACAGGCCAAGCCGGTGCTCCTTGCGAAGATAGGCGAGGAAGTCGTGGATCTGCGCGTTGAGCTCGAAACGGTTCGGGCTCTTGGCGACAGGCACCAGGATATCCAGGCGAATCCACACGTCCAGCAGGCTGGTGATGTCCTGGGGCGTGCTGTCCAGTTGTTGGGCGGCCAACTGCGCGCGCAGCTCGGCCAGGCTCAGGGTGCCTTGGTCGAAGTGTTCGCACAGAGGCTCAAGTAAGGCCCAGTGTTCGGCGAGGGCGCGCAGGACGCGCTTGGGTTCGATCATGGGAATGGCCGGCTGGTTGGCGATTAAAAGTCGCGATTGTACTGCATCACGCGCGGGATTTATCCACAGCCGGTCAGTGCGCAGTGGGCGATTGTGGCTGAACAGCGGTAGAATCCCCGCTCTTTACTTATCCACAAGTGGCCGAGCTGTGCTTATCGAGTCCCGACGTCGCGCTTACTTGACCGCCATGCAGGTGGTCAACTGGCTGCCCCGCACTGAACTGCCGTTTGCCGCGCCGTCGCGGCCCGAGTTGTTGCAGGCGCTTGAGCCCTTTGAGGCGTTCGAGTCGTCGGGAGAAGAGGCGGCCGCGCCTGTGGCGGTGGTCAAACCCACCCCTGAGGCGCGCCCGGCGGTCGAGCGGGCCAAGATCGAAGTGCCTCGCCCTGCGCCGGTGACCAAGGCTGCCAAGGTGATGGAGGAGGCTGCTCCCGTAGTCAAGGCGCCGGTGGTGCCGCCGCCACGCTTTGCCCTGCAATTGCTGCGGGCCGGGCGTTGCCTGTTGCTGGTGGAACTGCCGACCGGCGAACGTTTCCAGTCCCGCGACCCGGCCTACCTGTTGCTCAAGGACATGCTGCGCGCCGCCGGCCTGCCCGACAGCCCGCAAATCGTCGGGGAGCCGGTGCGCTGGCCGCTGCTGGTGCGCGGCACCATGGACCAGGGCCCCGAGGCCGCACGGGATTTCGTCCAGGGGTTTGTCTCGGCGCGCCTGGAAGACGAGCCCTGCGTGTGCCTGTGGCTGATCGGCCTGCCCGCCGTGCGGTTTGCCGGTGAAGCCAACGCCGAGGCCTGGTATCGCGAGCTGCAGGTTGAAGGCCTGGGTTCGGTGTGGGCCCTGCCGGGCCTGGAATTATTAATGGAAGAGCCACAGCGTAAGGCTGATGTCTGGCAAGCCATGCGCCGGCTGATGGCGCGCTGGAAAACAACTGATGAGTGAGGCTTTATCCTTTCGCCCGATGACCGAGGCCGACCTCGACGCCGTGCTGAAAATCGAATACGCAGCGTTCAGCCACCCCTGGACCCGCGGGATTTTCCTCGACGGGCTGGGCAAGTACCAGATCTGGCTGATGTTCGAAGGCGAGCAGCAAGTGGGGCATGGGGTGGTGCAGATCATCCTCGATGAAGCGCACTTGCTGAACATTACCGTGAAACCGGAAAACCAGGGCCGGGGCCTGGGCCTGGCGCTGCTGGAGCACTTGATGTCCCGTGCCTATGCGGCCAATGCCCGGGAATGTTTCCTGGAAGTGCGTGACAGCAATACCGGCGCGTTTCGGTTGTATGAGCGCTATGGCTTCAACGAAATTGGCCGTCGCCGGGATTACTACCCGGCAGTCGGTGGCCGCGAAGATGCAGTCGTGATGGCCTGCACCCTCGTCGACTGAACAACCGTGAGCTGTAGGAGCGAGCTTGCTCGCGAAAAACGTCAACGCTAACGCGTGCTTCCTGGATGAACGCGGCGCCTGTGGTTTTTTCGCGAGCAAGCTCGCGCCTACACCTACATAGGGTGATGATCGATCAGCGCTTGCGGTTCAGCGGGTCCAGATCAGCCAGTTCCGCCTCATCCAACCCATTCCCGCCACCAATGTCATTTTCTCCCACGACGCTCAAGTCGTAGTCGGCGGCATTGTCTTCGCCTTGCTCCTGCGCATCCCGCGCGCCATCCTCACGGATCAGCGTTTCCGGGCTCATATCGTCATCGGTAGCTTCATGATCATCCGTCGAAGCCCCGGTCAGCCCGGCCTCGCGCACCCGTTCGTCGGGCATCAAATGGTCGCGTTCACGGCGCGGCAGCTCGTCGCCGATTTCTGCGGTCTGGTCTGGCTCGTCAAAATCCAGCTCGCGCATTTCACCCATGCGGTCTTCGTTGTCATCGATCGGTTCGGGCTGTGTTGCGCCGTAGGGACGTCGTGATTCAGTCATGGCCAATCCTCATACTGTGGGGCTTATAGTGTGTGGACAGGCATGGCAGCCAAAAAATTCAAGCTAATTAGCGCCTGGCGTGACCCGGACGAGGGCTTGTCAGTCACAAAACTGCGCATCATTCCTGAGGCTTCCCTGATGAACGAACTACAAGACCTGCTTGATAACAACGAACGCTGGGCGGATGCGATCAAACAGGAAGATCCCGAATTCTTCGCCAAGCTCGCCCGCCAGCAAACCCCGGAATACTTGTGGATCGGTTGTTCCGATGCGCGTGTACCGGCCAACGAGATCGTCGGCATGTTGCCTGGTGATCTGTTCGTGCACCGCAACGTGGCCAACGTGGTGCTGCACACCGACCTCAATTGCCTGTCGGTGATCCAGTACGCGGTGGATGTGCTCAAGGTCAAACACATCCTCGTCACTGGCCACTACGGCTGTGGTGGCGTGCGTGCGTCGATGCAGGACCGTCAGTTCGGCTTGATCGATGGCTGGCTGCGCACTATTCGCGACCTTTACTACGAAAACCGCGATGTGCTGGCCCAGTTGCCGACCGAAGAAGAGCGCGTGGACCGCATGTGCGAACTCAACGTGATCCAGCAGGTGGCCAACGTCGGCCACACCAGCATTGTGCAAAATGCCTGGCACCGTGGGCAGAGCCTGTCGATCCATGGCTGTATCTATGGCATCAAGGACGGCCGTTGGAAGAGTTTGAACACCACCATCAGTGGCTTTGAGCAACTGCCGCCGCAATACCGCCTGCGCCCGTTGGGCGAAGCCTAAGGTCGCTTGTGCTCGCGCCACCAGGCCATGAAGGCCTGGCCTTCGGCGTTCAGCGGCTCCTTGTTGCCGGTGATCCAGCCCCGGCAGTTCAGCTCGCCGCAATGGCATGCGAACTGCCGGGCCAGGGTGTCTTCGGTGGTGGCGTAATCCAGCGTCAGCAAGCTGCCGGCGCCGATGGGTTGCACCGTCCATAGCTCCAGGTACGTCGTGTCTAGAAACACGTTCGGGTTGCAGGAGTGCTGTAACAGGCCGCAGAGCCAACCATCGTACAAGTGGATGCGGGGTGACAGTTGCAGCGTGTACGGGCGCCGTTCGCTCACGGCATAACCGGAAACCTTAGCAATGCGCGTGCGACTCTCAAAGGCCACGCGCGCCGTGACCCTGGCCGCAACCCCTTCAGCCTCTTGCTTGACCTCAAAGTGCTCGGTCGAGGGGTAACCCTGTTCCACGAGCAGCGTCTTGAAGGGATAGAGGCAGTCATTCACAGCCGTTTCAGCCTTATCCATGGCTCGAGTTTTCATCACTCTCCTGAGCGGGGCTGCATGGACCTGCGGGTGTGACGGCCAGTCTTGCAGCAAATGGGCGCGGCCCTAGATTCGCCGAAGTGGGATCCTATTTCTACTGTCAAAGTTGACAGTAGAAACGGTTTTTTCCCCTTAAAGCGCGGGGGCTGTGACCGTGGGGGCGGGGGCGGCATTTCTCAGCTGTTTCAACTGTGCCTTGATAGGCGCTGTGGCGCACTTGGCGTTGGCCTGCTCGGGCGTCAGGTGGCGCACGGAGGTGTAGAACAGCTCACACGTCTGCTCCTTGCGCGTGACCTGCCACGTATTCAGGCAGGCCTTGAGCAATACATTGGCATCGCTGGCGGGTTTCTGGCCCATGCCGGCTTGCCAGCAGGCGGCGCTCAAGTCCTGGCCCATCACTTTCAAGCCGGCGTCGTCGGCCTTTTGTTCGTCACCGTCATAACTGTCGGGGCTGGCCGCGTACCAAATGTAGCTTGGGTGGTTGGCGCCCAATACCGCGACGGTTTTGCCGGGCTCCGGGCTGATCTGTGCCAGGCTCAGCACACCCACGGTTTGCCCGTATTGTTGCTTGATCCAACTGCGCACCGGCGCGCCGAAGGCCACCATCGGCAACGCGCCGCCAGGGCGCAGGCTCAGTTCCTTGACCATGCGGGTCTGGTAGTCGGTGAAGTAGCCATAGACGGTTTCCAGGTCTTTGCCGGCATTGGACGGCGCAGCGATGGGCGCGATATCGATGATGGTCTGGTACGCCGGCGTTTCCGTGGCCGGTACGCCGTTTTCGCTTAACAAGGTGGCCCAGCGGTCGGTGGTGGCCGATTCCAGGTAATCCTGGGCCTGGGTCAGCGAGTAATCCGGCGGGAAGTGCAACAGCTCGATGCTTTTACGGTTTTCCAGGGCCATGCCCAACGGCAGGAACAGGTACCAGTTGTAGGCCCATTTGCCGTCACTGTTGAGCTGGCGGGCACCTTGGTAAGCGAGATCGGCGGTATTGAGCAGCGTGGTCAGCGGCTGGCCATAACCGTCTGGCACGCCGCTGAAGGTCGCCGTGACCTGACCGTCGTGGGTCTTCACACTGACCTTGGCCCGGCTGTAACCGTCACGTTGCAGGCTCTGGTTCAAATAGTGTTCGGCGGTCTGCTCCAGTGACCATGGCCGGAAGCAGATCACATTGCAATTGTTGGGGTACGCGAACAACTGGGTGACGCGCTGCGTGCTGCCCAGTGGCACCTCGATGTCGGCCTGTACGACCGCACTCGCTAGTAGTGCGGCGAGGGTGAAGGACAGCCTGGTCGGTTTAAACATAGTCGATTCCTTGTCAGCGAAGCCCGTCTGCGCGGGATGGAAGCCCACCTGCACACAGTAGCGGCTGACCAGGAAAATCGCGTGTTAAATCGCCTGGCATGTCGTTATTGGATAAGCCCCTACAGGCTGAACTGCAAGGCATTGCTCAGATCGCCCATGGGCTTCTGGCCGCGCGCGATCATCGCGTCATCGCGCTGCTTGAGGCCGTCCAGGGTCTCCAACTGGAACACCCGTGTGATCAAACGCAGGATCGATGCCGTGTCGTACACCGTATGGTCCACCGTGCCTTTGCGTGCAAACGGCGACACCACCAGCGCCGGAACCCGCGAGCCCGGGCCCCAGCGGTCACCCTGGGGCGGCGCCACGTGGTCCCACCAGCCGCCGTTTTCATCCACGGTCACCACCACCACCATGTTTTTCCATTGCGGGCTTTCTTGCAGCACCTTCAAGGCGCGGGCGATATGGCGGTCGCCCGAGGCCACATCGGCATAACCGGCGTGCATGTTCAGGTTGCCCTGGGGTTTGTAGAAACTCACGGCAGGCAGCTTGCCGGCCTGGGCGTCGGCGAAGAACCGGTTGGTGCTCGACTCATCGCCCAAACCGCCGTCGCGCAGGCGCTTGGCACGCTCTGCCGGGTTTTGCGGCCCTTGCTGCTTGAAGTAATTGAACGGCTGGTGGTGGTACTGGAAATTCGGAATCTTGGGGATGCCGCCGGAGTCCTTGAACTGCTCCAGGGTGGCTTGCCACGCACCGGCGTACCAGGCCCAGTCGATGTTCTTTTTCGACAGCTTGTCGCCAATATGCTCGTGGGTTTGCGGCACCAGCACATTGGGCAGGTCGGGCTTGGAATAATCCGGGTTTTGCGGGTCGCGGATCCAGGTGGGCCAGTAGGGTGGGGCCAGGGTGTTTACGCCGTAACCATCGGGAGTCAGCGCGCTGGGGCCAAATTGTGGCGGGCCGGTCATGGCGCTGGCCGGGGAGGTGTTCAAGGGCTTGAGGCGCGTGTCGCTGGGGTCATCGCTTTGCAGCGTGGCGATCTGCGCCTTGGCCACCGACTGCGCGGCATTGGGATAAAACGGCGCGGTGGCGCTGATCAGGTACTGATGGTTAAGGAACGAGCCGCCAAACGCGCCCTGGAAGAAGTTATCGCACAGCACAAACTCCTTGGCCACGTCCCACAGGCGCAGGGCATAACGGCTCTGGGCGTAATGGCCCATCACCAGTCCACCGGAATCGCCCCAGGCGACAAAACCATCATTCTTGCCGCCGTTGATCTGCATCTGGTTCTGGTAGAACACGTGCCACAGGTCGCGAGTCACCAGGCTCAATGGCAGGTCTTCGCCCTGCGGGCCTTTGAGGGCGAAGGGTGCGTTGGGCAGGTTTTGCTGGAATTGCACTTCGCTGGGGTAAGTCACCCCGTCCACCGTTTGCGGGCCGACCTGCAACACGCCGCCCCAACTCGGTGGCAGGGCAGACAATACGCTGCCATCGCGGTCGCGCTGCTGGAAGTCCTTGGCGGTTAACGCCGACAGCGGTTTCTCCACCCCGGGGAAATCTGCGAACAGGTTGTTGAAGCTGCGGTTCTCGGCGTAAATCACCACCACGGCCTTCACCTGCTCGCGCAATGCCTTATCCAACTCCTGGGGCGTGAGCGGCCGGGTCACGGGTGGGCTCGGTGCTTCGCTGGTATTGCCGCAGGCACTCAACGTCGCACCCACGCCCAACACCGCCGCACCGCCGAGGAAGCGCCGACGGCTGGTGTCTACCGGCGTTTTGGGGGCGCAGTCGTGGGCAGGGTGGTCGTTGTGCTCGTCACTCATTGCGGGGGAGTCCTTAGCGAGATGTTGCAAGATATTTCGCAGGACGGTAGCAATGGAATGTGACGGAACAAAGACAGGCGGGTGATGGGCGGGGCGTGTCTACACGGCTCAAGCGCTGCTAGACTGCCCTTCTAATGCACATCACTGAGGTGAATCGTGAGACCTTCAACTGCACTTGATCTGCAACGAACGGCTGTACGAGAAGTGGTCGGGCGTTTCCGTATTTCCAATCCCAGAGTATTTGGGTCGGTACTGATGGGGACTGACCAAGAAGGCAGTGATCTTGATTTGCTGGTAGACGCGCCGCCGGGCACAACGCTCTTTGATCTCGGTGGGTTGCAGGTCGAGCTTGAGGACTTGCTCGGCGTTAATGTCGACCTGCTTACGCCTGGTGACTTGCCTTTGAAATTCCGCGATAAAGTGCTAGCGGAGGCCCGGCCAGTATGACGGAAAGTCGGCTAGGGGATTATCTGTAGCACATAAGGCAAGCTGCCACTGACGTGATCACTTTTGTAGAGGGCTTGAACAAAGAAGAGTTTTTGGAGGACCGGCGAACACAACAAGCTGTGGTCATGAGCCTGATTATCATTGGTGAAGCGTCGACGAAAATCATGGATCAGCATCCGGACTTCGCGGCACGCCATTCACATATTCCTTGGCGCAATATGCGAGCGATGCGCAACCGAATCGCTCATGGTTACTTCGATATCAACTTGGATGTTGTTTGGGACACGATACAGAGTGCCTTACCTGATCTATTGGCCCGCCTTCCTGTAAATCCTTGACCGCAGCTGTTCTACCAACAGTTGCGGTCACCCTTTATTCAGGGCATCACAGGCGGCAAATACTTCAACGTCGTCCCCAACGCCCACAGCAAAAACAACACCAGCGGCGTGTGCACCAGCAACTGCACAAACGAAAACCCGATCAAATCCCGCGCCTTCAGCCCCAGCACACCCAGCAACGGCAACATATAAAACGGGTTGATCAAGTTCGGCAGCGCCTCGGCGGCGTTGTAGATCTGCACCGCCCAGCCCAGGTGGTATTGCAGGTCATTGGCCACTTGCATCACGTACGGCGCTTCGATGATCCACTTGCCGCCACCCGAGGGGATGAAGAAACCCAGCACCGCCGAATACACACCCATCAGCAGGGCGTAGGTGTCGTGGGAGGCGATGGAGGTGAAGAACGTCGAGATATGGTGCGCCAAGGTCTGGCCGTCGCCGCCCTTGACCACCGTCATCAGTGCGGCGATCGAACCGTACAGCGGGAACTGGATCAGCACGCCGGTGGTGGTCGGCACCGCACGGGCCACGGCATCGAGGAAGCTGCGCGGGCGCCAGTGCAGCAGCGCGCCCACCATGATGAACAGGAAGTTATAAGTGTTGAGCCCCGAGATGGCGCTGATCGCCGGCTTGGTCGAGAACTCATGGAACAGCCAGCCGGCCGCCAGCAACGCCAGCAGAATCGTCAGCAACGGGCTGTGTTCCAGCCATTCACCGGGGCGCGTCGGCGCCTGCGGCTTGGGCAGGTTGAAGGCCGGGTCAATGCCGCAGGCCTTGGCATCCCGGGCGCTGTTGGGGCCAGGTGCGGTGGCGTAGGCGATGATCAGCGACACCACGATCAGCGCCAGCAACAGCACGCCGGATTGCCACAGGAAAATGGTTTCGGTGAACGGGATCATGCCGGTGATCGACAGAATCGACGGCGGCAAGCTGGCCGGGTTGGCCTGCAACTGCGCGGCCGACGACGACAGCCCCAGCGCCCATACGGCCCCCAGACCCAGGTACGCAGCAGCGCCAGCGGCGCGGTAGTCCATGCGCAAATCCGTGCGCCGGGCCAATGCCCGCACCAGCAAACCGCCGAACACCAGGGACAGGCCCCAGTTAAGCAACGACGCTACCATGGAGATCAACGCCACCCAGGCCACGGCCGAACGGCCATTCTTGGGAATGCGCGCCAGGCGGTCGATCAACTTCACCGCCGGCGGTGAACTGGCGACCACGTAACCGCCGATCACCACAAAGGCCATCTGCATGGTGAACGGGATCAGGCTCCAGAACCCGTCGCCAAATGCCTTGGCCGCTTCGGCCGGTGCGGCGCCCATGCCCAGGGTCGCCACGGCGACGATGATCACGGCGAGGGCGGCAAACACCCAGGAGTCAGGAAACCAGCGTTCGGCGAAGTTGGAGCAACGCAGGGCAAATCGGGCATAGCGGCTGTCTTCGATAGCATCGGCCACGAGTCTTTCCTCTTGTAGTTATTATGGGGTTTGGCAGTTTTACGGCATGTTCCTCTACGGCCATTGATTTGGGAATGTAGTTATCTTCAACGATCAATGAGTAAAACAAATATATCCGTCGCGATTGCCATCGATGGGCTCAGCTCATAACCTGCACGCCATTTTGTTTGTCTGCCGAGCCTGCACATGACTGCCACCTTTTCCCCACGGGCGCAGCGTTTTTCCCGCTCCGACTACAAAACCCTGGGCCTGGCCGCCCTCGGCGGCGCCCTGGAAATCTACGACTTCATTATCTTCGTGTTCTTTGCGCTGACCCTCAGCCAACTGTTCTTCCCCCCAGAAATGCCCGAGTGGCTGCGCCTGCTGCAAAGCTTTGGCATCTTCGTCACCGGCTACCTCGCCCGCCCACTGGGCGGCATCCTGATGGCGCACTTCGCCGATCACCTGGGGCGCAAGCGCGTCTTCAGCCTGAGCATCCTGATGATGGCCTTGCCCTGCCTGCTGATCGGCATCATGCCGACCTACGCGCAAATCGGCTATTTCGCCCCGCTGATCCTGCTGGCGCTGCGCGTGCTGCAAGGCGCAGCGGTGGGCGGCGAAGTGCCCAGCGCCTGGACCTTCGTCGCCGAGCACGCACCGCGTCACCACCGTGGCTATGCCTTGGGTTTTTTGCAGGCTGGCCTGACCTTCGGTTACCTGCTGGGGGCGCTGACCGCCACCTTGCTCGCGCAAGTCTTCACCCCGGCCGAAATCCTCGACTACGCCTGGCGCTTCCCCTTCCTGCTCGGCGGCGTGTTCGGTGTGATCGGCGTATGGCTGCGCCGCTGGCTCAGCGAGACCCCGGTGTTCCTGGAAATGCAGGCGCGCCGCCAAGCCGCCGCCGAAATGCCCTTGCGCACCGTGCTGCGCGACCATCGCGCTGTGCTGTTGCCGGCGATGATCCTTACCTGCGTGCTGACGTCTGCCGTGGTGGTGCTGGTGGTCATCACCCCGACCATGATGCAGAAAACCTTCGGCATGAGCCCCAGCCATACCTTCGCCCTGAGTGCCCTGGGCATCGTCTTCCTGAATATCGGCTGCGTCCTCGCCGGCCTGCTGGTGGACCGCATCGGCGCATGGCGCGCGGTATTGGTCTACAGCCTGTTGCTGCCGGTGGGCATTGCGCTGCTGTACGCCAGCCTGATCGCCGGCGGTGTGTGGCTCGGCGCGGCGTATGCCGTGGCGGGCCTGAGTTGCGGCGTGGTGGGCGCGGTGCCGTCGGTGATGGTCGGGCTGTTTCCGGCGCAGGTGCGGGTGTCGGGGATTTCCTTCACTTACAACATCGCCTATGCGCTGTGGGCAAGCACTACGCCGTTGTTGTTGATCGCGCTGATGCCGACCAGCCCGTGGATCTGCGTGGGGTATTGCGTAGTGATGGGGGCGGTGGGGGTGGCGAGTGTGGCGCTGTTTGGCAAGCGCCACGCTATAGACGCTGTTACAAATGGCACCTGGGGCCATTAATTGACGGGTAGGTAGCTCGCTTCTATAGTCACGTCCATTCTTGACGAACACATTTACCCTATGTCCCAGACTGCCTATATCAACTCTGCAATCCTGCCCTGGTCTCGCCAGCGGGCGGGGCTGTCTCAAGAGCAGGTTGCTAAAGGTCTGATGGTCAAATTGGAAAAGCTGAAGGAGTGGGAGGATGGTCAGAGCCTTCCCTCTTTCAACCAGGCGCAAAAGTGGGCTGCACTTGTGCATGTGCCTTTTGGCTATCTCTTTCTCAGTACGCCCCCGCCCGAGCAACTTCCTCTTCCCGACCTGCGGACCGTGGGTGGCGTTTTTCCAGACAAGCCAAGTTTGAACCTGATGGACACTGTAAGGGATGTGCTCCGCAAGCAGGACTGGTATTTGGAATACCTGCAGGATCACGAGCGTTCTGCTCTGTCCTTCGTAGGAAGTTTCAGTATCCGTTCGCCAATAAAAGAGGTGGTTGCAGATATTCGGCGCGTACTTGGCGTGACAAGTTCTTTTGCCCGAATGAGTTATGAAGACTATGTGAGGGCGCTGGTCAGCGGCGCGGAAGAGGCCGGAATTCTTGTAATGCGCAGTGGTGTTGCCTTAGGCAATACCCATCGGAAACTTGATGTCAGTGAGTTTCGGGGATTTGCGGTCAGTCATCCTATGGCTCCTGTAGTTTTCATCAATAGTGCGGACGCGCCCACGGCACGTCTTTTTACATTGATGCATGAACTGGCGCATATCTGGATTGGTAGCACGGGCGTATCTGATGGCAGCAGTCAAGGCGCTCGTCAGGAGGAGGCCTTTTGTAATGCGGTGGCAGGGGAGTTTCTTGCGCCAGAGGATGATTTTCGGGCGCACTGGAATTCGGCTCTTCATTGGGAAGAAAACCTGGCGCCCTTGGCCGGACGCTTCCGTGTCAGCACATTGGTAATAGCCCGTCGTGCCCGTGATCTTGGCCACATCAGTAGTGAACAATACGGCGCTTACTACCGTCGGGTCCTGCAAGAGTATCGAGATAAGGGCGGCAGTGGCGGGGATTACTACCGCGTAGCGGCTATCAGGAACAGCACCCGGTTGAGCAAGGCTGTTCTTGCAGAAGCGCAGAGCGGGCGGATTTTGCTGCGAGATGCTGGGAAACTGCTGGGTGTGCAGCCGGCCAAGTTGAAGACTTACGGGATGAAGCTATCGGCATGAAGCATCTATTGGATTCGAATACGTTGATCGAGGCCAAAAATCGCTATTACGGTATGACGATTTGCCCAGGTTATTGGGCATGGATACTTCAGCAGCATCAAGCTTTGGAAATTGCCAGTATTGTCCCAGTCAGGGACGAGTTGGCTAAAGGCAATGACGAGTTGACCCAATGGGTGAAAGGTAATGCCAGCCTGTTTGAAGATTCGAATGATCAACGGACTCAAGCGGCCTATGGGAATATTGTCTCAAAAATTGCCCAGCAGGTACCGGTGATGAAAGTCGGTGCTTTAGAAGAGTTTCTTGAGGGCGCAGATGCTTGGTTGATAGCCAAGGCAATGGCTACAGGCGCCGTGGTTGTCACGCACGAAGTTTATAACCCTGATATCAAGCGTAAATTCACCATTCCCAATGTGTGCTCATTGTTTGACGTGCCTTACATGAATACTTTTGAATTGCTCGGTAAACTCGACGCGCGCTTCGTCTTGCATCACTGATAATTGAGGGGAGGAAAGTCTCCCCTCGATATGACACTCAAGTCAAAAAGTGCCAAAGCACCAGGGTACCCACCAACCCAACCACCGAAACAATCGTCTGCAACACCGACCACACCCAAATCGTCTGTTTCAACTGCAAGCCAAAGTACTCACGCACCATCCAGAACCCGGCGTCGTTGACGTGGCAGAAGAACACCGAGCCGGCGCCGATGGCCAGGGCGACCAATGAGCTTTGCGTCGCCGCCAACCCGGCCATCATCGGCGCGAGGATGCCGGCGGTCGTGGTGGTGGCCACGGTGGCCGAGCCGGTGGCTTGGCGCAGGGCCACGGCGATCAGCCAGGCCAGCAGCAGGTAGGGCATGTGCGCGCCTTCGGCGACTTTGCTGATGGTCTGGCTGACGCCGGCGTCCAGCAGGGTTTGCTTGAGGCCGCCGCCGGCGCCGATGGTCAGCAGCAGTACGGCGATGGGCGCCAGCGCTTTGCGCAGGGTGTTGCCGACGTCGGCGCGTGGCATGCCCGCCGCCCAACCCAGGCAGACGACCGCGGCGATTACGGCCAGGCCGAGGGCGACCAGCGGTTCACCGAGGAACTTCAAGGCCAGGGCGAGGGTGCTTTCCGGCGCCAACGCGACTTTGGCCAAGGTGCTGCCGAGCATCAGGATTACCGGCAACAGAATGATCAGCAGCGACACACCGAAGCTCGGCTGGCGCGGGGCCTTGGGCGGTGCGCTGAACAAGGCGCCGATATCGGCCGGTTCATCCACGTGCAGGCGCTTGGACAACCAGTTGCCATACAGCGGCCCGGCCAGGATCACGGCCGGCACCGCCAGGCAAAAGCCCAGCAACATGGTCAGGCCCAGGTCGGCGTGCAATGCGCTCACGGCGATCAGCGGCCCAGGGTGAGGTGGCATCAAGGCATGCAGGGTGGTCATGCCCGCCAGTGCCGGGATGGCGATTTTCAGCAACGGTTGGTTCGAACGCTTGGCCATCACAAAGATGATCGGCACCATCATCACCAGGCCCACTTCGAAGAACAGCGGCAGGCCGATGACCATGGCGACTAACGCCATCACCCAAGGCAATGACTTGCCCTTGCCCAGCCCGAGCAACGTGGTGGCAATACGGTCGGCCGCGCCGGATTCGGCCATCAGCGCGCCGAGCATCGCACCCAGGGCAATGATGATCCCGGCTTCCCCTAGAATCGCCCCGGCGCCTTTGCTGAACGCCTTGGCCACTTCTTCCGGCGGCAGGCCGGCGCCGACCCCGGCGATAAAGGTGCCGATCAGAATGGACAGGAACGGCGGCAGTTTGGTCGCGCTGATCAGCACGATGATGCTGGCGATCGCCAACAGCACGCAGAGCATGAGGCGGGTGTCGTGAACCATCCACGCGGCAGTCGATAACTCCAAAACGGGACTCCTTATCGAGCAGGTTGGCTAATATGTTTCTTTTTGTTTCAGCCTGAAAAGCATACCTGATAGAGCTTTCCCTGCGCGTGCATGAACGATTTTGGTGCGCCCGAAGCTAACGACCCTCTGGCGCTCAGATGACAATTTTGCAAACCATGCCCGTGGATCTGGCCTATAGCTCTATGATCCGCCCCATCCCAACCCACGAGGACATTTCATGAGCGCAGGACACAGCCACGCCCAAGTACGCGCCGGCCACGAACGCAAGTTATGGATCGCCTTGGGGCTCACCGGTAGCTTCATGCTCGCCGAAGTCATCGGTGCCTTTGTCACCGGCAGCCTGGCGCTGTTGTCCGATGCAGCGCACATGATGACCGACGCCCTGGCCTTGGCGATTTCCCTGGTGGCGATCCAGGTCGCCAAGCGCCCGGCAGACCGCAAGCGCACCTTTGGTTATGCGCGCTTCGAGATCCTGGCAGCCGCCTTCAATGCATTGCTGCTGTTCGCCGTGGCGTTCTACATCTTGTACGAGGCTTACCAGCGGCTGCAGGCACCTGCCGAGATCCAGTCCACCGGCATGCTGGTGATTGCGCTGCTGGGGCTGGTGGTCAACCTGATCTCCATGCGTCTGCTCAGCGCCGCCAGCGGCGAGAGCCTTAACGTCAAGGGCGCCTACCTGGAAGTCTGGAGCGACATGCTGGGCTCCGTCGGCGTGATCATTGCCGCGCTGGTGATCATGTTCACCGGCTGGGGATGGGTTGATTCCGTGGTCGCGGCCGCCATCGGTTTTTGGGTGCTGCCGCGCACCTGGACGTTGCTCAAGGCGAGCATGAACATCCTGTTGCAAGGTGTGCCGGAGGGGGTGGATATCGAGCAGGTGGAGCAGGGCATTCGCAGCGTGCCTGGGGTCAAGGACGTGCACGACCTGCACATCTGGGCCCTCACCAGTGGCAAGAACGTGCTGAGTACGCACCTGGTCGCGGATGCGTCCCAAGGCAGCGAGCAACAGATCCTCAGCCGAGTGACGGAGTTACTGCACGAACAATTCGATATTTCCCACGCCACGATCCAAGTGGAGGGCGAGGGTTTTCAACATGACGATCACGACGAAGTGCATGCCTGAGCCTGGCTAACGGATTTGTAATCTTTCGCCCACGGCCCTGATAAGTACCGAAAGCTACATTGCCCCCGCTGGGAAACCTCAGCGACTTCATGGGCGTGGAACTCTCGTTATGGCAATTTTTGTTAGAACACTGTTGGGGGCGGCGGTATTGGCATTGTGGATATCCGCAAACGCCGCCCAGGCACAACCCCTCACCCTCGATGCAGCCTTGCAAACCGCCTTCGCCAACAACCCGGACCTGGCGGCCGCACAATGGGAAATCGACATCGCCCAGGGCGGTCGCCAACAGGCCGGCCTGATCCCCAACCCGGTGGCCTCCTGGGACGCCGAAGACACCCGCCGCAACAGCCGCACCACCAGCATCAAGCTCAGCCAGACCCTGGAACTGGGCGGCAAGCGCGGTGCGCGTATCGAAGTGGCCACCCGCGCCCAGGATGCCGCCGCGCTGACCCTGGAGCAGCGTCGCAACTTGTTGCGCGCCGAGGTCATCGACAGCTACTACGGTGCCTTGCGTGCCCAGGAACGCCTCGACCTGGCGCAACGCTCCATGACCCTTGCCGAACGCGGCCTGGTGGTCGCCAACGGGCGCGTCACCGCTGGCAAGTCGTCACCCGTGGAAGCCACTCGCGCCCAGGTGCAGGTGTCGGAAATCCGCCTGGAATTGAACCGCGCCCAGATCGGCCTCACTGACGCCTACCGTCGCCTGGCCACCAGCACCGGCAGCGCCGCCACCGACTTCCAGGCCGTCGCTACGCCAAGCACTTCCGTGCCGGCGTTACCCGCCGCGGCGCCATTGCTGGCTCGTCTTGAACAGACTGCGGAACTGCGTCTGGCCGAACTCAACATTGTGCAGAACGAAGCCAGCGTGGGCCTGGAAAAAGCCCAGCGCATTCCGGACCTGGACGTGTCCATCGGCAGCCAATACGACGCCAGCGTACGCGAACGGGTGAACCTGGTGGGCGTGTCGATGCCCATTCCGCTGTTCAACCGCAACCAGGGCAACATCCTCGCGGCCAACCGACGCGCCGACCAGGCCCGCGACTTGCGCAACGCCGCCGAGTTGCGCCTGCGTACCGAAACCCGCCAGGCCCTGGACCTGTGGCAAACCGCGAACACCGAAGTGCGTGCGTTCAACCAGCAGATCCTGCCCGCCGCACAAAGTGCGGTAGACAGCGCCACCCGTGGCTTCGAGATGGGCAAGTTCAACTTCCTCGACGTGCTCGACGCCCAGCGCACCTTGATCGCGGCCCGTACCCAATACCTTGCGGCCACCGCCCAGGCCACCGAGGCCTGGGTACGCATCGAACGCATTTACGGCGACCTCGCCCGATTTTGATTTTTCCTGGAGTCTCCTGATGAACAAAAAACATGGCATGGCGCTCGCCGTCGCCCTGGGCCTGATGCTGTCGGGCTTGGCCCACGCCGAGGAAGAAGAAGGCAAGCTCGAACTCACCGAGCAGCAGATTCAAGCCGCCGGCATCCAGTTGGCCCAGGCGCAACCGCGCGCCATCAGCACCGTGCTGACGCTGCCGGGCGAGGTGCGTTTTGATGAAGACCGCACCTCCCACATCGTGCCCCGTGCGGCGGGCGTGGTGGAGGCGGTGAAGGTCAACCTGGGCCAGTCGGTGAGAAAGGGCGAACTGTTGGCGGTGATCGCCAGCCAGCAGATTTCCGACCAGCGCAGCGAACTGGCCGCCAGCGAGCGCCGGGTCGAACTGGCGCGCACCACCTTCCAGCGCGAGCGTCAGTTGTGGCAGGACAAAATCTCTGCCGAACAGGATTACCTGCTGGCGCGCCAAACCCTGCAAGAAGCCGAAATCGCCCTGAACAATGCGCGACAAAAGATGACTGCGCTCAGCGGTAGCGCGGTATTGGCCGGCGGCAATCGTTATGAACTGCGTGCGCCCTTCGCCGGTGTGGTGGTGGAAAAACACCTGGGGGTGGGCGAGGTGGTCAGTGAAACCAGCAATGCCTTCACCCTCTCGGACCTGTCCCAGGTGTGGGTCACCTTCGGCGTGTTTCCCAAGAACTTGAACAAGGTGCGCGTGGGCAAACCGGTGAAAGTCAGCTCGACGGAAATGGGCACCGAAGTGCTGGGCACCGTGGCCTATGTGGGCAACTTGCTCGGTGAGCAAACGCGCACCGCCACCGTGCGTGTGACGGTGCCCAACCCCGACGACGTCTGGCGCCCGGGCTTGTTCGTGTCCGTGCAGGTGGCCACCGATACCTACCAGGCCAAGGTCACCGTACCGCAAACCGCGATCCAGACCGTCGAGGACAAACCCTCGGTGTTTGTGCGCACCGCGGACGGCTTTATCACCCGCCATCTTGAACTGGGCGTCAGTGAAAACGGCTACGTCGAAGTGCGCAAAGGCCTGGAGGCCGGCGCGCAGGTGGCGACGGCTGGCAGCTTCATCCTCAAGTCCGAACTGGGCAAAGGCTCGGCCGAACACGCCCATTGATCCTGCGAGTGATTCCCCATGTTTGAGCGCCTTATCCAATTCGCCATCGAGCAGCGCATCATCGTGTTGCTGGCGGTGCTGTTGATGGCCGGTGTCGGCATCGCCAGCTATCAGAAACTGCCCATCGACGCGGTGCCTGACATCACCAACGTACAGGTGCAGATCAACTCGGCGGCGGCCGGTTTTTCGCCGCTGGAAACCGAGCAGCGCATTACCTTTCCCATCGAGACGGCCATGGCCGGCCTGCCGGGCCTGCAGCAGACGCGTTCGCTGTCGCGTTCCGGTTTGTCCCAGGTCACGGTGATTTTCAAGGACGGCACCGACCTGTTCTTTGCCCGCCAACTGGTCAACGAACGCTTGCAAGTGGCCCGTGAGCAATTGCCCGACGGCATCGAAACCGCGATGGGGCCGATTTCCACCGGCCTCGGGGAAATTTTCCTGTGGACCGTCGAAGCCGAGGACGGCGCGCGCAAAGAGGACGGCACCCCGTACACCCCCACCGACCTGCGGGTGATCCAGGACTGGATCATCAAACCGCAGCTGCGCAACGTGCCGGGCGTGGCCGAGATCAATACCATTGGCGGCTTCGCCAAGGAATATCAGATTGCGCCAGACCCCAAGCGTCTGGCCGCTTACAACCTGACCCTCAACGATCTGGTCACGGCGCTGGAGCGTAACAACGCCAACGTCGGCGCCGGTTACATCGAGCGCAGCGGCGAACAGTTGTTGATCCGCGCGCCGGGCCAGGTGGCGTCTATCGACGACATCGCCAACATTGTCATCACCACCTCGGACGGCACGCCGATCCGCGTGCGCAATGTGGCCCAGGTCGACATTGGTCGTGAGCTGCGTACCGGCGCCGCCACCGAAAATGGCCGTGAAGTGGTGCTGGGCACGGTGTTCATGTTGATCGGTGAGAACAGCCGCAGCGTGTCCCAGGCGGTGGCGAAAAAGCTGGAGGAGATCAACCGCTCGCTGCCCGAAGGTGTGGTGGCGGTCACCGTTTACGACCGCACCAACCTGGTGGAAAAAGCCATCGCCACCGTGAAGAAAAACCTCTTCGAAGGTGCATTGCTGGTGGTGGCGGTGTTGTTCCTGTTCTTGGGTAATATCCGTGCAGCGCTGATCACGGCGATGGTAATTCCGCTGGCGATGCTGTTCACCTTCACCGGCATGTTCACCAACAAAGTCAGCGCCAACCTGATGAGCCTGGGCGCGCTGGACTTCGGCATTATCGTTGACGGTGCGGTGGTGATCGTCGAGAACGCCATCCGCCGCCTGGCCCACGCGCAACACCGGCATGGCCGGCTATTGACCCGCAGTGAGCGCCTGCACGAAGTGTTCGCCGCGGCCAAGGAGGCGCGACGTGCGCTGATCTTCGGGCAGTTGATCATCATGGTGGTGTACCTGCCGATCTTCGCTCTCACGGGCGTGGCCGGGAAGATGTTCCACCCCATGGCTTTCACGGTGGTGATTGCCTTGCTCGGCGCGATGATTCTGTCGGTGACCTTCGTACCGGCAGCGATTGCGTTGTTCGTCACCGGCAAGGTCAAGGAAGAAGAAAACTTCGTCATGCGCAGTGCGCGTCGGGTGTATGACCCGGTGCTCAACTGGGTGATGGTGCGTCGGCCCCTGGTGTTCGGCCTGGCCGCACTGACCATCGTCGTGTCGGGGTTGGTCGCCAGCCGCATGGGCAGTGAATTTATCCCCAGCCTCAGCGAAGGCGACTTTGCCCAACAGGCGCTGCGTGTGCCCGGCACCAGCCTGACGCAATCGGTTCAGATGCAGCAGCAACTGGAAAAAACCTTGCTGGCCCAAGTGCCGGAAATCGAGCGCGTTTTTGCGCGCACCGGTACGGCGGAAATTGCATCCGACCCGATGCCGCCGAATATCTCCGACAGCTACGTGATGCTCAAACCCAAGGACCAGTGGCCAGACCCGAAAAAGTCCCGCGAGGCAATCATCGCTGACATCCAACGGGCCAGCGCGATTGTGCCGGGCAGCGTGTATGAGCTGTCGCAGCCGATCCAGTTGCGCTTCAACGAGCTGATTTCCGGGGTGCGCAGCGACGTGGCAGTGAAGGTGTTTGGCGATGACATGGCGGTGCTCAACACCACCGCCGGGGAAATCGCCGAGACCTTGCAGAAACTCAACGGCGCCTCGGAAGTGAAGGTGGAACAGACCTCCGGCCTGCCGGTGCTGACCATCAATATCGACCGCGACAAAGCCGCTCGCTTTGGCCTGAATGTGGGCGATGTGCAGGACACCATCGCCGTCGCTGTCGGTGGGCGCCAGGCGGGTACGTTGTACGAGGGCGATCGGCGTTTTGACATGGTGGTGCGCTTGTCCGACACGTTGCGCACCGATATCGACGGCTTGTCACGCCTGTTGATTCCGGTGCCGGCGCTGGCGAGTAGTACCTCGGGGCAGTTGGGCTTTATCGCCTTGTCCCAGG
Source organism: Pseudomonas sp. MF6394 (assembly GCF_002018845.1). Taxonomy (NCBI): domain Bacteria; kingdom Pseudomonadati; phylum Pseudomonadota; class Gammaproteobacteria; order Pseudomonadales; family Pseudomonadaceae; genus Pseudomonas; species Pseudomonas sp. MF6394. Next base: position 28,075 of record NZ_MVOJ01000048.1, read on the forward strand.
TTGCCAGCCTTGACCTGGTGCTGGGCCCTAACCAGATCAGCCGCGAGAACGGCAAACGCCTGGTGATCGTCAGCGCCAACGTGCGCGGGCGCGATATCGGCTCGTTTGTCGAAGAGGCCGAGGCCGCCATCGCCACCCAGGTGAAAGTCCCCGCCGGTTACTGGACCACTTGGGGCGGCCAGTTCGAACAGTTGAAAGAGGCTTCTGAGCGCTTGCGCATCGTGGTGCCGGTGGCGTTGCTGCTGGTGTTCGGCTTGCTGTTCATGATGTTCAACAACCTCAAGGACGGCCTGCTGGTGTTTACCGGCATCCCCTTCGCGCTCACCGGCGGGATCATGGCGCTGTGGCTGCGCGATATCCCGTTGTCGATTTCAGCGGGGGTGGGCTTTATCGCCTTGTCAGGTGTGGCGGTGCTCAATGGCCTGGTGATGATCGCCTTCATCCGAAACCTGCGCGAGGAAGGTCGCTCGTTATCGGTGGCGATCCACGAAGGCGCGTTGACCCGCCTGCGTCCGGTGCTGATGACCGCGCTGGTGGCGTCCCTCGGGTTTATCCCCATGGCCCTCGCCACCGGCACCGGCGCCGAAGTGCAGCGCCCGTTGGCAACGGTGGTGATTGGCGGGATTATTTCTTCGACCTTGCTGACGTTGCTGGTGCTGCCGGCGTTGTACCAATGGGCTCATCGCCGCGATGAAGAGATCACCTGACAACCTCGAAGACGCCGCAACCCCAATGTGAGAGCGGGCTTGCTCGCGAATGCGCCGGGTCAGTCGATACCTGTACTGACTGATACACCGCCTTCGCGAGCAAGCCCGCTCTCACAAGGGGACAGCGGTGCTTCAAGAGTCTGGGGAAACACCAGGCTGAACCGCGTAAAACGCCCAGGCTGGCTGGTGACATGAGCATGGCCCTGATGCAAATGCATGATCGACTTCACAATGGCCAACCCCAACCCGGTACCGCCCTCGGCACGGGTACGGCTGCTGTCGGCGCGGTAGAACCGTTCGAACAGGTGCGGCAGGTGGTGCGCTTCAATGCCTCGCCCCGGGTTGCCCACCGACAGCGATACGCTCTGCTCGTAGGTCTCCACCAACAGCAACACGGTAGAGGCCTCGGGTGTGTGGCGAATGGCATTGGAGAGCAAATTGGAAATCGCCCGCTGAATCATCAGGCGGTCGCCGGTCACCCAGGCATCACCGCGCAGGCTCAGGGTGACGTGTTTGTCTTCGGCACTCAGGGCAAACAACTCCATCACGCGCTGGGCTTCCTGCGCCAGGGACACCTCGGTGAATGAGGCTCGCGCCGCCGGGTGGCTGACCTGCGCCAGAAACAGCATGTCGCTGACAATCCGCGCCAGGCGTTCGAGCTCTTCGGTGTTGGATTCCAGCACCGCCTTGTATTCCTGCGGCGGGCGCTGGCGCGACAGGGTCAACTGGGCCTTGCCCATCAGATTGGTCAAGGGCGCACGTAGCTCGTGGGCCAGGTCATCGGAGAATTGCGAGAGTTGCTGCACCCCGGCATCCAGGCGGTCGAGCATCACGTTGATGCCGTGGGCCAGTTCACCCAGTTCGTGGGGCAGGTTGTCTACGGATAAGCGATGGGTGAGGTCTTGGGTGGTGACTTTCGCCGCCACCTGGCTGAACTGCTTCAACGGCGCCAGGCCGCGTTGCACCAGCCACCAGGCGCCCATGCCAATCAGTATCAACAGCAGCGGCAGCGCAATCAGCGTGGCGCGCAGGTAGGCACTGAGCAGCGCCTGGTCGTCCATGCGGTCCAGGGACAGCAGCACCCGCACCCGCTCGCCGCTGGCCAGGCGCATCAGGCTGGAGGCACTGAGTATCTGGTTGCCGTAGCTGTCGACCCAATTGAGGTAGCCCAGGGTTTCCCGTGGCTTGAAGTCGGTGAGCAGTGGTTCCTGAGGCTTGCTGCCGACGTTGAGCAGCACGCTGTTATCGGGTGCGGTGCCGACAATGGTCAGGTGGAAGTTGTCGTGGCCCATCACCAGGTCCATCAGTGAGTGTGGGCGGGCGCGAATACCATGGGCGTCCAGGCCTAGGGCCAGGCTGTGCTGGATCTGTTCCATCTTGCTTTCCAGGTTCTTGCGCGCGAGCTTTTCCAGCTCATGGGTGAGGGCCAGGTAGGCCAGGGTTGCCAGCAGCAGCACCAGGCCCGCGCCCATCAGGCTGACCGTCAGGCCCAGGCGCATCGACAGGCTGCCGGTCTTCATGGGCGCGCTTCCAGCACGTACCCCACGCCACGAATGGTGTGGATCAGCTTGACCTCGCTCTGGTCATCCACCTTGGCGCGCAGGCGGCTGATGGAGACTTCCACCACATTGGTGTCGCAGTCGAAATTCATGTCCCACACCAGGGAAATAATCTGTGTGCGGGTCAGCACTTCGCCGGTCTGGCGCATCAGTACTTGCAGCAGGGCGAACTCCTTGGTGGTCAGGTCGATGCGCCGGGCGCCGCGATAAGCGCGGTGGCGGCGCGGGTCCAGTTCCAGGTCCGAGACGCGGAACACTTCCGGCTGTGGAATGTGCTCGCTGCGGCGCATCAGGGTGCGCACCCGTGCCAGCAGTTCGGGAAACTCGAACGGCTTGACCAGGTAGTCGTCGGCGCCCATGTCCAGGCCCTTGATCTTGTCAGCCAGCCGGCCACGGGCGGTGAGCATCATCACGCGCTGGGTGCCATTGCGGCGCAATTCTTCCAGCACTTGCCAGCCATCCTTGCCCGGCAGGTTGACGTCCAGAATCACCAGTTCATAGGCGTGTTGCCCGGCCAGGTGCAGGCCGTCGATGCCATTGGCGGCGCAGTCGACCACGTAGCCACTTTCGTTCAGGCCCTGTTGCAGGTAGTCGGCGGTTTTCTGCTCGTCTTCAACCACAAGAATACGCATGGGGGTTACCTCTTGAATTAGGGGAGAGAAGGCGCCCATGTCCCTATGGCGGCGGTTATCGGAGTAGGAAAAGTCTGAAGGCTAAAGTAGCTTCAGGGTCAACTGCGACCATCGGCCGCATGGCGCCGCAGGCAAAAAAAACGCCCCAAGCGGGGCGTTAAAAATTCATCTCTTTCCAAAGGAGCTACACAAAAGCTTCAGAGATGAATGTGCTCGGTGAATAAGTTGAAGCGAGTATAGAAAGTTCCACTTAACGAGAAGCTGAGGCCAATATTACAATTTTGATAACCGACTATTTGTGAACAGATGTTAGTTAATCGCGAGCGAATGTAAGGGCTACAGCACGGCCAATGGGTATTCGGCAATAAAACGAACTTCTTCCAAGTCTGACTCAAACGCACTGGAGCGTACCGTGGCTTGGCGCAAGCGCAAGGACAAGTCTTTCAAACGCCCACTTTGCACCACGTACTTGGCCTCGATATCCCGTTCCCAGCGGCGTTGATCGGTCAAGGGGTTGCCCGCTGCATCGCGGCGCATATACACGGCATTGGCGTTGCTGTAGTCGGCGCCGGTGCCTTTGCCGTAGCGGGTCATGAACGACAGGCCGGGAATGCCGAACGCCTGCATGTCCAGGTCGTAGCGCACCATCCATGAGCGCTCTTTGGGGGCGTTGAAATCGCTGTACTGGATCGAGTTATTGAGGAAGATCGAGTCTGACTGGCGCAGGTAGTCGAAGTCATCGTCACCGTTGTTACGCTGGTGCGACACGGCCACGCTGTGGGCACCGACCTTGACCCCGAGCCTGGCGCTCCAGATGTTGTTGTCGAACTCACCGAGCCGTTTCTGACCTTCGTCCACGGCCTTGTAATAGTTGAAGTCGCCGAACACCGACACGTCGTCGCTCAGCGCGTAATTGGCGTTGCTGCCCAAATAGTACTGATCCCATGCGTCCTTCAGGCGGCTGCTGTAGAGGCTAAAGCCCAGGTGGCTGTTGAGCTGGTAGTCACCGCCGAAGTAGGCGATCCAGGGCGAGTCGACCTTGCCCGCATAGAAGGTGGCAAAGCCTTTGTTCATGCCGCTTTCACTGGGCTGGCTCATGCCGCTCAAGCGTCCGCCTTGCAGGCTCAAGCCTTCCAGGCTGGTGTTTTGCAGGGTGACGCCGCGAAAGCTCTCGGGCAGCAAGCGAGAGTCGCCGTAGGCCACGACCGGGGTGAGTGGGAACACGTCGCCGGCCTTGATCACCGTGTCCAGCACGCGCAGTTTCGCAGCGCCGCCGACTTTGCTGTAGCTGTTTTCCGGCTGGTTGTCGCTGTTCACCGGCAGCACGCCGAACGAGCCTTTGCCGCCGCTGCGGCCGCTGCCCGAGTCAAGGGTAAGGCCGTACATGGCGAACGCGTCCAGACCAAAACCCACGGTGCCCTGGGTAAAACCGGATTCGAATTTGCCAATAAAGCCCTGGGCCCAGGCTTCGGAATAGCCATTGCCAGTAGGGCTGGACTGGCCCTTGCGGTCATCGCGGTTGAAGTAGAAATTGCGCGCCAGCACGTTGATGCGGCTGCCCTCGATAAAACCCTCGGGCTTGTCCTCCACCGCCATGGCGGCCATGGGCAGTGCAGCCATCAGTGAAAAGGGAAGGGTGTAATGACGAATGCTCATGATGCGCTCCTCGGTGATGGCAGTTATCGGCTCTTATAGAGGCGGGCGTTTTTATTGATCTGGCCCTGGTTGATAGTTGCAAATGGCGGATAACAGCTGCATGGCTTGCACATTACAATTTTGGAAACTAAAGGCCATCTAACAAATAAGTAATGTTCTGGTGAACCTGGCGTCAGGGTTCACTGGTTACTCTCGACACTGAACTTTCCAGTCGAGGAACCTGTGATGAACTTTTATAAATTAGGCTTGGGTGTATTAACCGCAGTCTTGTCATTTGGCGCACTGGCCGAAGGGGGCGGGGATCGCACCTTTGCCCTGATGATGGAGCGCAATGAGAAAGCCATGGCCGCTTACGCCATCAAAAAAGGCAAGCCGGTGCCCGAGGTCCAGGCCTACCGCTATGGCATGGACCTGGACATTGCCAAGGTCGTCAACGTGACGCCGCCGATCCGTTCGTGCAACGCCGTGCCGTCGCGCATGACCTATGAGGACTCCAGCGGCAAGCTCAATACCCTGGAGTATCAGGTCATGGGCGTATGCCGTAACAATGGCGGTTGAAAATATAGTTGGGCCCAGGGCTCAAGCGCTCTTCAGAAAACCCCGGCAGCGCCGATGCAGGTTAGAACACCCACCTCACTTGCCTAACGGTGCCCCATGTTCAACACCCGCCTGAAGCAAGAGCTGACCGCTCTGCGCGAAGAATTGTCGAGCTTGCTCCAGGTGAAAGAGAGCCTGGAAAGCGAAATGCTCTGCCTGACACTGGACCCTGAAGGCCGCGTGGAGTGGGCCAATGCCAACTTCCTGCAGGAACTGGCTTATTCACTCGGTGAGATTGTCGGGCGCGCGATCGAAGACCTGGTGCCAGCCCATGTGCGCCAGGACCCGTTCCAGCTGCGCTTCAAGCAGGCGCTGGCCCGCGGCGAACACTTTGCCGGCGCCGTGCGCCTGATGCGTGGCAATGGCAAGGAAGCCTGGTTGCGCTCAATCGTGCAGCCGGTGCGCAGTTCGGAGGGGCGCATCAAGCAGTTTTCGATGTTCTCCAGCGACCTTACCCGCACCATCGAGAGTTCGCGTGAACATGAAAACCTCATCACTGCGTTGATGCGTTCCACCGCGTTGATCGAGTTCGACCTGGAAGGGCATGTGCTCACCGCCAATGACCGCTTCCTCGGCGCCATGGGTTACAGCCTGGCGCAGATCGAAGGCAAGCATCACCGTATGTTCTGTGAACCGCAGGAATACAACAGTGCCGAATACCAACAGTTCTGGAAGCGCCTGAACGCTGGTGAGTTCGTCGCCGCGCGTTTCAAACGTGTGGACAGCCACGGCCGCCTGGTGTGGTTGGAGGCCACCTACAACCCGGTGGTGGATGCCAATGAGCGGCTGTACAAAGTGGTCAAGTTCGCCACGGTCATTACCGAGCAGGTCAACCGCGAGCAGGCGGTGGCTGAGGCCGCCAATATCGCCTACAGCACCTCTTTGCAAACCGACGACAGCGCTCAGCGCGGCACCACCGTGGTCACCCAGGCCGTGGACGTGATGCGCGACCTGGCCCAGCACATGCAACAGGCCGGTGAAGGCATCGAGGCGTTGAATGCCCAGTCCCAAGTGATCGGCAGTATCGTCAAGACCATCAGTGGCATTGCCGAGCAAACCAACCTGCTGGCGCTCAACGCCGCCATCGAAGCGGCGCGTGCCGGTGAACAGGGGCGTGGCTTTGCGGTAGTGGCCGACGAAGTGCGGCAACTGGCGTCACGCACCAGCAAAGCCACCGAGGAAATTGTCGGTGTGGTGCGCCAGAACCAGGACATGGCCCGCGACGCGGTGGCCTTGATGGCCGACGGGCGTGCGCAAGCCGAGCAGGGCCTGGCCCTGGCGGCCGAGGCGGGTACCGTGATCGTCGAGATTCAAGACGGTGCGCAAAAAGTGGTGAGTGCGGTCGGGCAGTTTGCCAATCAGCTGTCGAGCTGACCTGTGGGGCTTATGCTTGAGGTATCTTAGGTCTTTTCTCGCTTGCAGAGCTGATCGACCATGAGCCCTACGTTCCGTCGCCCCGTCCCACTGTTCAAGGCTTACCGTTTGCTCAACCACGGGCCGACCGTGTTGGTGAGCGCAGCCCACAACGGCCAGCGCAATATCATGGCCGCTGCCTGGGCCATGCCGCTGGATTTCGAACCACCGAAAGTCGCGGTGGTGCTCGACAAGGCCACCTGGACTCGCGAGCTACTGGAAGGCGCTGGTACCTTTGTGTTGCAGGTGCCTTGTGTTGCGCAGGCTGATCTGGTGCAGACGGTGGGCAATACCCGCGGCGTTGAAACCGATAAATTCGCGGCCTACGGCCTGCGCAGTTTCAGCGGTGAGCACACCGAGGCGCCGATGCTGGAAGGCTGTGTGGCCTGGTTGGAGTGCCGCCTGCTGCCCGAGCCGCATAATCAGCAGGCCTATGACCTGTTCCTGGGCGAAGTGGTCGCAGCTTATGCTGATGAGCGGGTCTTCAGCGAGGGCCACTGGCATTTTGAAGGGCATGATGAACTGCGCACGTTGCACCATGTGGCGGGGGGGAATTTCCTGGCCATTGGCGAACCGATTGTCGGGCGTCAGCTCTGACAGAGGCGGCATGTCCGAGTTAAGCGAACGCATGTTCAAAGCAACGAAGATCAAATGTGGGAGCTGGCTTGCCTGCGATGACGGCCTCACAGCCGGCCCCTATCTATCTGACGCCCCGCGCTCAAACTGTGGGAGCGGGCTTGCTCGCGAAGGCGGCCTAGCAGTCAACACAGTTGGATTGTGTACATATCCATTGCTGCGGTAACGGCCACCTAGGGTTCCGCTCTGACAGCGGCTCACTTTTGAAAAGCGCAAAAGTAAGCAAAACGCTCATGCCCCACCACTCGGCACCTCGCTTAGGCTCGGTGTGCCCGTAATCCGCCAGTGATTTGGGGGGCCGCCGCCACGCGCCATCCATGGCGCGGGGCGGCTAAACCGGCATCCCTGCCGGTTTACCCCCCAAATCCCTGTCGAATTCCGGCCAGCGTGGCGGCGTTTTTCAAGGTAGTTGTCGCGTCCACCGTCGCGCTACGCGATTTTTATTACCACGGTCAGTTCCCTTTCAGGGTTCAGATACACCGTCCCGATAGGGTTCCAGTTGCGTGTCTCTCCTGACC
>NZ_MVOJ01000049.1:0-33561 GCF_002018845.1 Pseudomonas sp. MF6394
TTGACTATCAGTCTGACTCCACAAGCACCCACACGAATTGCTTGATTCAGTTGTTAAAGAGCGGTTGGTTAAGATCTTTCGTCTCAACCGAGGCGCGCATTCTACAGCAGCCTCATTTGCTGTCAAGCGGTTATTTTCAGAAGTTTTCGAAGATTTCTCCAACAACTTCAACCACTTGCGCTTGCGATCTCTCGTAAGCGGGAGGCGAATTCTACAGGGATCGCCATGAACGTCAACCCCCTTATCTTAAAAAAAGCGAAACACTTACTCGCCTATAAAAACCAGGGTGCCCCACCGCCTCTTCTATATAGAAGCAGCGCACAACCTAGGGACGTGAATTATTCCCACCCACACAAATGCATCTAGATCTCAACCGAAAGAAGCGCGGCTGGATCCCGCACAGGCGAGGAACGAGGATGACTGTTGTTGAGATCGGCGAATACCAGGAGGGGAAAGCTTTACAGAGATGGTGTCCCAGGGCCGGTTCGAACGGCCAACCTTCCCCTTAGGAGGGGGATGCTCTATCCAATTGAGCTACTGGGACAAATGCCACACTTACCCTGAAGGGCTAGCGACAGACGGCGTGCATCTTAACGGCCGAGGCTGGTTTTGTCATGTCGTCCGTTGGCATTTTGACTGTAGGCCAATCCTTGCGCGTACGTTCATCACCTCATCCAGCATGCCAAGACCTTCACCGTCATCGTGCAAATTGCACTGCGCCAATATGCCATCATTGCAAACTGCAACCCAGCGCCCTCAAAAAACAAACTTAACTCGTTGTTTTTATTGGAATAATAGATTGGCACGACATCTGCAAAGTCATAAACACAAAACCAATCGTTCCAGGCACCGTGGAGACTATGATGATGAACAGCGCCCTTCTACTAGCACTGAACGCTGTGGCACTGGCTACGGTGGTGACGTTTCATTTTCAGCCGACCAGTACTGAAGACGGCGCGCAAATCAGCCAAGCCATTCCCCACCATCTGCAACAGCGCCCTCAGTTGGCACTGATGACTGCAAACCCCCAGTCTCCCATCCACCTGACCCAAGATACACAATCAGCGCCAGCGGCCGAGCATTGGGTTTTCTGAGAACACTATTCATGTCGAAATCTGCCTGGTTGTTTCTGTGCCTGACGCTCCTATCTGTTGCGCTAGGCCTGGGAGCTACATCACAACAAACTCAAACCCTAGCCTTCGTCGCCAGCGCCGTGCTGGGCAGCCTACTGGTACTGACACTCATCAAGGGTCGCCGAATCAAATTCGATCCGCTCCTTCGCTAACCCCCTTCCCCATCTCCCTCCCCTACCTTATGTCGCCTGACACTCGTAAATAGGCGAACAGCTACTAACCTTAAGCTTGAGGGCAAAAGGCCATATCGCTATAGGACGGGCGCCCTTCAACCCGGATGCCGTGCAGGCTTGGGCGAAGATTGACGAGCTTCGCTGCACTCGCGGGATTTTTTCCAACCAGTCCGCAAAAACGCAAATCAGTGCTGGCATAAAGCCTGTAGGCGGTTCAATATTTGTCACAGAATTGACGCCAATGAAATGTCAAATCTGAGGCATGATGCGGCCTCTTTGCAATTCGGGTTGAACTTTGGTCGTGAGCCTTGTCTTAACACTCATCTTGCGGCCAATTCCAGAAACCGCTCCCCTGAACTAACCGGTTAAATATATGCGCCCATTGAAACAGGCAATTTATTCCAGCCGTACGGCTGACAAATTCGTCGTACGTCTGCCAGACGGAATGCGGGAACGCATTGCCGAGGTGGCTCGCAATCATCACCGCAGCATGAACTCCGAAATCATCGCACGCCTGGAACAAAGCCTTATTCAGGAAGGTGCCTTGGGTGAAGAGTTGAGCATGCGCCTGGACAGCCCCGAGCTGTCACTGCACGAACGCGAACTGCTGCAGCGTTTTCGTCAGCTCTCCCACCGCCAGCAAAATGCTCTCGTCTCGCTTATCGCGCATGACGTGGAGGCGGCCGCAGAAGCCAATTGATTGACACCTGAAAGCCGAAGCCAGCCATGTGCTGGCTTTTTTTTGCCTGGCATTTGGGAATAAGAAGCAAAGCGAGGGCAGGTTTGCCCCCGCTGGAAGGGTCAGAGCAGGAAGATCGTTGCCAGGCCCAGGAAGATGAAGAAGCCACCACTGTCAGTCATGGCCGTGATCATCACACTGGCCCCCATGGCGGGATCGCGACCTAGACGCGCCAAGGTCATAGGGATCAACACCCCCATCAAGGCCGCCAGCAACAGGTTAAGGGTCATGGCTGCAGTCATGACCACGCCCAGGGACCAACTACCGTAGAGCAAGTAGGCCACCACGCCAATCACGCCGCCCCACACCAATCCGTTTATGAGGCCTACCGCCAGTTCCTTGCGCAGCAGCCGTGAGGAATTGGCGGTACTGACCTGGTCCAGCGCCATGGCGCGCACGATCATGGTGATGGTCTGGTTCCCGGAGTTACCGCCAATGCCCGCCACAATCGGCATCAACGCCGCCAAGGCCACCAGTTTCTCGATGGAGCCTTCAAACAACCCGATCACGCGAGAAGCGATAAACGCGGTAATCAGATTGATAGCCAGCCAGGCCCAGCGGTTATGCAGTGAACGCCACACCGACGCAAAAATATCTTCCTCTTCACGCAAACCCGCCATGTTGAGGACTTCGGTTTCACTTTCCTCACGGATCAAGTCAACGATTTCATCGATGGTCAGACGACCGATCAACTTACCGTTCTTATCCACCACCGGCGCCGAGATCAAGTCGTAACGCTCGAATGCCTGGGCCGCGTCGTAGGCATCTTCGTCCGGATGGAAACTCACGGTATCGCTGGCCATCAGGTCAGCAACTTTCTTCTCCGGATCATTGACCAATAGGCGCTTGATCGGCAAAACGCCCTTGAGGATCCCCTCATAGTCGACCACAAACAGTTTGTCGGTGTGGCCGGGCAATTCTTTGAGACGGCGCAGGTAACGCAACACCACTTCAAGGCTGACGTCTTCGCGGATGGTGACCATCTCGAAGTCCATCAGGGCGCCGACCTGGTCCTCGTCGTACGACAGCGCAGAACGCACACGCTCACGCTGTTGCGTATCGAGCGCCTCCATCAACTCATGAACGACATCACGGGGCAGCTCAGGGGCCAGGTCAGCCAGTTCGTCCGCATCCATCTCCTTGGCGGCAGCCAGGAGTTCGTGGTCATCCATGTCGGCGATGAGCGTCTCACGCACCGAGTCCGACACTTCCAGCAGGATGTCACCGTCGCGATCAGCCTTGACCAACTGCCACAGGGTCAGTCGATCATCCAGCGGCAAGGCTTCAAGAATATAGGCAACGTCGGCGGAGTGCAGGTCATCGAGCTTGCGTTGCAACTCGACGAGGTTTTGCCGGTGAACCAGGTTTTCGACGCGGTCGTGGTTCGGACCTTCCTGGCGGTGCGTGAGGTCTTCGACCACGCGCTGGCGCTGCAGCAGCTCGATAACTTGAGCCAGACGATCCTGCAGGCTTTCTTGTGTTTTCTTTACTTCTACTTCGGTCATAGGCGAACTCCACTCCCAGCAGCGGGGCACGCCGGAAGGATCAATCAGTCAATTCATGATTGGTAAAACGGGGTACTGAGTAACTACTGGGTAAGTCCATGGAGGTATTCCACAAGCCCCGGCGGGGCTGACGGGCGCATGATACACCGCCCGGACGTTTTAAACGTTAAAAAACTGGAAAGAACAAGCGCTTGCACGCTAAAGCTCAGTATTGGCTGCATCTATGAACTGCGACGACGCAGGCGCGAGGGAAAACACATGAGGAGGGAGAAAAAGGAAAACACCGGATAAAAGCTACACAAACCCCAGACGGCAAAAAGCCCGCACTAGGCGGGCTTTTTGTTTGTATGGTGCACTCGACAGGATTCGAACCTGTGACCGCTCGGTTCGTAGCCGAGTACTCTATCCAGCTGAGCTACGAGTGCAGATTGTGTTTTTAGACCAGATCACAACTGGTTGAAGCCAAGCTACCTGCATCGCTGCAACTAACTCTTAAATGGTGCACTCGACAGGATTCGAACCTGTGACCGCTCGGTTCGTAGCCGAGTACTCTATCCAGCTGAGCTACGAGTGCATTTGTTGCCGCGCATTATAGGCCGTTCAATCTCTATGTAAAGCTATTTTTTCGAGTATTTTCAACAACTTACCGAAAAAACCAGATTGCAACGTACTAAGCAAATAATGGCGGAGAACGGGGGATTCGAACCCCCGACACCCTTTTGAGGTGTACTCCCTTAGCAGGGGAGCGCCTTCGGCCACTCGGCCAGCTCTCCGCAACACGGGGCGTATATTAACCACGTTCCTCCCCGTTTGCAAACATAAAAAACGATAAAAATTAAAGGCTTGGTTCTTCGTCCTTCTCTTTCTTGATCCGCAGGTAGATTTCCTCGCGGTGGACCGCCACCTCTTTCGGAGCATTAACCCCAATACGTACTTGATTACCTTTGACGCCGAGCACGGTCACGGTGATTTCGCCATCACCGATAATCAGGCTTTCTGCGCAACGACGAGTCAGAATCAGCATACCTTTCACCTCACGCATTTCAGTTCAGGAACAACAGTCTGCAAAAAAAAAGCATTCAACCTACAACCAAAAGGTCGTAGCCCTACTCGCTAAGTATTGTCGAGCCCATGCAAAAGACCATGTACCCCACAAAAAAATGAAAGGCGCGGTAAACCGCGCCTTCCTGGCAACGCATCACTCGCCCTGTCGGGCCGGAGCATCCAGCTCAAAAGCGGTATGCAGCGCGCGTACAGCCAGTTCCAGGTACTTCTCTTCGAGCACTACCGAGACTTTGATTTCCGAGGTGGAAATCATCTGGATGTTGATACCTTCCTTGGCAAGGGCCCCGAACATACGGCTGGCAACGCCAGCATGGGAGCGCATGCCCACCCCTACGATCGACACCTTGGCAATCTTGGTATCGCCGACCACTTCACGGGCGCCAATCTCGCTCGCCGTGTTCTGCAGGATTTTCAATGCCGCATCGTATTCGTTGCGGTGCACAGTGAAGGTGAAATCGGTGGTGTTATCGTGCGAAACGTTCTGCACGATCATGTCGACTTCAACATTCGCATCGCTGACAGGGCCCAGAATCTTGAAAGCCACGCCCGGGGTGTCTGGCACGCCACGGATCGTCAGCTTGGCTTCATCGCGATTGAAAGCGATGCCGGAAATGATCGGCTGTTCCATGGATTCCTCTTCATCAATAGTAATGAGGGTGCCCGGACCCTCCTTGAAGCTGTGCAATACGCGCAGCGGAACGTTGTACTTGCCGGCGAACTCCACCGCGCGAATCTGCAACACCTTGGAACCAAGGCTGGCCATTTCCAGCATTTCTTCAAAGGTGATCTTGTCCAGGCGCTGGGCCACTGGCACGACGCGTGGGTCAGTGGTGTAGACGCCATCCACATCGGTATAGATCTGGCATTCGTCAGCCTTTAGCGCTGCTGCCAGGGCCACACCGGTGGTGTCCGAACCGCCACGACCGAGCGTGGTGATGTTGCCGTGTTCATCCACGCCCTGGAAACCCGCTACAACTACCACGCGCCCTGCTTTCAGATCAGTACGAATTTTCTGATCATCAATTTGCAGGATCCGCGCCTTGGTATGTGCGCTGTCTGTAAGAATGCGCACTTGGCTACCCGTGTAGGACACCGCTGGCACGCCACGCTTGTTCAGCGCCATGGCCAACAGCGCAATGGTCACCTGCTCGCCCGTGGAGACGATCACATCCAGCTCACGCGGCAGCGGCTGTTGATCACCACTGATGGCCTTGGCCAGATCGATCAGGCGATTGGTCTCGCCACTCATGGCCGACAGCACCACTACCAGATCATCACCGGCATCGCGGAACTTCTTAACCTTGTCGGCGACCTGCTCGATTCTTTCGACAGAACCGACCGAGGTGCCTCCAAATTTCTGTACGATCAAAGCCATTTCCAAGCCGCCTCAGCCCGTAAAGGGGCGCCTAATATCAATCCACCCGCACTGAACAAGCCCGTGACTAGACCACGGGCCGGTTAACAGTGCCTTAAATACCTGCCTCGACAAATGGCACGGTCAAGGCCAGCGCCGCGTCCAGAGCTGCGGCATCGACACCACCGCCTTGCGCCATGTCCGGACGACCACCGCCCTTGCCGCCCACTGTCGCAGCGGCTTGCTTCATCAAATCACCGGCTTTGAGTTGGCCAGTCAGGTCCTTGGTTACACCAGCAACCAGAACGACCTTATCCTCATGGACACTGCCGAGCAGGATCACTGCGCGGCCGAGCTTGTTCTTCAACTGATCGACCAAGGCCAACAACGCCTTGCCGTCCTGCCCGTCCAGGCGCGCCGCCAGGACTTTTACGTCCTTGACGTCAACCGCCGCTGCCGACAGGTCATCACCTGCAGCGCTGGCCGCCTTGGCCTGCAACTGCTCCAGCTGTTTTTCCAGCGCACGGTTGCGCTCCAGCACGGCGGACAACTTGTCGATCAGGTTGTCGCGGCTGCCCTTGACCAGGCCGGCCGCTTCCTTGAGTTGTTCTTCGGCTGCATTGAGGTAAGCCAGGGCCGCAGCACCGGTCACCGCTTCAATACGACGCACACCCGAGGCCACACCGCCTTCGCTGATGATCTTCAGCAGGCCGATATCGCCGGTACGGTTGGCGTGGATACCACCACAGAGTTCTACCGAGAAGCTGCCGCCCATGCTCAGCACGCGGACTTCGTCGCCGTACTTCTCGCCAAACAGCGCCATGGCGCCTTTGTTCCTGGCGGTCTCGATATCGGTTTCTTCGGTTTCAACCGGGGTGTTCTTGCGAATCTCGGCGTTGACGATGTCTTCCAGTGCCTTGATCTGCTCAGGCTTGATCGCTTCAAAGTGGCTGAAGTCAAAGCGCAGGCGCTGGCTGTCCACCAACGAACCTTTTTGCTGCACGTGCTCGCCCAGTACCTGGCGCAACGCGGCATGCAGCAAGTGAGTGGCCGAGTGATTCAACGCCGTGGCATGCCGCACGTCGGCATCAACCTGGGTGTCTACCGGCGCGCCCACGGTCAAGTTGCCCAGCACCAGCACACCGTGATGCAGGAACGCGCCGCCGGTCTTGGTGGTGTCGCGCACGTCAAAACGACCGGATGTCGAGCTCAGGAAACCGCAATCGCCAATCTGGCCACCCGACTCGGCATAGAACGGCGTCTGGTCCAGCACCACAACCGCCTCTTCGCCTTCGCTCAATACGTCGACCGACTTGCCGTCTTTATAGATGGCGACGATCTTGGCCGAGCCCGCAGTGGACTTGTAGCCGGTGAACTCGGTCGGTACGTCGACCTTGACCAGGGTGTTGTAGTCCAGGCCAAAGGAACTGGCGGAACGCGCACGCACGCGCTGGGCTTCCATCTCGCGCTCAAAACCGGCTTCGTCGACGGTCAGCTCGCGCTCGCGGGCGATGTCGGCGGTCAGGTCCATCGGGAAACCATAGGTGTCGTACAGCTTGAACACGACATCACCCGGCACCACGGTGCCTTTGAGCTCAGCCAGGTCCTGTTCGAGAATCTTCAGGCCGTGCTCCAGGGTCTTGGAGAACTGCTCTTCTTCAGCCTTGAGCACCCGCTCGATGTTGCTTTGCTGTTGCTTGAGTTCCGGGAAGGCATCGCCCATCTCGGCAACCAGTGCGGCCACGATCTTGTAGAAGAAGCTGCCGGTAGCGCCTAGCTTGTTACCGTGACGGCATGCGCGGCGGATGATGCGACGCAGCACGTAGCCACGGCCTTCGTTGGACGGCAGCACGCCATCGGCGATCAGGAAACCGCAGGAGCGGATGTGGTCCGACACCACCTTGAGCGAAGACTGGCCTTCATTGGCGCAACCAATGGCCGCCGCCGAAGCGCTCAGCAGGTTGGTGAACAGGTCGATCTCGTAGTTGGAGTGAACGTGCTGCATCACCGCACTGATCCGCTCCAGGCCCATGCCGGTGTCCACCGACGGTGCCGGCAGCGGATGCAACACGCCGTCGGCGGTGCGGTTGAACTGCATGAACACGTTGTTCCAGATCTCGATGTAACGGTCGCCGTCTTCTTCTGGCGAGCCTGGCGGGCCACCCCAGATATCGTCGCCGTGATCGTAGAAAATCTCGGTGCACGGGCCGCACGGGCCGGTATCGCCCATGGTCCAGAAGTTATCGGACGCGTAAGGCGCGCCTTTGTTGTCGCCGATACGGATCATGCGCTCGGCAGGTACACCGATTTGCTGGGTCCAGATGTCATACGCTTCGTCGTCCGTCGCGTACACGGTGACCCAGAGTTTTTCCTTGGGCAGCTTCAGCACGCCGGTGAGGAAGGTCCAGGCGAAGGTGATCGCGTCTTTCTTGAAATAGTCGCCGAAGCTGAAGTTACCCAGCATCTCGAAAAAGGTGTGGTGACGGGCGGTATAGCCGACGTTTTCCAGGTCGCTGTTCTTGCCGCCGGCGCGTACGCACTTCTGGCTGCTGGTGGCGCGGGTGTAGGCGCGCTTTTCCTGGCCCAGGAAGCAGTCCTTGAACTGGTTCATCCCCGCGTTAGTGAACAGCAGGGTTGGGTCATTGCCTGGGATCAAGGAGCTTGAGGCTACACGGGTGTGACCTTGCTCTTCGAAGAAGCGAAGGAAGGCTTCACGGATTTCTGCGCTTTTCATTAGGTTCTTCCACGGAGGCTGCGGCCAAAGGCCAGTGCGCAACATCATCAGACGGAGCGACGGCAAAGGGCCGCATTATATCGGCCCTTTGCCGGTGGTACAGCGTGTTTATGTGATAGAAACAGTCAATTAGACGGCCTGCACTGTCATTTCTGCGAAAACGCGACGAATGTCTGCAGCACTTTCTCGATCTGCGCCCGGCTCACATCCAGATGGGTGACCATGCGCAGGCGCGGCGCAGCGCTCAACTTGACCCCACGCTCAGCCGCAAAGGCCTTCAGCGCCTGCGCCTGATCGCCTACCTGCACATACACCATATTGGTCTGCACCGGCTCGACGCTGTAGCCGGCCTTGCGTAACTCATCGCCCAGCCATTGGGCGTTGGCATGGTCGTCAGCCAGGCGCTGTACCTGGTGGTCAAGGGCATACAGCCCCGCCGCCGCCAGGGAGCCGGCCTGGCGCATGCCGCCGCCGACCATCTTGCGCAGTCGCCGTGCCTTGGCGATCAGTGCCGCGCAGCCGCATAACACCGAGCCGACCGGCGCGCCGAGGCCCTTGGACAGGCACACCGACACCGAATCGAAATGCTGGGCGATTTCTCGCGCATCCACCCCCAGTTTGACCGCCGCGTTGTAGAGGCGCGCGCCATCCAGGTGCAGGGCCAGGCCATGCTCGTGGGTAAATGCACGGGCCTTGGCCAGGTAATCCAGCGGCAGCACTTTGCCCTGCATGGTGTTTTCCAGCGCCAGCAGGCGTGTGCGGGCGAAGTGGAAGTCGTCGGGCTTGATGGCTTCAAGCACCTGGTTCAGATCAAGGGAGCCATCAGCTTGGACTTCCAGGGGCTGCGGCTGGATCGACCCCAGCACCGCCGCGCCGCCGCCTTCGTATTTGTAGGTGTGGGCCTGCTGGCCGACGATGTATTCCTCGCCGCGCTCACAGTGAGCCATCAACGCCAGCAGGTTGCTCATGGTGCCGGTGGGTACGAACAGCGCCGCGGCAAAGCCCAGGCGCTGGGCCAGTTCGGCCTCCAGGCGGTTGACGCTGGGGTCTTCACCGTAGACATCGTCGCCACTGACGGCGCTGGCCATCGCGTCGAGCATGCCGGGGGTGGGTTGGGTCACGGTGTCGCTGCGCAGGTCGATCACGGTCATCAAGGGGGCCTCTAACGTAATGGATAAGTCCTTTTGTGTGTGATTACTGCGGGCAAAGCCACGGAATATCAAGCCCCGATAACATTCAATCGAATACCAACCAAACAAACCGATATAAGTTATCGAGACGGCAACCGTGCAGTTTTTGAAAAACCATGTTAAAAACTCTGCGCCGCCAGGGTTCTGGCGGCAACGTTCTCAGGGCGGGGTGCAATTCCCCACCGGCGGTAATTGCACGCAATGTGCATAGCCCGCGAGCGCTTGGCGCCTCGAACTGCTCAGGCAGGACGGCGACAAGGTCAGCAGACCCGGTGTGATCCCGGGGCCGACGGTCATAGTCCGGATGAAGAGAGAACGGGATTGGCACCTAAGGGCCGCGCGCCTGTTTGCGCATGCGTACCCTTAAATCCCATTCGATTCATAACGCCCTGTTTTTTTCTTAAACAGGAGTCAGAACATGCAACCCACCGCAATCGACAGCAAAAGCAAAAACCATCACGGCGAGCGCGTCGCGTTTATCCAGGCCTGCTGGCACAAGGATATTGTCGACCAATCGCGCAAAGGCTTCCTCGCCGAAATGATCGCCCAGGGTTATCAGGAATCGGACATCGACTTCTTCGAAGTCGGCGGCGCCTTTGAAATGCCCCTGCACGCCAAGCTGCTGGCCAAGACCGGCCGTTACGCCGGCATCGTCGCTGCCGCGCTGGTGGTGGACGGTGGCATCTACCGCCACGAATTCGTCGCGCAATCGGTGGTCAGCGGCCTGATGCAGGTGCAGCTGGAAACTGAAGTGCCGGTGTTCTCGGTGTCCCTGACGCCGCATCACTTCCACGCCGGCAGCGAGCACACCACGTTCTTCTACGAGCACTTCGTGCACAAGGGCCAGGAAGCAGCGCGCACCTGCGCCGATACGCTGCACAAGGTGCGCGCGATCCGTCGTAGCGAGCCGCGTGCGGTAGCGGTCTAAATCTAAGCCTCACCGCACACCAGTGTGGGAGCTGGCTTGCCTGCGATGCAGACACCTGGGTGTATCAGTGATACCCAGGTGATGCTATCGCAGGCAAGCCAGCTCCCACATTAGATCGAGCCAGCCTCGGCTCTTAGGCCAGGCCGGCGTCCGTGGTGGGCACGATCAATATTCCGGCGCGCAAGCCGTTCTTCACCTTAGGGTTGGGGAAGATGATGCGGGCGCCCTCCTCCTCGATCACCCAGCGGGTCTTGGCCACGTCTTCGGCCAGCAGGTAGCCCTTTTCCAATTCCGAAAAGTTTTCCACATCTGCGGGCAGGTGCATCAGGAAGGCGTCGCTGTGCTTGATCACTTCTCGCGCAACGGCGAAGAGTTGCAGGCCGTCGAGGCTATCGGTCTCAGGCTCGTTGCCCTCGATGATCTGCTTCAGACGCGCTTCCAGGCGCGACACGTCCACACCGTCGTTCTGTCCAAACGGCCGCGCCTTGCCCAACTCCAGGGTGAACGCCTCGGCGCCGAGTTGCTCGTAGGTGAACGCGGTGAAGGTAATCGAGGTTTTGTTCTGCAGCAGCACCGCCTGCATGCCAGCAGCGTTCAAGCGCTCCAGCTCACGGCGCGAATGCTGTCGATCTTCCTTCCATGGGTACAACGCGAACTGCTCGATTTTCGAACCGCGAATCGCGGTATGCAGGTCGTAATGCAAGCGCGAGCGGCCAGGCTGGCTGAAAAAGCTGCGGGCCAATTGCTCAAGCTCAGCGGCACGCATGGCTTCGGGGCCGATGTTTTGTTCATGACGGCCGTTGAACAGCCGGTTGACGTCCAGTTCGAGGTAACGCTCACCGCGGCGCATGGCCTCGGTATTGCCGAACAGGAACAGAATACGGGTGCGGGGCTTGATCTCCCCGCGGGCGATGCCATGCAACAGGCGGTCGAGCAGTTCGATCGGCGCGGTTTCGTTGCCATGGATGCCGGACGACAGCAGCAAGTCGCTGCCGTTGTCCAAAGCTTCAGGAGGACGCACTTCAAGCGCGCCTTCGCTGAGCCAGCGCATCTGCACGCCGTCGACAGTCAGTTGAATTTTTTGCGCCGGTTCACGACCGGCGAGGGTCAGTTCAAGCAGTTTGCCGAGGGCGAGCATAAGCAGCTTCCTTAGTGGTTGCAGCCTGGGCCGTGGACGTGATCGTCGTCGTCACCTTCAACGTCGGCCGGTTCCATTTCCAGTTGCAGGCTCATCAGGTTGGTGGCCAATGGGCGCATCAGCAGGTTGGCGTACTCGGCGTCGCCTTCTTCTACGTCCACGCCAATCAGCAGTTGGCCGCGGCCATCGTGCTGGATCCAGATCTCCTTGCCCTGCCAGACCACGGCGACGCGGGTGCAGGAGGTTTCCAGCTGGGTGCCGTCGGTGTCTTCAAGGATGAGTTTCAGGGTGTCGGTCATAAATAAAATATCTCAGCCGTGTGGCATTAATTGATCTGGAAAGGATAAACCGAGCCCAGTTTAAGGATTTGCGTCAGTTCATCCAGTGCCGTCCGGCACTCAAGCAGCAACTGCGGGTCAGCCAGGTCGGTTTCGCGCAGGCTGTCACGGTAGTGCTTGCCTACCCATTGGGTCAGGGTTTCGTACAACGGCGCGGTCATGATAACCCCTGGGTTCACGGCCGCCAGCTCGGTTTCGTTCAACGCCACGCGCAGACGCAGGCACGCCGGCCCACCGCCATTCTGCATGCTTTGCTTGAGGTCGAAGACCTTGACCTCGCGAATCAACCCGCCGGCAGCGGTCAAACCTTGCAGGTACTGCCACACACGCTCATTGGCGCGGCACTCTTCCGGCACGATCAGCAGCATCGAACCGTCAGGCCGAGTCAGCAACTGGCTGTTGAACAGGTAGGAACGCACCGCGTCCTCGACACTGACCAACGCGCGAGGCACACACACCGACTGGAAGTTGCCGCCCAGCTTGCCCAACTTGCCGTGCAGTTCGGCGAGCATCTGTTCGGTGTTGAGGAACGCATCCTCGTGATAGAACAGCACTTCACCGTTGCCCACCGCGATCACATCGTTGTGGAACACACCCGCATCGATCACCGCCGGGTTCTGCTGGGCGTAGACCACACCGTCATCCTTCAAGCCATGCAGGCGCGCAACGGCCTGGGAGGCTTCCAGGGTCTGGCGCGCCGGGTACTTCTGCGGGGCGGGGTAACGGGGGTCGAAGGCACTACGGCCGAAGACGAAAAACTCCACGCCCGCCTCACCGTACTCACGGCAGAAACGCGTGTGGTTGGCCGCGCCTTCATCGCCAAACTGCGCCACGGCCGGCAAGGCGGCGTGGTGGGCGAAATGCTTGCCATCGGCGAACATCGCCCCCAGCACACGGCTGGTGGTGGGGTGTTCGATGCTGCGGTGGTATTTGCAATTGAGGTTGGCGGCAGTGAAATGCACGCGGCCGTCTGCGGTGTCGGCGCTTGGGCTGACGGTGGCGGCGTTGGCTACCCACATGCTGGATGCCGAGCAGCTCGCTACCAGCAAAGGCATGGCCTGCTTGGCAGCCTGCTCGATCACCTGGGCGTCGGTGCCGCTGAAACCCAAGCTGCGCAAGGCGGCCACATCCGGGCGTTCCTGGGGCGCCAATACACCTTGCACAAAGCCCATGTCCATCAGGGCTTTCATTTTCTGCAGGCCCTGCAACGCCGCTTCCTTCGGGTTGGAAGACTGCTGGCTATTGCTTTGGGACGCGACGTTGCCGAAGGACAAACCGCCGTAGTTATGGGTCGGCCCCACTAGACCGTCAAAATTGACTTCACAGGATTTCATCGGCGAGGCTCCACGAACATCTGTTTTTATAGGCATCAAATCACTTGAATACACCACAGATCCATTGTGGGAGCGGGCTTGCTCGCGAATGCGGTATGTCATTCAACATTTGAAGTGACTGAACCACCGCTTTCGCGAGCAAGCCCGCTCCCACATTTAGATCAGCGTTATACCTGGCGTGAGCGTTGCCGGGACTATCAGGCTTGGCGTCTCCAGCGACGCCACCGGGTACGCGCAATAATCCGCCGCGTAATAGGCGCTGGCGCGATGATTGCCCGACGCCCCGACACCACCGAACGGTGCGGTACTGGCGGCGCCGGTCAACTGCTTGTTCCAGTTGACGATACCGGCGCGGCTTTCCAGCCAGAACTGCTGGTAACGCGCTTCGGAGTCCGACAACAGGCCAGCGGCCAGGCCGTACTGGGTGTTGTTGGCCTCAGCGATGGCACCGGCAAAATCCGCGTAGCGGATCACCTGCAGCAGCGGGCCAAACAGCTCTTCGTCTTCACGTTCCGTCACAGCGGTCACGTCGATGATGCCAGGGGTCAGCAACGCGGCCTGAGCCTGAGGTTGGGTCATCTCCAGCAGCGCCACGGCGCCATTGGCCAACATCAGTTCCTGGGCTTGCATCAACGCTTTGGCCGCAGCAAGTGAAATCACCGAGCCCATGAACGGCGCCGGTTGCTGGTCGAAAGCACCTACTTCAATGCTCGCACTCACCGCCACCAGGCGCGCCAGCAAGGCATCGCCCCAGGCACCTTCAGGCACCAGCAAGCGGCGGGCACAGGTGCAACGCTGGCCTGCCGAGATAAACGCCGACTGGATGATGGTGTACACCGCCGCATCCACGTCGGCGACTTCGTCCACGACCAGCGGGTTATTACCGCCCATTTCCAGGGCCAGGATCTTGTCCGGGCGCCCGGAGAACTGCTGGTGCAAGTGGTTGCCGGTGCGGCTGGAACCGGTGAAGAACAGGCCGTCGATGCCTGGGTTGGCCGCCAGGGCGATGCCGGTTTCCCGCGCGCCTTGCAGCAGGTTCAGCACGCCCGCCGGCAAACCGGCTTCGACCCAGCACTGTACGGTCAGCTCGGCGACCTTGGGAGTCAGTTCGCTCGGCTTGAACAGCACGGTATTACCCGCCAGCAACGCCGGGACGATGTGCCCATTGGGCAAGTGCCCAGGGAAATTGTAAGGGCCGAACACCGCCACCACACCGTGGGGTTTGTGGCGCAACACAGCGGTGGCGTCGCCCAGGGGGCCGCTCTTCTCGCCGGTACGTTCGCGGTAGCTTTGCACCGAGATCGCAATCTTGTTGGCCATGCTGGTGACTTCGGTGGCTGATTCCCACAATGGCTTACCGGTCTCTTCGCCAATGCAGCGGGCGATTTCGTCGGCACGGCTTTTAAGCGTGGCGGCGAAGGTTTCCAGCACGCTGATGCGTTCTTCGAGCGAGCGCTTGGCCCATGCCGGGAATGCCTGGCGCGCAGCCTGCACGGCGGATTCGACCTGTTCGGCGCTGGCGCCATTGCCGGCCCACAGCACTTGCTGGGTCACCGGGTTGCGCGATTCAAACAGTTCACCCTGGCCAGCCAGCCAGCTACCTGCGATATACAGCGAATTCATTATTTCGACTCCCGAGCAGCAGACAACGCAACAGCACGCACTTGATCACCCACCACCAGTTGCAGGCGCTTGGCGGTCTGCGGATCGACCACCAGGGTGCCTGCCGCCAGCCGGGCCGGAGCGGCGGTGATACGGCACTCCTCGCGCTTGCGGTTATGAATCAGGAACGGCGTGGCGTCGTCCCCCGGTGTGCCGATGGCCAACACCAGTGACTGGCTGTCGCGCACCGCACGAATCTTGCTGGTTTCACATTCCACCGCCGGGCCAGCGTCGAAAATATCCACATAGCCTTGGTAGCTGAAGCCTTCGCTCTTGAGCATGCTCAGGGCCGGCTCGGTGTCCGGGTGGACCTTGCCGATCACATTGCGTGCGTCTTCGGAGAGGAAGCAGCTGTACAGCGGAAACTTGGGCATCAGCTCAGCGATAAACGCCTTGTTGCCCACGCCGGTGAGGTAGTCGGCCTGGCTGAACTCCATCTTGAAGAAGTGCCGGCCCAGGCTTTCCCAAAACGGCGAACGCCCGGCGTCGTTGGACACACCGCGCATCTCGGCAATGATCTTGTTGCCGAACAGTTGCGGGAACTCGGCGATAAACAACATGCGCGCCTTGGCCAGCATGCGACCGTTGAGGCCGTTTCGGTAATCGGCGTGCAAAAACAACGAGCACAACTCGGAATTACCAGTGAGGTCGTTAGCCAGGAACAGCGTCGGAATCTCACGGTAGATATTCAGTTCCTGGGACGCACTGACGGTCAGCCCCACCCGGAAGTTGTACCACGGCTCGCGCAGGCCGACGGCGCCAGCGATGGCGGAAATTCCCACCACGCGGCCTTCATCGTTTTCCAGCACGAACAGGTAGTCGGCATCGCCGCGCCCGGCTTCGCCGCGAAAGGTTTTTTCCGCCCAGCCCACCCGGTGGGTCAGGCGCTCTTCGTTGGCCGGCAAGGTGGTAAGGCCGGTGCCAGTGCTGCGCGCCAGATCAATCAGGGCCGGTAAATCGCTGCTGCGTACGGGACGAACGATCATGCTATCTCCTCGAACGGGCCGCTGTTGTCAGCCACCCGCGAAACTCTCTTTTTAAACCGCAACCAGGCGCACGCTGGCGCCTTCGCCAACACCCAGCGCTTCGGCTGCTGCCAGGTCCAGGGTCACCGGCTTGCCGGGCGCGTAGTCCAGTTCCAGCATCACCGCACGGTAATCCTGCAACTGCGCGTTACTCACCAGGTACTGGCGGCCAACACCCTTGACCATCTCGCCGATCTTCACCGGCACCACGCGGCTCTGGGCGATCGAGCGAATGCCCGAGACCCGGGCGTGCAGCGTCGGGCCACCGTCGAAGATGTCGATGTAATGGTCTGTTTCAAAGCCTTCACGCATCAGGATGTCGAAGGTGATTTGCGCACGCGGGTGCACCTGGCCCATGGCCTCTTGCGCTTCGTCGGGTAACAGCGGCACGTAGATCGGATAGTGCGGCATCAGCTCGGCAAGGAAGGTACGGCTTTTCAGCCCGCACAGGCGCTCGGCGGCGGCGTAGTTGAGGTCGAAGAAGTTGCGGCCGATGGCATCCCAGAACGGCGAGTCACCGTTCTCGTCGCTGTAGCCGACAATCTCGGTCACCACCGAGTCGGCAAAGCGCTCGGGATGGCTGGCAACAAACAGCAGGCGGCCACGGGAATTGAGTTCCGACCACGGCGAACCGACCAGCTCAGGCACCACATAGAAGCTGGTGAGCAGGCTGTTGCCGGTAAGGTCGTGGCACTGGGAAAGCACGTGGATCTTGTTGTGGATCTTCAGCTCGCGGGAGGCGTGCACGAAGGTTTCGTTACGAAAGCTGTAGAACGGCTCGGAGTAACCGGCCGAGGCCACGATGGCCGAGCAGCCGGCAAGCTTGCCGGTCTCGGTGTCTTCCAGCACGAAGAAATAGCTCTCTTCACCGTTGAAACTCACCTCGGCGGCGAAGGACGCTTCGCTGGCCGCGATCTTGTCGCTCAGGCGTTCCACATCATCCGGCAAGGAGGTGACACCAATCGGGCTGTCCGCAGCCAGACGCTGTACCTCGCCCAGATCAGCCATTTGCGCGGGGCGCATCACCAGCATGGTGTCACTCCTTAACTCGAAAACTCACAGAAAAAAAAGCCAAACACACTGCTGAAAACAGTGAGGTCAAGTGTGGGAGCGGGCTTGCTCGCGAATGCAGGGTGTCATTCAACATTTCAGGTGACTGAACCACTGCTTTCGCGAGCAAGCCCGCTCCCACATTTGATCTTCCACAGCTCCAACCAAGGGTCCGGCATACAAAATTTGTGCTCGGTACCGGGATCGCCAGGCACCGAACGGTCTATCAGGCTTGCGTCAACGTCTTCACAGCACGCTCAAAACGATCCAGGCCTTCATTGATGTCCGCCTCTTCCACCACCAGGCTCGGCGCAAAACGCACCACGTCGGGGCCGGCTTGCAGGATCATCAAGTTCTCTTTTTCGGCCGCGTTGAACACGTCCTTGGCCTTGCCTTTGAAGGCATCACTGAGTACGCAACCGATCAACAAGCCCATGCCGCGAACCTGAGTGAAGATGCCGTACTGCTTGCCGATCTGCTCCAGGCGCGCCTTGAACAGGTCGTGCTTGGCATTCACACCCGCCAGCACTTCTGGGGTGTTGATCACGTCGATCACCGCTTCCGCTACCGCGCACGCCAGCGGGTTGCCGCCGTAGGTGGTGCCGTGGGTACCGACCACCAGGTGCTTGGCCAAGTCTTCACGGGTCAGCATCGCCGCAATCGGGAAACCGCCGCCCAGGCTCTTGGCGCTGGTGAGGATGTCGGGCGTCACGCCGTAGTGCTGGTAGGCAAACAGGTGGCCGGTGCGGCCCATGCCGGTTTGCACTTCGTCAAATACCAGCAGTGCGTCGTGAGCGTCGCACAGCTCGCGAGCGCCTTGCAGGTAAGCCAACTCGGCCGGCAGTACACCGCCTTCGCCCTGGATCGGTTCCAGCACCACGGCGCAGGTCTTATCGGTCACCGCCGCTTTCAGCGCAGCCAGGTCGTTATAAGGAACGTGGGTGATGCCGGTGATTTTAGGCCCGAAACCATCGGAGTACTTCGACTGGCCACCGACGTTGACGGTGAACAGGGTACGGCCGTGGAAGCTGTTCAGCGCGGCAATGATCTCGTACTTCTCGCTGCCAAAACGGTCGAACGCCACGCGACGGGCCAGCTTGAAGGCGGCCTCGTTGGCTTCGGCGCCGGAGTTGCAGAAGAACACGCGCTCGGCAAAGGTGGCATCGATCAGCTTGTGGGCCAGGCGCAAGGCCGGCTCGTTGGTGAACACGTTCGAGACATGCCACAGCGTGTTGGCCTGTTCGGTCAGTGCACCGACCAGCGCCGGGTGCGCATGGCCCAATACGTTGACCGCGATGCCGCCGGCAAAGTCGATCAGCTCGCGACCGGCCTGGTCCCATACGCGCGAGCCTGCGCCGCGCACGGGGATAAAGGCAGCAGGTGCGTAGTTGGGCACCATCACTTGGTCGAAATCGGCACGTTGCACCGGGGCTTGCTCAACGGACATCGGAGTCTCCTGAAGAGGAACGCCTGCCTGGAACTGGCAAGCGATGCAGGGATTGTAAGGACAGTTTTCAGCGCCACCTTGTCGCCAAGCGACAACTTCTTATAGCGCCAACCCCGGTTTTACGCGGGTTTACGGCAATGCGACATATTGCGTCGCAATGGCGCAGTGTAAACGCTGCGCTCAGTGAGAGGCAGAGGCACGGCCCGCTGATTTTCGCCTAATGCCTTAACTATCTGCTGCCCGCGAACCCATCAGGCTTGCTGTGATGACAGTGACTCACCCCCACTGAAGGATCAGCCCCGTGCCCACGACAATCAGCCAACGCCTCGCAGTCGCCGCCACCCAAGTGCCTGCTGGGTTTCACACACGCCTGCCGGCCTGGCTGGCAAACGCCTCGGATGACAAGCGCCAAGCGTTGAAAACTGCGCCACTGGATGTCGCCGACTGGCAAGCCGACGCCAGCCGCCAGCAACACGCGCCCCTCAAGCAGGCGGTGGAGCAGAGTTGGACCGCGCAAAGCAAAGTAGACGCGGCACTGGCCGACCTCAAGACACCGCAGGCCTTCGCCGCGCCGCTTTTGCAACAGGCGCTCAAGACCCGCTGGGGCGTGGACATCGATGTCAGCACCACCCATCTGCGCCTGTATGCGCCCCTGACGATCCCACTGTTCCCCATAGAAACCGGCGGCGTCAAAGCCTGGACCGTGTCGCTGGTGGATGCCGCGCTGCACAACTTTGATGCAGCAGAAAGCAAGAAAGCGGCCTACACCGCAGACTCCAGCTTCATCACCCAACCCTCTGCCACCGGGCAATTCGACACCCTGCCCTCAGTAAACAGCAAAGTCAGCATCCAGGCCTTCATCCGGCTCTGCCGTGAACTGGACATCGGCACGCAATACCAGGCCTACCTCAAGACATTTTTCGGTTTCCAGGACGCCACCCGCAAGAGCGCGCTGCGCAGTACCGTCATCGAAAGCCTGAAGGCCGAGGCACAAGCCGCCGTGCACCTGGCGCGCCTGAAAAAGGACGGCAGCGAAGCCGTACTGCGCACGCTCCAGGCCCAGCTCAAAGGCATCAGCAGCCTGACACTGGAAGGCAAGACCCTGCTCAGCCACGACCTGAGCCTGATGGACGCGCCGCTGGCCGGCATTGTGCTGTTCGCCGCCGACCTGGAACTGCACCACAGCGCAGTGCCCGTGGTGGCGTACATTCCCGGCGATCCGCAGGCACCGCTCAAGTATTACCGCGACGGCATTGCCTTCATTCAAGACCTGACCCGCAAATTGCGCGACCCCGATTACCAAGCGTTCTTCAGCCGCTTTATCAGCCACGAACACCGCGCCTACTTCTTTGCCAACCTCAATAACCGCTTGTCCCAGATAACCTGGCACCCCCCCATCCCCGGCGACCCGAGGCCGACCTGGCGCGCTGAACCGGTGGCCAACCCCAAGCTGCAATTGCACGCGACGAAAATCACGGGCGAGCTGTACGAACACCTCTATGAAAGCAAACTCAGCAGGCTGCTCAATGACGCGCGCAATATTGCCGTGTCCACCGCCGACGCCGACAGCAAGGCACGCTGGCAACGTTGGGACGTCGTGGCAAAAATCGGCAAAACCCTGCTCGAAATCGTCGCCTTCATCGCCACGCCGTTCATTCCCCCCCTGGGCCTGCTGATGCTTGGCTACACCGCCTATCAACTGCTCGACGACGTGTTCGAAGGCATCGTCGACTGGGCTGAAGGCCTCAAGCGCCAGGCGTTCGGGCACCTGATGTCGATCCTGGAGCAAATGGTGCAATTGGGTATGTTCGCGGTCGGCGCACCGATTGCCGAAGGGCTGCTACGCCAGGCACTGCCTCGGGAAGTCTGGGCGTTTTTCGAGCGCCTGCACCCGGTCACCTCGCACGACGGCAAAACGCGCCTGTGGAACCCGGACCTGAGCCCCTACGCCCACGACCTTCAGTTGCCCGCCGCCTCACGCCCCCAGACCGATGGATTGCATACCTACGCGGACAAACAAATCCTGCCCCTCGATGGGCAACACTTCGCCGTCAAGCAACAAGCGGACAACACCGTGCTGGTGCACCCAAGCCACATGCATGCCTACCAACCGCCCATTATCGGTAATGGCAAGGGTGCCTGGTTGACCCCACTGGATCGCCCGCTGACCTGGGGCCGCAGCACCTTGCTGCGCCGCCTCGGCCCGCCCGCCGAGAGCCTCAGCGAAACCGGCCTGGAACAGGCACAGCGTATCAGTAGCACCGACGATGGCGCCCTGCGCAAACTCTACATGGACCGCCAGCCGCCACCGCCGTTACTGGCCGACAGCCTCAAGCGCATTCACATCGACCAGCAACTGCAAGACTTCATCGACCAGATGAACAGCGACGACCCGCAGGTTTATCGAAAAGCCGACACGCAGACCCAACTCTGGCTGCTCAGCCAGGCCGGCCTGTGGCCCGAAACCAAAACCCTGCGTTTTCTAAACGCCAAAGGCGAAACGGTATGGGAACACCCTGGCCGGGAAAATGCGGCAGTGGCGCAAATCCATGAAGCGCAGATGAACAACGGCGACCTGCTCAAGACCCTGCTGGAAACCCTCGACGAGCCAGAGCGCAAGACGTTGCTGGAAGAAGACTTTGGCACCCCCACCACCCAATTGCATGTGCGCGCCGCCAAGCTGCGCAAACAGCTGGCACGCAGAGCCGCGGAAAAACGCGCTTCGATGTTCGACTCACGCTACCGAGGCCTGGAGCTGACCACCGATGCGCGCGTTCAGAAGGTCATCGACAGCACGCCCGGCCTGCCGGTCAGCGCGGCCGAGGAAGTGCTGCGCGGCGCCAGCGGCCAGGATCTGCTCGACATCGACCAGGGCGCACTGCCTTCGCACCTGGTCGAACGTGCACGCTGGGCAGCCCATCAGGTCAGAATCAGCCGGGCGTATGAAGGCTTGTACATGAGCGCGCTGGAGAGCGGCGACACCCACCGACTCGCCCTGCACTCCCTGGAAAAACTGCCGGGCTGGTCGCCCCAGATGCGCCTGGAAGTGCGCGATTTCAAGCGCACCGGCCAACTGCACGATGCCATCGGCCCTGCCCAGGCGCCCATCCGACGCCTGTTGGTGCGCACCATCGAGGGTGATTACATTCCCGAAGACAGCAAGGGCACCCTGCTTGGCGAAACCGACTTCTACACCGCCGTGCTCCAGGCGCTGCCCGATGCGCAGCGCGACGCACTGAATATGCAGATCGGCCAAGGTACGCACCTGCGAGAAACCCTGCGCCAACATGCGCTGGCACGTGACGAGCTTGCCCCTCTGCTGGCCGAAGTGCCGCTGCTCAAACCCTCCTACGACCCCACCCTGATGCGCCTGCCCGGCGGCATGGAAGGTTACGATGCCAGCCCATCCACTGCCGGTGGCAGCAGCGGCGTTGTCTCGCTTGAGGCGCGGCTACACGAGTTGTACCCGCAACTGAGCCCCAACGAGCTGACCGCCGTACTCGCTGCCATGCACAACGACCCCGGTACGCCATTGGGTACCCTTCAATTCCTGAAGAACGAGTTCTCGCAGTTGGACGCCAGCCTCAGAGCCTGGCAGCAGAACGTGCCACAAACCCTTGTGGGCACTGACCTACCCCTGAGCCGCTGGCGAATTGCTTCTGAACAGCAGAATCGTCGGCTCTGGGCGCAACGGCTGATCAGCGCCTGGCGCCACGACACACCCCGGGACGCCGCGTTTGATAACGGGCACCTGTTGCAACTCAACCAACCCATTTACGGCGAACTGCCGACACTGGAGGCCAGCTTCGGGCACATCACCAGCCTGGAGTTGCTGGGCTACCTGACCACCCGTGGCACGCCGGCCTTCCTGGGGCGCTTTCCCGGGCTACGCCGGCTGGCTATCAGCGACATCGCCCTCAGGACACTGCCCGAGGAGGTCAGCGCTTTAACTCGCCTCAATGCTCTGGTATTGCGCAATTGCGAACTCAACCTCACCACCCCAAGCCGTGCAGCCCTGGCCAACCTGGCCGAGCTGCACATCCTGGACCTGTCCAACAACCCGCTGGCGCTGGCGCCCAATCTGGAAAACATGGCCAACCTGCGTACGCTCAACCTGGCCCACTGCGGGATTTCCGTCTTCCCCTCCGGCCTGCTCAGTCGACCTCGGCTGGTCAGCGCCAACCTCAGCAACAACCTCCTGCGCAGACTGCCCGACGCCCTGTTTTCCCTGCCCGCCGGCGCCGCCAGGGCCTTCGACCTTTCCGGCAACCCACTCTCACGCACGACGCTTGAACGGATAAAAACCTACTGCCAGAACACCGGGGAACACTTTGGCGCCGACGCCAACCCAGCCGAGGTGCGCCTGGCTCACGCGCTTTACCCGACCTATAGCACCTACGAGACCCATCAATTTATCTTCAGGTTGCCAGGCGGGCTGGACGATTCAATGGCGACACTGGTGCGCCTCAAGGCCGACTACGAACGCCTGCAGGCCGACCTGCAAGAATGGGTGGCGGATGTGCCCGCGCGCTACCCGTTCACGGATGTGCCCATGGATGAACAGGTTCGCGCACAGCAGCAGCTCATGCGCGGGGAAATAAGAGGCCTGCTGGAGCAAGTGTGGCGACGCGAGAGCGACCTGGACTTCAGTCATGACACGCTGGCCCAAACCCATCAAATGGTCCTGACGTTGCCACTGCTGGGCGACCTGCCGAAACTGAATGTGGATTTCAAGCACGTTTCCAAGCTAGAACTGAGGGCGCAAGAAACCACCTCGATACCCGAAGGTTTTCTGGAACGCTTCCCCAACCTGGAGAGCCTGCTGATTGACCGCTATGCCCTGAAAGACATACCCGCTGCCGTCTTCAAGCTGCCCAAGCTCACTACGCTCAGCTTGACGCAATGCCAACTGCGGCTGACCCCCGAAAGTGTCGCCGCGTTGAGCGACCTGCACGACCTGAACTACCTGGACCTGGGCGATAACCCACTGGGGCTGACCCCCGATGTCAGCAACATGTCCGGCCTGGAGACCTTGATGATGGAAAACGCCGGGCTTACTGAAGTGCCGCGCGGCGCATTCAACCTGACGTCGCTCACCCAACTGAACCTGAGCGATAACCGTATCACCGAGTTGCCCACCGACCTGATTGAAGTGGACCCGGACGCAGCGGCAGGCTTTGATCTGAGCGACAACCCCTTCTCACCCGAGGCGCTTGCCACGCTGCGTCGCTATTACAACCGCACGGCGGTGGATTTCGACGTCGCGCAAGCCAGGCAACCGGCGCCAGACGACGCTGGCTCAAGCTCTGCGACTTCATCCGAAACAGACAACGAACCCTGAGCGCCGCTCAACCGCGCTCGGAGGGCACCGACGATAACTCGAACGGGCTGCTGCTGCGCCGCTGGTTACGGTCTTCGCGAGGGGTGGCGCCGAAGAAATTGCGGTAGGCGCTGGAGAAGTGCGGCCCCGAGGAGAAGCCGCACGACAGGCCGATCTGGATGATCGACTTGCTGGTTTGCATCAACATCTGGCGCGCCTTGTTCAGGCGCAATTCCAGGTAGTACTGGCTGGGGACGCGGTTGAGGTATTGCTTGAAGATCCGTTCAAGCTGTCGTCGTGAGACGCACACGTGCTGGGCGATTTCGTCGGTGGTCAGCGGTTCTTCGATATTGGCCTCCATCAACAAAACCGCCTGGGTCAGCTTCGGATGGCTGGAACCCAGGCGGTTTTGCAATGGAATACGCTGGCGCTCGCCGCCTTCGCGGATGCGTTCTACTACCAATTCTTCGGACACCGCACCGGCCAGCTCCGCACCGTGGTCACGGGCCAATACCGCCAGCAGCAGGTCGAGTACCGACATGCCGCCGCAGGCAGTGAGGCGATCACGATCCCAGTCGAACAAATGGCTGGTGGCAATGACCTTGGGGAACCGCTCGGCGAAATCGTCCTGCCAGCGCCAGTGCACGGCGGCGCGGTAGCCATCGAGCAGGCCCAGTTGGGCCAACGGGTACACACCCGCCGACAAGCCGCCGATTACACACCCTGCCCGAACAAGCTGCTTGAGCGCGGAACTCAGTGGCGAAGCGATGACCGTCGGCGGTTCGTCGGCCAACAGGAACAGCTTCTGAAAGCCTTCCAGCTTACCGGCCCACGGCTCACCCGGCAGTTGCCAGGCACCTTCGACGGCGGGTTCGGCGAGCAAAAACGACAGCTCGTAGATCACATCCGGATGCACCCGCTGGGCAACGCGCAAGGCCTCCTCAGCCAGCGCAAGCGTAAGGGCTTTTGTGCTGGGCCAAATCAGGAAACCAATTTTGTGGGCGGTCATGGAGTGCTATCCGGAGCGAAAACAGTGAAAGAAGCTGTGGGCCAATGCTAGCCCGTAAACCAACACAAATCTCAAAAACAATGAAGGCCTGCCCCCCTGTAGGAGCGAGCTTGCTCGCGAAAAACCTGAGAACGCCACGGGGTATCAAGCTTGCCGCGTTATCGTTGACGATCTTCGCGAGCAAGCTCGCTCCTACAGGGGGTGGGTGGCCACCTTGATTATTTCAAACTGCCAGAGAGAAACTGCTGCAAACGCTCCGACTGCGGGTTCACCAGCACTTCCCGCGGGTTGCCACGCTCTTCAACCACGCCTTTGTGCAAAAACACCAGTTGGTTCGACACTTCGCGGGCAAAGCCCATTTCGTGGGTCACCACCACCATGGTGCGGCCTTCCTGGGCCAGGTCCTGCATCACCTTGAGTACTTCGCCTACCAGCTCCGGGTCGAGTGCCGAGGTCGGTTCGTCGAACAGCATTACCTCCGGTTCCATCGCCAGGGCGCGGGCAATCGCTACGCGCTGCTGCTCACCGCCGGACATATGGCCGGGGAACGCATCCTTACGATGGCCCACGCCGACCTTGGCCAGATAGTGCTCAGCCTTTTCACGCGCTTCTTTCTTCGATACGCCCAGCACGTGCACCGGGGCTTCCATCACGTTTTCAAGCGCGGTCATGTGCGACCACAGGTTGAAATGCTGGAACACCATGGACAGGCGCGAACGCATGCGCTGCAACTGCTTGGGGTCGGCGGCCTTCATGGCGCCGTCTTTGTTGGCGACCAGTTTGAGCTCTTCGTTATTGAGCAGAATCTTGCCGGCGTGGGGTTGCTCGAGCAGGTTGATGCAGCGCAAAAAGGTACTTTTGCCCGAACCGCTGGAGCCGATGATGCTGATCACATCACCGGCGGCGGCGGCCAGGGATACACCTTTGAGCACTTCATGACTGCCATAGCGTTTATGCAGGTCTTGGACTTCAAGCTTGTACATGCGGTCGGTTCTCACAAAAACAGGTGGTCAGTCGTTGAGCAAGCGCCCGCAGCGCAGCGCTTCGCGCCCCGCCACCTTGGCCAGCCAGAAACCCGCTTGGGCATAACGTAGCCGTTCAACGGCAAACAACACCCCCGAGGTGCCCGCGCAAATAGTGCTTACGCGGTCGGTGAGGGGGTCAATCACTTCAAAAATCTCATCGCCGGTTTCTACCCAGTCACCGGCTTTACGCAGGTAACTGATCACCCCGGCGTGGGGCGCGAACAACAACTCGGTGCCTTCGAACGGCACGCCTTCGCACGGCTCAAACTGCGGCGCCGGCCATTGGCCTTTGATCAGGCCCTGCTCGGCGAGAAAGGCCAGGATGCCTTCGGCGTGGAAGATCGCTTCATCACGGCCGGTATCAGCCTGGCCGCCCAGCTCCAAGGTCGTCGCCAGACAGGCCAGCGGAATCTGCGCCTCGGGGAACATGCGCGACAAACGCAGCCATGGCAACGAGCACGCTTCGTCAAATGAACTGCCGCCGGAATCTTCCGCCAGCAGGCCGACCTTCACATTCAAATGTGCCGACAACGAACGCCACTGCGGCCAATGCTGGGGCAGCGCGTACATATGCAGCGCTGCCTCAGCATCGCAATGCAGGTCAAGCACCACATCGGCGGTGCAGGCGTGGCTCAGCAGGACGCGTTGCATGCCTTGCAACTGGCTGCTCGGTTCGGGCAAGGCGTCGAGCGCATCGCTCATGGCCTGGCGGATCAGGCGCACATTGGCGTGCGGGTCATCACCCAGCTTGCCTTGCAGCAACTCAGCCACCGGCTCGCTCAGCTCGACAAAATCGCGGTTGAAATTCTTGCCGCTGCCGACTTCGAAACGCCCCTGGTGGCTGCCCTGCAACAACTGGCCGAGGCCCATCGGGTTGGCGACCGGCACCAACTCGATCACGCCGTTGAGCGCGCCTTGCTGTTCCAGCGCCACAAGGCGCTTTTTCAGTTCCCAGGCGGCGCGCATGCCAGGCAATTCATCGGCGTGCAGGCTGGCCTGGATATAGGCCTTGCGCTCGCCGCTGCCGAAACGAAACACGCTCAGTTGGCGCTCGCAGCCCAGGTGCCCCCAGGGCAGCAGATGATCGATACGTTCCATATCAGTGCTTCCGTGGAGCCAGGTAGCTCAGCCAGCGGCGCTCGGCCAACTTGAACAGGCGCACCAGGATGAAGGTCAGGCACAGGTAGAACACGCCGGCGGTGATATAGGCTTCGAACGGCAAGTAGTACTGGGCGTTCACCGTGCGCGCGGCACCGGTGATGTCGATCAGCGTGACGATGGAGGCCAGGCTGGTGGTCTGCAGCATCATGATCACTTCGTTGCTGTACTGCGGCAGCGCACGGCGCAGGGCCGACGGCAACAGGATGCGGCGGTACAGCTTGTAGCGCGACATGCCCATGGCCTTGGCCGCTTCGATCTCACCGTTTGGCGTGGCCTTGAGGCTGCCGGCGATGATCTCGGCGGTGTAGGCGCTGGTGTTGATGGCAAACGCCAGGCACGCACAGAACGTGGCACTGGACAGCAGCGGCCACAGGAAGCTCTCGCGCACCACTTCAAACTGCGCCAGGCCGTAGTAGATCAAAAACAACTGCACCAGCATCGGCGTGCCGCGGATCACATAGGTATAGAGCCAGGCCACGCCGTTGACGACAGGCTGCTTGGACACCCGCATCAAGCCCAGGGGCAAGGCGGCGAGCAGGCCGAAGAACAGCGAGATGGCGAGCAGTTTCAGGGTGGTCAGCAAGCCGCCAAGGTACAGCGGCATGGCCTCCCAGATGACGTTGTAGTCGAAGATCATAGATCAGCCGCCCTTACGCCTACCGAGTAGCGCTTCTCAAGGTAACGCAAGGCCAGCAACGACACGCTGGTGATCACCAGGTACATCGCCGCCACTGCGAGGAAGAAGGTAAAAGGCTCGCGGGTGGCGTCTGCCGCCTGCTTGGCCTTGAACATCATGTCTTGCAGACCCACCACCGAAATCAGCGCGGTGGCCTTGGTCAATACCAGCCAGTTGTTGGTAAAACCAGGGATCGCCAGCCGAATCATCTGCGGCACCATCACCCGGAAAAACACCTGGAAGCTGCTCATGCCATACGCCAGGCCGGCTTCAGCCTGGCCCTTGGGAATGGCCATGAAGGCGCCACGGAAAGTTTCCGACAGGTAGGCGCCAAAGATGAAACCCAGGGTGCCGATACCGGCGGCCAGGGGGTTCAAGTCGATATAGTCGTCAAAGCCCAGCAAGGGCGCGACGCGGTTGAGCAAGTCCTGACCGCCGTAGAAAATCAGCAGGATCAGCACCAGGTCGGGGATCCCGCGGATCACCGTGGAGTACAGGTCGCCCAGCCAAGCCAGCCAGCGTACCGGCGACAGGCGTAGCGCGACCCCGATCAGACCCAGAACAATGGCCAAGGCCATGGACGACAAGGCGAGCTGAAGCGTCAACCATGCGCCATCGAGGATGACGGCCCCGTAGCCTTTCAACATGATTCAGGTCCTCGAAAAGGGGGATGAAAAAATGGCGCAAACTTCAGGATGACTGTTGCTTGCGCCATTTCGGACGGACAGCTGCGATGAGTTACTTGGCGTCAGCGCCGTAAATATCGAAGTCGAAGTACTTGTCCTGGATTTTCTTGTATTCGCCGTTGGCACGGATCGCAGCGATGGCCGCATTGATGCGCTCAAGGTTTTCCTTGTCGCCTTTGCGCACTGCGATGCCGATACCGTCACCGAAGTATTTGGCTTCGGTGAACGATGGGCCTACAAACGCGTAGCCTTTGCCGGCGTCGGTTTTCAGGAAACCGTCTTGCAGCAGGGTGGCGTCAGCCACGGTACCGTCGAGACGACCGGCGGCCACATCCAGGTAGATTTCGTTCTGGGTGCTGTAGCCCTTGATATTCGCGCCTTTTGGCGCCAGGACTTCACGGGCGAAACGGTCGTGGATCGAACCGCGCTGCACACCGATCGTCTTGCCTTTGAGCTCATCCAAGCCGTCGCTGACGGTGGTGCCTTCCTTCATCACCAGGCGCGCTGGGGACAGGTAGTAGCGGGTGGTGAAGTCCACGGATTTCTTGCGGTCGTCAGTGATAGACATGGACGACAGGATCGCGTCGATCTTGCGCACTTTGAGTGCCGGGATCAGACCATCGAATTCCTGCTCGACCCAGGTGCACTTGACGTCCATCTGCTTGCACAGGGCGTTGCCGATGTCGTAGTCAAAACCGACGATGCTGCCATCCGGCGCCTTCGAGGCAAACGGAGGGTAAGCCGCTTCGATACCAATTTTCAGCGGCTTGCCTTCGGCGAAAGCCTGCATGGACAGCACGGACAGCGCCAGGGCGCCCAACAGCACGAGTTTCTTCATCTTGGGACTCCATCGGTATAGGGCAAAAACAGCAGTATGAGCCATGGCCCACGATGCGGCGAAGGTGTAACCGAATAGCGGTGCTGCGTCCTGCGCGGGCGACACCTGCGACGACGAGCGAGTGATCGGCATTCTAACGACAGGCCGGAAGCCGATATTTCCTCAATGCGACAACAATTTACAGAAGCACTGAGAAAGCGGTTCCAGCTCATTGACAGCCTCTGAATTTTATGCAGAGACAAAAGATATTAAACCTGATGATGCTGCAAATTGCGGGCCTATTATTCGCAAACCCTTCTAGCACGGCAAGTCTGGCGTTTAATCTTATTTTTCAGGGTGTCTAGAACGCGGTTTTTCGGGGCGTAGGCGTGGTCCATCGCCCCAGGTTTGTGCGGGCGGTTACACATTTGAGCGGGTCGGTAACATTCAGAAACGTCCTACGTGGAAAACCGATATTTATTGGTTTGGTTGTGATGCGGCTCTGTCAGACCGCCACCCACACCCCTTTGTGGGAGCTGGCTTGCCTGCGATAACGGTGTATCAGCCAAAGATGGGCTAACTGATAAATAGCTATCGCAGGCAAGCCAGCTCCCACATTGAACCTCGGTGCTTCTGAGCCCCCAAAAAAAGCCCCATCCGGCTTCCACCGAATGGGGCTCTGTCCCACCTACCCCGCTTACGCGACGTTCATGGTCTTGTGCGTTTCAATCAAATGCGCCACCACACTCGGATCTGCCAGGGTGGAGATATCCCCCAAGCCATCGTATTCAGCCGTGGCGATCTTGCGCAAAATGCGCCGCATGATTTTCCCCGAGCGTGTTTTCGGCAGCCCTGGTGCCCACTGGATTACATCCGGCGAGGCAATCGGCCCGATTTCCTTGCGCACCCAGTTCTTCAATTCCAGGCGCAGCGCTTCATTGGGCTCTTCGCCATTTTTCAGGGTGACATACACATAGATGCCCTGCCCCTTGATGTCGTGGGGCACGCCCACCACCGCCGCCTCGGCGACTTTCGGGTGGGCAACCATGGCGCTCTCGATCTCGGCGGTGCCCATGCGGTGGCCGGACACGTTCAACACGTCATCCACACGGCCCGTGATCCACCAGTAGCCGTCCTCATCGCGACGTGCGCCGTCACCGGTGAAGTACATGCCGCGGAAGGTCTTGAAGTAGGTGTCGACAAAACGGTCATGGTCGCCGTACAGGGTACGCGCCTGGCCTGGCCAGGAATCCAGAATCACCAGGTTGCCTTCGGCGGCGCCTTCGATGATGTTGCCCAGGTTATCCACCAGCGCCGGCACCACCCCGAAGAACGGCCGTGCCGCCGAACCCGGCTTCAACGCATGGGCGCCCGGCAGTGGGCTCATCAGCGTGGCGCCGGTTTCGGTCTGCCACCAGGTATCGACGATCGGGCAGCGGGATTGGCCGACGTTCTTGTAGTACCAATCCCAGGCTTCCGGGTTGATCGGCTCGCCCACCGAACCCAGCAGGCGCAGGCTGCTGCCGTCGGCGCCTTCGCAGGCGGCGGTGCCGGAGGCCATCATGGCGCGGATGGCGGTCGGTGCGGTGTAGAGGATGTTGACCTTGTGCTTGTCGACGATCTTCGCCACGCGGGTGATGTCCGGGTAGTTCGGCACGCCTTCGAACAGCAGCGTGGTCGCGCCATTGGCCAGCGGGCCGTAGACGATGTAGGTGTGGCCAGTGACCCAACCGACGTCGGCGGTGCACCAATAGATTTCGCCCGGGCGGTAGTCGAATACGCGCTCATGGGTCAGGGCCGCGTAGAGCAGGTAGCCACCGGTGGTGTGCTGCACGCCCTTAGGCTTGCCGGTAGAGCCGGAGGTATAGAGGATGAACAGCGCTTCTTCGGCGCCCATCTCTTTGGGCGCGCAGACGGTGCCCGCCACTTTCATCAGGTCTTCGTACCAGATGTCGCGATGCTGGTTCCACTTGATCGCGCCATTGGTGCGCTTGCACACGATCACCTTCTGGATGCTGCTGGTTTCCGGGTTGGTCAGTGCGTCGTCGACGTTAGCCTTCAGCGGAATCTTCTTACCGGCACGGATGCCTTCGTCTGCGGTAATCACCACTTTCGACTTACAGTCGATGATGCGACCGGCCAGGGCTTCCGGCGAGAAACCGCCAAACACCACCGAATGGATCGCGCCAATGCGGGTACAGGCCAGCATGGCGACCACGGCTTCGGGGATCATCGGCATATAGATAGTCACCACGTCGCCGCGATGCACATCCTGGCCGCGCAGGGCGTTGGCGAACTTGCAGACTTCTTCATGCAACTCGCGGTAGGTGATATTGCGGCTCTCGGCAGGGTCATCGCCCTCCCAGATGATTGCGATCTGGTCGCCACGTTCGGCGAGGTGACGATCCAGGCAATTGTAGGAAACGTTCAGGGTGCCATCGGCGAACCATTTGATGTCGACATGGTGGTCGTCGAAAGAGGTCTGCTTGACCGCGGTGAAAGGCTTGACCCAGTCAAGGCGTTTGGCTTGCTCACGCCAGAAGCCATCGGGGTTGACCACCGACTGCTGGTACATGGCCTTGTAGGTCGCCTCGTCGGTCAGCGTGTTGGCTGCTACTTCGGGGCGAACGGGGTACAGGGAAGCCGCACTCATCTTTCTTACCTCGGTGACATAGTTGTTGTTGTATGGCCCCTGTTGTAGCCGGGGTGGGCCTATAGAACCATTCGACGATGGTAGTAACAAGACCCTACAAATTGCCCTGCTATGCCGTTTCACCGCTCTGGCCCGCGTGCTGCGGCGCTTGGCAGCTTTCTGAAAAAATCTTAATCGAGGGATTGTTACAAAAACCGCCAAAAGTGTTTATCAAAACCACGGGTATATGAATATAACCGAGGCGCCTAAAATCAACTCCGCCAACAAGGCACTCTGATTAACAACGCAACAGCCCCCACGAAGGCAACGTTAATCCGAACTTCCCAACTTTCAAGTGACACACGCGGCCTCACAAGGGCCCCGTGCCCCCTTTCGCCCTGAAGAAGGTAATGAAGCAATGAAAGCGTTATTAGTGATGGCCCTGAGCAGCCTGTGCGCCACCGCCGCCCTGGCTGACGAAGCCCCGACTGAACTGGCCGGCCAGAACGCCCCGATCGTTGAGGACTACACCTACAGCACTCACTTGGATGTGGCCAAAGTCTTGTCCATGAGCAGCATTCCAGAAGTCTGCGAAGTTGTACCGGCGAAGATGGAATATGAAGATTCGCAAGGCCAGCGGCATATTCTTAACTATCAAGTGATGGGCAATGGTTGCTCTAACGGCTAACAACTTCTGAAGTTGGATTCTTAATTGCCGCAAGAAATCGTTCTTGCGGCCAAGAACCCGCCCTTGAATACACCGCACATCAACTGTGGGAGCTGGCTTGCCTGCGAAGGCGATTTCAGCCACGACCACTCTTTTTACGCCCGCTTCCCCTGCCCCAAAAAAAACATCCCCGCCCGTCAAAAACCCCCACCCCCTGCAAAGCCTTGCAAACACTCGCTTTGGCCGAAAACCACGTCATTTTGGCGCTCCCAAGTGACCATCCGCCGCAACACAAACCCAATTTTTTCCCTATAATGCGCGGGTAAATCGGGCCTGCAATATCCCTTTACACAGGGATAAAGAGCCAGACCTTGAGCCTGCGCTGCAGCAAGCACGCATCGCTACGCCCCTCAAGCCTCATGCAGCACCCGTAACCTGATTCCGTTTATTTGCCTGCGCGAGCTGTTGCAACAAACGATTCCTTAAGATCCACCGCGGCCCTAGGGCCGTGTGAACACCCAACCATCCGGTTTCACACGGGCACCTTTGAGCCCTCACGCAGGAGACGACACGTCATGCTGAGCTGGGACGAATTCGACAAAGAAGAAGAAGGCGAAGTAGCCGCTAAAGGCGCCAACGCCGGCCACGCCACCGAAGCCAACATGGACCGCCTCGACGGTGCCGGCGCCGCTGCCGCCGTGGAAGCACGCGCCGTCACCGCCAACGACTCCGCCGCCATCGTGCGCGCCAAGG
>NZ_MVOJ01000050.1:0-30861 GCF_002018845.1 Pseudomonas sp. MF6394
GGCCACCTCATGAACACTACTGGCAGACAGGCACTCTTCAATCAATGATTGCTTGAGCGCTAGGTTGTATTTCGTCATGGAACACTCTCCCGAGGGGGCAGGTGTCCAACATTCGGGGGGCAGTTCACGTCAGGGCGGAACCCTAAGTGGCCGTTACCGCAGCAATGGATATGCACACAATCCAACTGTGTCGCCTGCCAGGCCGCCTTCGCGAGCAAGCCCCACATTGGGATCGTGTGGGGTTTCAGGTAGATATGGGGCGGCTGTCAGGCCGCCATCGCAGGCAAGCCAGCTCCCACAGTTGGATGGTGGGGTGTCTGGTAGATGAGCATCGGCTGTCGGGCCGTCACGGGAGCAAGCTCCCTCGCCACAAAGAAACTTGCGTGGCTTCAGGCAGGACGCGACATCACCGCCAAACGCACAGCCAACGCCATCAACACCGCCGCCAAGCCCCACTTCTGCAGCCAGGCGCTTTTTGTGCGCTTGGCGAAAAAGCGAGTGAGCGCCCCGCCAAACAGGCCCAACAGCACATGAAACACGCTCGCGATCAGCGTCAGCACGCCGCCCAGCACCATCAGTTGCAAGGCGATGGGCCCCGCCTCGGGCCGCACAAACTGTGGCAGGAACACCATGAAAAACAACAACGCCTTGGGGTTGAGCAAACTGTTGAACATGGCCTGCAAAAACACCCGGCCCAACGCCACCCGGCCGACGTGAGGGGTGTCCAGGCTGGGGCGCTTCTGCAGGGTTTTGAAGACCAGCCACAGCAGGTAGATCACGCCCGCATAACGGATCAGATCGAATGCCGGCGGCCAACTGGCGACCACCGCCGTCACCCCCATGGCGGTCAATGCCGTCAGCAACAGGTCGGCCACGCCGATCCCCAGGGCCGAAGCAACGCCGCCGCGCCAGCCATGGGTGACACCCTGGCTGATGACAAACGCCATGTTCGGCCCCGGTGACAGCAACAACAGCAACACAGCGCCGGAAAAAACACCGAGTGTGACGAGGCTGATCATGGTTGAACCGTCCGCTGGGAAAAACCCAGATTAATCGGCGCTGGCAGGCCCTACAAAAAATTGTGCTGGATACATTGCTCACGCAGCGAACCCAGTGATTGCTGAATGCCACGACCAACGTCTAGAATGCGAAACATTATCAATTAAGCCTGCTGCGCCAGGATGACCATGTCGAGCGATCACCCACTGGACCCTGCTGCCATCGGCCAGCTTTACCAAGCCCACCATTCCTGGTTGCGAGGCTGGTTGAGCCGGCGCACGGGCTGCCAGGAGCGCGCCGCTGACCTCGCGCAGGACACCTTCGTGCGCCTGCTCAACGCGCGTCAGCAACAGACCTTGCAGCAGCCGCGCGCGTATCTGAGCAGCATCGCGCGCAGCTTGATGATCGACCAATACCGGCGCCGCGAACTGGAACGCGCCTACCTGGAAAGCCTGGCACACTTCCCGCAAGTAGAGGTGCCGAGCGAAGAAACAAAGCGGCTAATCCTCGACAGCCTGGAGCGCATTGACCGTCTGCTCGACCAGCTCAAGCCGAGGGTGCGCGAGGCGTTCCTGTTGGCCCAATTGGACGGCCTGACCTGCCCGCAGATCGCCTTGCGCCTGGGCGTGTCCAAGGCAACGGTGGAACGCGACCTGTCCAAGGCGCTGCACGCCTGTTACCGGTTGCGCTATGCCGACTCCTGACTCGCGCCTGGTCGACCAGGCCATCCAGTGGATGATCAAGCTGCGCTACAACACCGCCGACGACGCGAGCACCGCGGCCTTTGAACAGTGGCTGCACACCAGCGACGCGCATCAACAGGCCTGGCATCGGGTCGCCACCCTGAATGATGATTTCAACCACTTGCCAGCGCATGTCAGTCGCCATGCACTCGACGGCGCACGCCAGCAAGTTAGCCGTCGTGACAGCCTGAAAATGCTCGGGCTGTTTACCGGCGCAGCAGGTTTAGCCTGGTTGGGTCGCGACTACACGCCCCTGCCAGCCTTGATGGCGGACTACCGCACCGCCACCGGCGAGCGGCGCTGGGTGGTGTTGGACGATGGCAGCAAGGTCCAGCTCAACAGCGCCAGCGCCGTCGACATTACCCCTGGCGCCGAACAACGGCTGGTGAACCTGCGCCAGGGTGAAATTTTGATCAATACCGGGGCCGACCACCGTCCGCTATGGGTGCATACCCGCGACGGTTACCTGCGCGCCCTCGGCACGCGCTTGCTGGTGCGCGAAGAACCCCAAGGCACCCTACTGGCCGTGCAACAGGGTGCGGTGGCGGTGTTTGCCAATCGCCATGACGGCGCCGCACGCCAGGTGATCAAGCCTGGGGAACAGGTGGTGTTCAACCGTAGCGGCATTCGCCCGTCCCCCAACAACGGCCTGGACCCCTGGGCCTGGAGTGACGGCGTGATCAGCGCCCACAACATGCGCCTGGACGACTTCCTGGCCGAACTGGGCCGCTATCGCAATGGGTTGCTGCGGTGCAGCGAAGCCGTGGCGGGGCTACGCGTTTCTGGCACTTACCAACTGGATGACACCGACCAGGTGCTCAAGTTAGTGGCGCAATCGCTGGCAATCGATGTGACCTACCGCAGCCGCTACTGGGTGACCGTCTCCGCTCGCGCGTGACAGGCCAAAAATAAATGAGGTGAATTCTCATTGCCACTCGACCTGTAAGGAAAGGCCGATCAACAGGCCGGTGTTGTCCATTTCCTTCAGGAGCATCCCGCGGTCATGCAAGCGTTCCCCTCCAAACGTTCACCCCTCAGACACGCCCTCAATGCCACCCTCCTTGGCGCGTGCGTGGCGGCCA
This sequence comes from Pseudomonas sp. MF6394, assembly GCF_002018845.1. Taxonomy (NCBI): domain Bacteria; kingdom Pseudomonadati; phylum Pseudomonadota; class Gammaproteobacteria; order Pseudomonadales; family Pseudomonadaceae; genus Pseudomonas; species Pseudomonas sp. MF6394. Next base: position 2,825 of record NZ_MVOJ01000050.1, read on the forward strand.
GCGCCTTGCCGTATACCGCAAGTGCCCAGGAGCCCGGCAGCGAGCGCCAGGCCCGCGCCTGGAATATTGCGCCTGGGCCTCTGGCGGGCGCCCTTGATCAGTTTGCGCGGCAGGCCGGTATCAGCCTGTCGTATGACGCTGGCAGCGTGGCAGGCAAAAGCAGCCCGGGGCTGAGCGGCACCCTGGCCCCACAACAGGCCCTGAACCGGTTACTTCAAGGCCAGGGTTTGCAGGCTCAGAGCCAGGGCCAGAACGCTTGGTTACTGCTACCTCAGCAGCAAGCCGGCTCGGCGCTGAACCTGGGCGCCACCACCATCACCGGTGATCGTTTGGGCACCACCACCGAAGGCAGCGGCTCCTACACCACCGGCGCGGTGACCATCGGCAAGGGCGAACACAGCCTGCGACGCACGCCGCAATCGGTGAGTGTGATGACACGCAAGCTGATGGATGACCAGAACATCACCACCATCGACGAATTGCTGGAGCGCACCCCAGGGATCACCAGCTACGAATCGCCCATGGGCGGCAAGTATTTTTACTCCCGGGGCTTCAAGATGCTCGGCCAGTACCAATTCGATGGCGTACCGCTGGACATCGGCAAGGACTACATACAAGCCGACAGTTTCAGCGCGAACATGGCGATTTATGACCGTGTGGAAGTGCTTAAAGGCGCTGCCGGAATGCTCAAGGGCGCCGGCACCGCCAGTGGCGCAGTAAATTTCGTGCGCAAGCGGCCCCAGGCCAAGCCCACTACCAGCCTCGGGTTGTCGGCGGGTACCTGGGATAACTACCACGCCGAACTCGACACCGGCGGCCCGCTGAACGACAGCGGCACGGTGCGTGGTCGAGCATCGGTCAGCCAACAGAATCGCGGCTCCTACATGGACCTTGCCAAGCGCCAGGACCAGGCGTTTTACGCGGCCCTGGACATGGATGTCAGCCCTGACACCACCCTGGGCTTCGGGGCCAGCTATGAGGATGTCGACTCCACGCCGTGCTGGAGCGGCCTGCCGCGTTATCGTGACGGCAAAAGCCTCGGCCTGAGCCGCTCCACCTGCCTTGGCCAGGCCTGGAACGATTGGCAAAGCCAGCGCACCACGCTGTTCGCCGATATGACCCATCACTTCAGTGACAACTGGAAGCTAAAAGTCAGCGCTGTACACAGCCGCAATCTGCAAGACATCAAATACGCGGCCAGCGAGAGCACCGTGGACTATGGCAACCCGGCCCCCACGCTTACCAGCTACGCAGCCTTGCTGGACTACGATCACAAAGACTATGGCCTGGACGCCTATATCGACGGTCAATTTGAAGCCTTTGGCCTGCAACATGAGTTGATCCTCGGCGCCAATGGCAGCCGTGGCACTCAGGACGATGTCTATGCGATCCGCAACCTGCCCCAGCGCCAAAGCGTCTTCAACCCCAACCACCACTTCCCGGAACCTGCCGACGATACCTTCTGGCCCAACATGTACCGTGGCGGCACGGTCAAGGAAACCGCCACTCAATACGGTGCCTACGCCACCTTGCGCCTGCGTCTGGCCGAACCTTTGATGCTGGTTCTCGGCAGTCGCGTCAGTTGGTATGAAAACCGCCGTGAGTCCCTGAACCTGGCCTGGGGCGAGTGGACCGACCAGGATGCACGCACCAAGGAAACCGGGGTGGTCACGCCGTTCGCCGCGCTGATCTACGACCTCAATGACAACCTTTCGGTGTACGCCAGCTACGCCGATATCTTCCAGCCCCAAAGCTCCTACGCTACGGTCAGCGGTTCGGCCCTCAAGCCGAAAATGGGTGAGAACTATGAGTTTGGCATCAAGGGCGAATGGTTTGACGGGCGCCTGAACAGCTCCCTGGCGCTGTTTCGCGCCATCGAAAAAAACGCCGCCCAAACCGACTTCATCACCCGCTGCGGCAGTTCCTCGGACGGCTACTGCTATACCGACACGGGCAAAGTGCGCGCCCAAGGCGTGGAAGCCGAACTGAGCGGCGAATTGCTTGAACGCCTGCAAGTGTTTGGCGGCTACACCTACACGCAAACCAAGAACCTGAAGAACATCGACAGCGCAGCCGAAGGCGCGGTGTCCAACACCTACGTACCCCGGCATATGCTGCGTTTGTGGGGCGACTATCAGTTGGACGGTGCGCTGTCGAAATGGACCGTCGGCGCAGGCGTCAACGCCCAAAGCAGCAACTACCGATTGCAAAACATCAAACTGGAACAGGCCGGCTATGCCTTGTGGAATGCGCGCCTGGCGTATCAGGTGGACGACACCTGGACGGTGGCGCTCAACGGTAACAACCTGTTCGATAAAAACTACTACCAGACCGTGGGTACCTCAGGCTGGGGTAATCTTTATGGAGAGCCGCGCAACCTCACGCTGAGCCTCAAAGGCAAATTCTAAGCCCTGCACATCCCCCCTGTAGGAGCGAGCTTGCTCGCGAAAAACTCACAGACGCCGCGTGTACCCAGGAAGCACGCGTTATCGTTGACGTTTTTCGCGAGCAAGCTCGCTCCTACCATAAGGCCTTGCGCCATCGTCAAAAGCTTTTCGTGGCTGGCAGGCAAATCCCCAGTTTGTTCCTACACTCCAAAAAGCCATCATCGATTCTCGATTATTCTGAAATACCCACCATGCACGTCAACAAACCGTCATATCATGGAGGCCTTGAGAGGACTATCGAAGAAAACGGACAAAAAGCCAAATCATTGACACAAATCCTCAAAGGAGCCACTATTTAGCCATCACCCAGTAAATGCCTGCGTCTAGACAGCCATTACGGATTACCCAGCAACAGAGGTCGTTCGATTTGCACCACTTGTAATGCATACCTGCCTTATGGATGAGCAAACGAATAGGAACGTTCTGGTGGTGTATTGAGGATCTGATGTATGCGCGGTAAATCGTCCGTTGATAGCCTGTTTTTGACTCGCACCGGTTTCGTAGAGTTTTTTGTCGTTTTCGTAAAACTGATCCATGGGCTGACCGCAATCTCGCCGGCGATCATTCTGTTGTTCTACCCGGACCCTGTCGCAGAACACATGCGCACTCACTACTTGGGCCTGCTGGCGTTCTTTGCGATCCTGACCATTATCTTGTTCCAGGCCCTGGGGGTTTACTCCGATGACCTGTTCAGCAATCGCCTGCGTTTTCGCGTGATGCTGGTGGCCTGGGTCTCGGCGTTTTGCATTCTGTTGTTCATGTACCAGATCCTGCTCCTGTTCCCGCAGTTGAGCCCTCGCAACCTGATGTTCTGGTTTTCCGCGAGCCTGGTGCTGTTTGGCGTGGAGCGGATCCTGATGCTGCGCCTGTACCGCCATTTGATGGACAACGGCAAATTCCTCCAGCGCACCGTGATCCTGGGCTTTACCGACACGGCCGTGCATGTGGCTGAACACCTGTCGCGCAACAGTGACATCCGTTCCGGCCTGATCGGTTTTATCGACGACCGTACCGAGCGCATTCCCAAGGAGTTGAGCCGCTTGCCGTTGCTGGGCAATACCCGCGACCTGGAAAAGCTGATCCGCTCCGAACAGGTCAACCAGGTGATGATCACCCTGCCCTGGGCCGCCGAGCAGCGCATCAATGGGTTGGTCAAGCGCCTGCGGCAGATGTCGGTGAACGTCATGCTGGTGCCGGACATGGCCGCCCTGCGCTACGGCCATAACCGCATCACTGATGTGGGCGGCATCCTGATGTTCAACACCTCGCAGTTGCCGCTGCGAGGCTGGTCGCCCTTTATCAAGCGTTGCGAAGACCTGCTGCTGGCCAGCATCGGCCTGTTGCTGCTCTCGCCGGTGATGCTGGTGACGGCTATCGCGATCAAACTCGATTCCAAGGGCCCGGTGCTGTTTCGCCAGAAGCGCTATGGCTACAACGACAACCTGATTCGCGTGTTCAAGTTCCGCTCGATGTACGTCGAGCAGACCGACCTCAACGCCGAGAACCAGACCACGCGCCAGGACCCGCGCATCACTCGGGTCGGCAGGATCATCCGCAAGACCAGCATTGATGAGCTGCCCCAACTGTTCAACGTGCTGCTGGGCAATATGTCGATGGTCGGCCCGCGCCCCCACGCCACGGCCACCAAGGCTGCGGGAATTCCTTTCGAGGAAGCGGTCAGCGAATACAGCTCGCGCCATCGGGTCAAGCCCGGCATTACCGGTTGGGCGCAGATCAATGGTTACCGCGGCGAGACCGATACGCTGTTCAAGATTCAGAAACGGGTCGAATACGACCTGGAATACATCGCCAAATGGTCCGTATGGCTGGACCTCTACATCGTTTTCATGACGGTCCCGGCCGTTCTTTCCACCAAGGAAGTCTATTGATGAACCCACTTAACGGATTGATTCCCTGCATCATCTCCGGTGGTTCGGGTACGCGGCTGTGGCCGGTTTCGCGGCAGAACATGCCCAAGCCTTTCATGCGCATGCGCGACGACCAGAGCCTGTTGCAGAAGACCTTCCTGCGGGCCAGTCACTTGCCGGGCGTCGACAGCATCCTGACCGTGACCAACCGCGACCTGCTGTTTCGCACCCTGGACGACTACCGCGCGGTGAACACCCAGCGCCTGGGCCTCGACCTGCTGCTGGAGCCGTTTGGCCGCAACACCGCCGCCGCCATCGCCGTGGCTGCGTTGCATGTGCAGGAGCATTTTGGCGCGGACGCGCAGTTGCTGGTGATGCCGGCCGATCACCTGGTGCTGGATGAAAGCGCCTTTGCCCAGGCGGTGGAAAAAGCCCGCGCCTTGGCCGAAGCCGGTTACCTGGTGACCTTTGGCATCCAGCCTGACCGAGCAGAAACCGGCTTTGGCTATATCGAACAAGGGCCGGCACTGGGCGCAGGTTTTCGGGTGCAGCGCTTTGTCGAAAAGCCCGACCAGGCCACCGCCCAAGGCTACCTGGACGGCGGCAAGCACCTGTGGAATGCCGGCATGTTCTGCTTCAAGGCCGCCACCCTGCTGGAAGAATTGGCCAGCCACGCACCGGCAGTTTTAGAGGCGGCCAAGGCTGCGCTGGAGCACAGCCAGAGCCTGCAAAACAGCAGCAGTCGCCAGCGCGAGCTGAGCCCGGAAGGTTTCGGCACCGCGCCGGATATCTCCATCGATGTGGCACTGATGGAAAAATCCGCCCAGGTCGCGGTCGTGCCCTGCGACATCGGCTGGAGCGATATCGGCTCCTGGGAAGCCCTGCGCCAACTCACGCCCAGTGACGACAATGGCAACCAGATCAACGGCGAGGCGATCCTGCACGACGTGCATAACTGCTACATCGACTCGCCCAAGCGGGTACTCGGTGCGGTGGGCGTGCGTGACCTGATCATCGTCGACACCCCCGACGCCCTGCTGATCGCCGACGCCCATCGCAGCCAGGACGTGCGGCATATCGTTGCCGAACTCAAGCGCCAGAATCACCCGGCGTTCAGCCTGCATCGCACCGTCACCCGCCCGTGGGGTACCTACACGGTGCTGGAAGAAAGCACGCGGTTCAAAATCAAGCGCATCGTGGTCAAGCCCAAAGGTTCGCTGTCCCTGCAAATGCACCATCACCGCAGCGAGCACTGGGTGGTGGTCAGCGGCGCGGCGATGATCACCAATGGTGAGCGCGAAATCCTGCTCAACATGAACGAGTCCACCTACATTCCCGCCGGGCACAAGCACCGCCTGACCAACCCCGGCATCATCGACCTGGTGATGATCGAGGTGCAGAGCGGTGAGTACCTGGGTGAAGACGACATCGTGCGCTATGACGACATCTACGGCCGCGCGCCGGTTGAAGTGAAGCCCTGATGCGTACGTCATTGATCATCCCCACCCGCAACGCGGCCAGCCACCTGGACCGCCTGTTGCCAGCCCTGCGCATGCAGACGTTGCAGCCAGATGAAGTGCTGGTGGTCGACAGCGCATCGAGCGATGACACCGTGGCGCGCTTTCGCGAATTCGGCGCGCGCGTGGAGGTGATTGACGCCCGTGATTTCAACCACGGCGGTACCCGGCGCTGGGCCAGCGAGCAGGTGGGCGGCGACGCCTTGATCGTGATGACCCAGGACGCGATCCCCGCCACCGCCGAGACCTTCGCCAACCTGATCAGCGAGCTGCAACTGGACCCGCTCAACGGCGTGGCCTATGGACGGCAGCTGCCGCACCCCGGCGCCGGCGTGCTCGGCGCGCAGTCGCGGCACTTCAACTACCCTGCCTCCAGCCGCACCAAGCGCCTGGACGACGCAGCGCAACTGGGCATCAAGACCTGCTTCAGCTCCGACTCGTTTTCGGTGTACCGACGCAGCGCCCTGAGCGCGGTCGGCGGTTTCCCCCAGGATGTGATTGGCAGTGAAGACGCCTATGTGGCCGCGCGCATGCTGCTGGCCGGTTACCAGGTGCGCTATGCCGCGAGTGCGCAGGTTTATCACTCCCATGATTACCGCTTGCTGGAAGAGTTTCGCCGCTACTTCGATATCGGTGTGTTCTACGGCCGCGAGCCGTGGATTGGCCAGGCGTTTGGCGACGCCGGCGGCGAAGGCAAACGTTATGTGCTGGCCGAACTGCACGCATTGCGCGAGGCCAACGCGCTGTACCGCGCCCCCGAAGTGGTGGTGCGCAGTGCCTTTAAATTGCTGGGCTATCGCCTCGGCCACCTTGAACGCCACCTGCCCAACGCGCTTAAACGGCGCCTGGGCATGTTTTCCACCTACTGGACTTGAGCCGTCATGAAGACTATCAACCGACGTTTCCGTCTTACCCTGCTCGGCCTCTTGAGTGCCTCAATCTGGCTGGCCGGTTGTTCGACCCCCGCGCGGGTGCCGCTTCCTGATAACGACACGCTCAAGGCCGGCCATCAAGCATCGCTGACCCTGGCCGACCTGCCGCCCCCGCAGGTGTTGATACAGAGCGGCGACTCGCTGCGCATCGTGCGTGATGCCCAGGAGCCGGCGGCGGCCGATGACATGACGATATTCGTGGTGCGCCCAGACGGCGTGATCTCGGTGCCCAACATTGGCCGGGTCAAGGCGGCCTTGCGCACGCCCGAAGACCTGGGCAAGGAAATCACCGAGAAGTACAAGCGCATCTACCGCGAACCGGCGGTGACGGTGAACATCGCCAGCGCACCGAGCAACAAGGTGTTTATCGGCGGTGCGGTGTCCAACCCGGCCTTTTTCGACCTGGCCGGCAACGTCAGCGTCGAGCAGGCGCTGCTCAGCTCCGGCGGTGTATTGCCCTCGGCGGATGCCTCCAACGTAGCCTTGCTGCGCACCGGTCCCGACGGCAAGTACAGGACGTACTTCATCAGCCTGGAAAGCATGCTGACCAACCCCAATCACCCGCGGGTGGCGTTGCAGCGTGGCGATTTGATCTTTGTGCCGCAGTCGGGCATCGGCGCGACGGTAGAGGCTGTGGATATGTACTTCACCAAGCTGTTTCCGGTTAGCAAAGGGGTTGGGTTGGGCTTGAATTATCAGCTCAATGGCAACAAGTCCGGCGATACCTATATCAGCGCTCCACAATGATTATCACGCAGGCTTTGTATCACTTGAGCACGCCGATTTTATTCGACGAACAACATCTATCCAACGGAGTGATCCTGTGATCGAAATCCGCTCTCTTCGCGACCTGCTGCGGCTGTTTTTCATCTACCGCCGCGAATTCAAACTGGCCGTGCTCACCACGATCGTCATCGCCGTGCTCGGTGCCTTCCTGCTGCCGGCTCGCTACGAGTCGGACGCGCGCTTGCTGGTCAAGCCGGGGCGGGACAACACCACCTTGCCGATCGAGGCCGCCAACCGCCAGACACTGATTGCCCCGAGCACCCAGCACGACCCGATTGTCGACGAAGAAAAAATGCTCACGGGCCGGCCCATCGTGCATATCGTTGCCGAACGCTATATGGCGATGACCGCCGAGCCGCCGCAAGGCTTCTGGAAGGTCACCAAGTTCTACATCAAAAAGGGCGTTGGCGAAGTCATCAATGGCATTCGTAGCGTGCTGCAGTTCGTCGGCCTTGCCGAGAAACAAAGCCCGCTGGAACGCCTGGCGACCTCACTGGAGAAGAACTTCACCGCCGGCCACGAGCCGGGTTCTTCGGTGATCGAGATTTCCTTCACCTGGGACGACCCGGCGGTGGCGCAAAAAATCGTCGAGACCTGGGTCAACGCCTACCTTGAAGAACGCGCGCGAATTCTCGGGCGCAAGAGCCTGCACACCTTCTATGAAACCGAACGCGCCAAGGTGGCGGAGAATATCCAGAGCCTGAAGGACCAGTTGCAAGGCCGCTTGAAGCAGATCGACTCGATCAGTGTCGATGCGCGCCTGAAGAACCTGACCAACCAGATCGACCGCGTCACCGACGCCAAGGTCAGCGCACAGAACCAGATCTCGGGGATTCGCAGCCTGCTGGCCAACGCCAGCCAGCAGATCAAGAGCCAGCCGGCAGACGTGGTCACGATGCGCGAAACCAGCCTCAACCCCACCCAACTCGACCTCAAGCGCCAGCTCAACGCGCTGCAAGTGGAGCGGGCTCGGCTGTTGCGCACTTACCTGCCAGGCACCCCGCAGGTCAATCAGATCGAGCAGAACATCCGCGACATGGAAGCCCTCAGCGCCCAGGAAGCTACGCGCCTGGAACGCTCGCAGAACACCGCGCCCAACAGCCTGGTGATCAACGTCAAACAGCAAATGATCGACGCCCAGTTGCAAGAGCGCAAACTGGCCGGGGAAATCGAGAACTACGACAAGACCCTTGCCGAACTGCGCACCCAGCGTGACCAGGCGATGACCGATGAACCGCAACTCAACACCCTGAGCCAACAACTGCGCACCGCCGAAAAAAGCTATGCCTTGTACTCGGACAATCTTGAACAGGCGCGAATCGACCACGAACTGGACAACAGCCAGATCAGCAACATCGCCCTGATCGAACACGCCACCCTCAACCCGGCACGCGTGTTTCCCAAGAGCCTGCTGATGCTGTTGTTCGCTATTCCCGCTGGCGTTGCCGTGGGCTTGCTGACCATCTATGTGCTGTACCTGCTGGACCAGCGCATCCACGATGGCACACGCTTGCAGGAGATGTTCCATGTGCCGCTGTGGAGCAGCATTCCCGATGTACAGGACGCAACGCCGGCAGCCGTCACCGCCAGCCTTTATCGCTTGTACAGCCTGTTGCCCCTGGATCGCATTGCCACCCAAGGTTTTGCCCTCGGCCTGACCTCGGCGCGCCATGGCGAGGGTGTCACCTTTATCGCCGAGCAACTCAAGCGCCTGCTGGAGGAGCGTGGTCACCGCGTCTCGGTCGATGGGGCGAACGCGCCAACGCCGGGTGAAGTGTTGCTGCTGGACGCCTCGGCGCTGTCCTCCAACCCGCAGGCGTTCCTGACGCTGCGCCGCGCTGACCAGATTGTGCTGGTGATCGAAGCCCGCACCAGCACCGTACCAACCATTGAAAATGCCGTGTCGTTGCTGACCACCGCGTTCGGCAAAGTCGACGGCATGATCCTCAACCGCCGTCGCTTCGAAGTGCCGGCCAAGGTGCTGGCGCGACTCAATAGCTGGCGTGGGGCGGCCTGATGCGTATCGCATTGCTGGCGCCGCTGCCACCGGAGCAGACCGGGATCGCCGATTACGCCGCGCACTTGCGCAACGCGTTGATCGAACAAGGCCTGGAGGTGGTGACCCCACTCGCCGGCTGCCTGGAGCTGCCTGAACAGTTGAAGCGCCTGCAGGCCTTTGACTGGCGCAGCGTGGACCTGGTGCATGCTGAACTGGGGGGTGGACGCTTCGGTGAGTTCCAGGCGCTGGAGTACCTGCGCCGGGCGCAACCGCACCTCCCGTTAACCGCCACGGTGCATGACCCGGAGCGCCTGATCTGGCGCCGGGCCAAGCTGTTTTTCCCTTTGACCCTGCTTGAACGCCTGCCCCATCCGCTGCCCCAAGCGGCGGCGCTGCTGGCCGACCCGTTGACCTTGCACGAAGAGCGGCGCCTGGCCAAAGGCATGCGCCGCCTGATCACCCTCACTCGCCTGGGCGGCGACTGCCTGCGCCAGCGCATGGGCCTGCGCCCGCAACAGGTGGCGGTGATTGCCCATGGCAACCTGCCCATCGCGCCCCAGGCGTTGCCGCCACTGGCGCCGTTGCGCCTGCTGTATTTCGGCTTTATCTACCGCGGCAAGGGCATTGAGGACCTGCTCCAGGCCCTGGCCCAATCACTGGCCGCCCACCCGCAATGCCGAGGCCAGGTACGCCTGACCCTGGCCGGTGGCACCGCGCCGGAAATGACCTTTGACCCCGCCGGCAACTACCTCGACGGCCTACGCGAGCAGATCAGCGCGCTGCATCTTGAAGATGTGGTGGACTGGCAACTGGACCTGCCCTCGGCGCAGATCCCTTCTACGATCCAGGCGCACCATGTGATGGTGCTGCCCTATCGCGAATCGAAAAAACTCAGCTTCCTGGGGCAGATGCGTGGCACCAGTGGCGCGCTGTCGTGGGCCAATGCATGCGGGCGCGGGGTGATCACCTCCAACGCCCGCGCCTTTGCCGAAGAGGTGGCCGGCGGCAATGGCATCACCTATCAGCAGGGCGATACAGCGTCCTTGAGCAACGCCTTGAGCCGCTTGATCCTCGAGCCGCAACAGGCGCAGCAATGGGCCGCCCGGGCGGGAGAAATCGGCCACCAACGCCAGTGGGCCAACACGGCCCAGCGGTTTGCTGAATTATTTCGGGATGCTTGTGAGGAGCCGTTGCGATGAACCTGCCATCCGTTCGCCCACTGTGGCGCTACCTGCCGCTGGCGCTGTCAATCGCCGTGGGTAGCGCCCTGCTGTTGAGTGAAAAAGTCGATGCACAACCGGTGAACCTGGCCCCGAAGCGCACCGTAGTCTGGAAGGACTTTCTCGGCGTAAACGCACACTTTCTGTGGTTCACACCCGAGCAGTACCACAAGCAGATCAAGCAGTATAAAAAGCTTGGATTGCAATGGGTGCGGGTCGACCTGCACTGGGATCGCCTGGAACCCAAGGAAGACGATTATCAGCTCGGCACCTTCGATGAACTGGACCGCACCCTCACCGCCGAAAAACTGCGTTCAGTGTTTTACCTGGTGGGCTCGGCGCCCTTTATCACCACCGCACCCAAGGGCGTGCCGTTCCAGGACCAGTATCAACCGCGGGACGCCAACATCTATGCCATGCGCCTGGCCGTCCTGGCCAAGCGTTACCCGAATATCGATGCCTGGCAGGTGTGGAATGAACAGAACCTGCCGAACAACTGGCGCCCCAAAGTCAACGCCAAGGAATACGCGCAGTTGTTGTTGGCCAGTCACAAGGCCTTGAACATTGCAGCGCCGGACAAACTGCAGGTCATGGGTGGCATGGCGTATTACAGCCAGATGCCGCCGCGTGGCAAAACCCTGATGTTTGAAGCGCTCGGCGCGCTGGGGGTGCAAAGCCTGGGCATGGTCGCGGCTTATCACCCTTATTCGATGACTCCGGAAACCGATGAGCCGGGCAAGAACGAAGTGCTGCTGCGCGGCGATCAACTCAATTCAATGCTGCACGGTGCCGGGATCAAGCAGGTCTGGGCCACTGAATGGGGCTGGTCCAGCTATGCCGGCCCCAAGGAGATGCAAGACCTGATCGGTATCGACGGGCAAGCCGATTACACCTTGCGCCGCCTGGCGTTGATGGCGTCCCAGGACTACCAGAAGATCTTCCTGTTCGCGCTGTCCGACCTCGACCAACGCGCCTCGCCACGCGACCAGCATTACGGCCTGTTGAACCTTGATGGCGAACCCAAGCCGGTGTACACCGCCCTCGCCCGCTTCCTGGAGATCACCGGCCCCACGCTTAAACCCGGCAACACGCCGCAGTTGCAGGATGTACCGGACAGCTTCTACAGCGTGGCCTGGACCCGCCCTGACGGAAAAAACCTGCTGATGTATTGGAGTGCCAAAGGCAGCAGCATCAGCCTGCCCGGCATCAAACGCGCAGAACTGCTGGACCCGCTGACCGGCGCCCGGCAAACCCTGAGCGACGACAACGGTATTCGCCCAACGGTGAAGCCAAGTTTGCAGATACTGGTGTGGTAGCCCCGGGCATGGAGAGCTGTACATGAGAATCCTCTGGATTGTGCCCTACCTGCCGTGGCCGACCACCAGCGGCGGCAAGACGCGGCAGTACCATTTGCTGCGCACCTTGAGTGAGCGCGGGCATCGCATCACGCTGCTGGCGCAATCGAAAACGCCGGCCGATGACGCGGCGCATGCGGCCTTGGAGCCGTTGCTTGAACGCCTGATCGTGGTTCCACGCCGGCCACTGAAACACCCGCTGACCCTGCTCGGCGGCCTGTTCGCGCCCTGGCCGCTGCTGACCACGGTCAACGGCCTATCGGCACCGTTGCAGGCCCAGTTTGCGCAACTGTTGAATGAGCGCTGGGACGTGATTCAGGTAGAACACAGCTACAGCCTGCAACCGTTTCTACGCACCTTGCAGCAGCAACGGCGCGAGTTTGTGCTGACCGAGCACAACCTGGAATCGAGCCTTGGCGGCGCCACTTATGACCGCTTCCCCAAGTGGGCCGCACCGTTTGTGCAGTACGACCAGTGGCGCTGCCGACAATGGGAACGCAAGGCGTTCGATGCCGCCGCTCATGTGGTCGCGGTGACCGAGGCGGACGCTCAGGCCATGCGGCCATTGTCGTCGACGCCGGTGAGCGTGGTGGTCAATGGGGTCGACAGCCGCGCCTTCGCCGAGGTCAACGCCGATGCGCAGAGCCAGCGCCTGTTGTTCGTCGGCAATTACGAGTACGCACCGAACCTGGACGCTGTGCAGTGGCTGCTTGAAGAGATCTTCCCCAGGCTCTGGTTGCAGTGCCCGAACGCACGCCTGGCGGTGGTCGGCTATGGCTTACCCGAACACTGGCGCGAGCGTTGGCCCGATGAACGTATCGAGTGGCTGGGGTTTGTTCCCGACCTGTGCGCCTTGCAACGCCGCTGCGCCGGTTTTGTCGCCCCGTTGCGCCATGGCGGCGGCTCCAAGCTCAAGGTATTGGAAGCGATGGCCGCCGGCTTGCCGCTGGTGAGCACGGCCCAGGGTGTTTCCGGGTTGGCGGTACAGCCGCAGGTGCATTACCTGGCCGGCGAAAACGCCGAGGCCCTGGCCGACGCCGTTGTGCGCCTGCTGGATGAACCGTCGCTGGCCGGGCGACTGGCCAATGCCGCACGCGACTATGCGCGGCAATACCACGACTGGGCGGTGGCGGGTAATGAACTGGAACACCTCTACCGCAGCTTGCTTACCGCCAAGGAGTCTCAGCCATGCGTGTAGCCCTGGACTATCGCCCCGCCACGGTTGCGCCGTCTTCGGGCATCGCCCGCCAGGTCGTGGCCCTGGAAGACGCCCTGCGCGCGCGGGGCAACACCGAGGTGGTGCTGTTCACTGAGGCGCCTCTGGAGCATCCGCAACGCCAGACTGCCGTTTGCCCGGCCTGGGCCAGCCCGCTGGACGGCCTGCAACGCCCACAGGTGCGCTTGCGGTTCGAGCGCGGCTTCTTGCCCAAGGCGCTGCACGAGCAGCAGATCGACCTGTACATCGCCACGGCCAATATGGGCTTGCCGCTGTGTCGCAAACCCGCCGGCACCCGCTATGTGCTGGTGCTGCATGACCTGTTTCAGCTCACCCACCGCAACTTCCATCGCTCCAAGCTCAAGGCCCTGGCCTACCGCCTGATCGACGGGGCTTCGATTGCCTGGTCAGTGTGGCAGGCTGACCGGGTGTGGTGCCCTTCGCAGTTTTCCTGCAATGAGGCCGCGCGCCTGTTCCCCTGGGCACGGGCCAAGTTCCGCGTGCTGAACAACCTGGTGCCCGAACTGAATGCAGCGCCAGAGCCGCTGCCCGCCAACCTGCCGGCGCGTTACTGGCTGGTGGTGGGCACGCGGGAGCCGCGCAAGAACATGGCGTTCTTCTTGCGCCAATGGCAGGCCTGCCGTGCGCTGAACCCTGATGTGCCGGACATGGTACTGGTGGGCCACGCCAGCGATGTACCAGCATCACTCGGCGACCTGCCGGGCCTGCATTGGTGCAGCGGTTTATCGGACGGCCAACTGCAAGCGCTCTACCGTCATGCCGCGTGCTTGTGGCAGCCGTCCTATGCCGAGGGCTTTGGCTTGCCGGTGGTGGAAGCCTTGAGTGTCGGCACGCCGGTAGCAGTGGCGCGCGGCAGCGCCCTGGATGAAATCGCGCCGCCCAACGCCCCGCGCTTCGCCCCCCATGACGCCGAGCAACTGCACAAGGTCATGCAACAACTGGCCGGCGCCGAGGCCACGCAAGACGGCGAAACACACCGCGCCTGGGCCCGGCAATTTGCCGAACCGGCTTATCGCGCGCGCCTGGACACTTTGCTCAAGGAATTGGACCGCTAATGCTGCCAGGAAAATTCGTCAGTCTGCTGCTGGGCCTGGTGTTCGGCGGGTTGCTGTTGGCCCTGTCGCCGATCAAGGTCATGCTGGTGGTGGCCGGTGTGGCCGTGGCCTTGACGCTGATCCGCTTTCCCCTGTGGGGCTTGCTGATTTTCGCGGTACTGGCCACCAGTATTCCCTATACCACCTTGCAACTGGGCATCCGCACCACCGTCAGCGAGGCGGTACTGGGGCTGACCTGGGTCGGGGTGTTCTGGCAATCGTTCATCGGCAAGACCCGTGGTTTCATGCTGTGGCGGCCGACCGAGCGGGCGCTGATGTGGCTGATGCTGTTCAGCACCATTCCGTTTATCTGGGGCATGCTGATCATCCATGCCGAAGGCAACGGGCCGGTGAACTGGGTGCGCTGGCTGATGAACCTGTCGATGTTGTTTATCGTGCCGCTGCTGCTGCGCACCGACGCCGACCGCGACAAGGTGGTGGTCGCCTTGTTGCTGGGTAACCTGGCGATGCTGTTGCTGTCGATCTTCATGTTCCTCAAAACACGCAACGCGATGTCGATGATCGATATTCTCACCGACCTCAAATACGCCCACCCGGAAGCGGTGAAGGATATTTTCTCTGCCAACTACACGCGCATGGCCTCGCCCTGGGTGCACCCCAACCTGACCGGTGGCGTGCTGGTGCTGTTTATTCCGCTGGCACTGTTTTATGGCTGGACCCGCAGCGGCTGGCGTCGGGCGCTGGGCCTGGCGGTGGCGGTGCTGGGGTGTGCCGGCCTGCTGCTGAGTATTTCCCGTGGCGCCATCGTGGCCCTGGCGCTGGTGTTGATCTGGCTGGCCTACAAGCGCGTGCCGAACAGCGGGCGCATCATCGGTATCGGGGCGGCGTTCGCCGTTGCGCTGGTGATGTTCTATCCGCCGTTGCAGGACCGCTTGATGACCATCTTCTCGACCACCAACGCCAGTACCGAAATCCGCTTTGACGAGTACGCCAGGTTCCCCACCGCCATGGCGACCTTCCCCCTGGGGATCGGCTTCAAGATCGACCCGCCCGTGCCCGGTTCCAATCTGTTGGGGATCTCCAACCTGTGGCTGAACTTCATCTACAAGGTGGGCCTACCCGGGATGCTGCTATTTATCACCGTCACCCTGTTGTGGTGGCGCGAAGTGCGGCCCCTGGGCCAAGTGCGCAAAGTCACCGCCGACAATGCGCTGTGGCTGGGGTGCATCTGCGGCGTGCTGGCGGCGCTGCTGACGGGGATTTTCGACCACTATTTCAGCTTCACCTTTGTACTGATCGCGCTGTTCTGGCTGTTGATGGGCATGAGCCTGCAACAGGTGCGCCTGCGCCCCTCCATTACCGCCCCTGTTGCTGCTATTGCGCCAAAGGATAACCAACCATGAAGCACCGGATGATTCACTCCACCGACTTGCGCGACCGCCTCCCCACGCTGGCCGCTGAAATGGGCGTGAGCCTGCCGGACCTGGAAGAGGCGCTGGACTGGTGCCTGGCCAACGACGTGGTATTTGAAGAAGGCGAAGGCGACAACAAGCGCTTCTGGATCAGCTCCATCGACCTGGAAACCGCGATTGAGCAACCGGTGGCGCGCCGCCTGTTCCGACGGATGAAACAGGATCTGCCGGCCCAGCTACTGCCGCGTTACGGCAAAAACTGGGCAACCGTCAAAGACCGGTGGCGCAGTGTCTGGGACATGGCCTACAACATCTTGATCAACAAGATCCCCAGCCACCATGTGCGCATCGCCTGGCTGCGCCTGGGTGGCGCGAAGATCGGCAAGGGCTCCAGCTTGTGGCGTAACACCGAAGTGCTGGGCATGCACAATCTGGTGGTCGGCGACGATTCGGTAATCGGTTGGCATTGCCAGGTAGACGCTCGCGCCGGGCTGGTGATCGGCAACCATGTGGCGATTGCTTCCCACGTTTTGCTCATCGCCGGCAGCCATGATCTGCAAGCGCCGGAGTTCTGGTCGATTTCCGGGCCGACTTACATCGACGACTACGTCTGGATCGGCAGCCGTGCGTTGATCGGCTTCGGCACGCACCTGGGCTATGGTTCGGTGATAAGCGCCAATACCGTGGTGGCCAAAGCCGTGGCGCCCTACAAAATCATTGGCGGCAGCGGCGCCAAAATCATGGGCGAACGTTGCCATGATCTGAACTACAAGGTGGGTGGCAAAGGCCTGTTCACCCTGTTCCACTGATGTTCGGCAGCACGCTCTGGCTGACCCTGGCGACGCTCGCCGGGCTGGTGGCCGGTTTTGCCCGCGAATGGCTGCTGGTGGCGGCCTGGGGTGCGGGCAGTCGCAGCGACGGGTTTCTGGTGGCGGTGTTTTTGCCCGAAGCATTGCGCATGACCCTGGCCGCCGGCTTGCTCGCAGCGGCTGCCCTGCCCCTCTATCAGCAACGCGACCCACAGCGCCAGCAAGCCTGGCTGGCCAGCCTGTCCCCCCGCCTGCTGGGCGTGGGCCTGGCCCTGTTTGCCCTACTGGCGCTGGGCGCGCCGCTGTGGGTGCGCCTGATCGGCCCCGGCCTGGACGCCGCGGCCCAGGCCCAGGCCGCCGCCAACCTGCGCTGGCTGGCGGCCTGTGCGCCAGGCTTGGTGATGCATGCGTTGTTCAGCATTCCCTTGCAGGCACGCCAACGTTTTGTCCTGCCGGGCCTGGGCTCTTTATTGTTCAATCTGCCACCGGTGCTGTACCTGTTTATCCGTGGCAGCTCCAGCGACAGTGCCGAGCTGGCCATGAGCTTTTTTGCTGGCAGTGTGTTGATGTGCCTGCCGTTGCTGGCGCCGGTCTGGTCCTTCGGCTGGCGGCCGTGGCAGGTCAGCGGCGACCCGCTGGCAGGCCGCGAATTGCTGGGGCGCATCGGCCCGTTGTTGGCCAGCAACGTGGCCAGCCAGGGCCTGGCGCTACTGGAGCGCTTGATCGCCAGTTTCCTGGGGGACGGCGCTGTGACGTGGGTTAACCTCGCGCGCAAGCTGATCAACCTGCCACTGATTGCCTTGATGAGCCTTAACCAAGTGCTGCTGGGCATGATGAGCGGCGAGCAAGGCCAACAGCGCCTGGCCCTGCTGCGCCGCGGCCTGGATGCAGCGACCCTGCTGAGCCTGCCTGCGGCCTTCGGCCTGATTGGCGCCAGCCCCACACTGATTCATCTGCTGATGCCCGCCCAGAGCGTCGACGGCCCACTGCCGGCGCTGCTGGCCTGGTTCGCCACGCCCCTGGTGTTTGGCGCCTGGAACGCCATGCTCGCCCGCTATGCCTATGCCAGCGGCGACACGCGCCTGCCGCTCAATTGCGAACTGCTGGGCAGCCTGGTCAATGCCGCGTTGCTGGTGGTGCTGCCCTATTGTTTCGGCCTGCCGGGGATCGCCTTGGCGGCGTTGGGTGGCGTGGTGGTGACCAACCTGTTGCTGATGCACCGCCAGCAACTGCTCGGCCAACTGGGCTGGCCGTTGCAGTGGGGTTTGAGCGGGGTGCTGTTGGGTGTGGCGGCGCTGGCCCTGCACCCCTTGCACAACGATGGCTGGCAGTTGGGGTTGAGCAGCCTGGCCGGCGCGCTGGTGTTGCTGGGGCTGGGGCTTTGGCTCAAGCCATGGAAGGCCTGAGGCCGGACCCCACCAGAGCGGTGGGATGGGGACCGGTTCAATCCTCCAGTGGCTTGGGGGCTTTGCTGCCGGGTTTGGCGGGTTTGCTGCCCTTGGCCGGAGCCGCTGGCGCGGCTGGAACAGGCTCTGGCTCGGCAGGTGCGGCAAGCTCCTTTTCCGCCTGAGGCATCTGGTCGATGGCGCTGAAGAATTCCTTCAGGTCGAGGCTGTCCGGGGGGACGGTTTTTTCGAGTTTCTTCTCGCCGTCCTTGCCGATCAGGATCACCTTGGTACCGCTGCCGACGCCGAGCTTGAGGGCGCGGATCAGCGCGTTGGTTTCAGGCGGTGTGAGCTTTTTACTGTCCTTTGGGTCTTTGGCGAACTTCTCCCCTTCGGCGCCAATGCTGCCGAATTTGACGGTGTAGAACACCATGCTGCGCTCTTCGAAGGACTGCTTGGTGGCAGCCTCTTCCAGTTGTTTCTTCAGCGTTGCCAGTGTCGGGTTTCCAGCATCAAGCTCCACGACCACCAGAGGGCGCGTCTTGCCCAATTCCTGCTTGAGCGGATTATCATCAGCGGCCAACAACGGCCCCGTAAAAGCCATCAAGGTAGCCAGGGTCAGCGACCGGATGAGCATGCGCACCTCCTTTGAATTCCATGCAGGGTTCTTGAGTTTCATGTCTGCGACAGCCAAATTCAAGGATGATTCCTACATCACTTTGAGAAGCGTAGGTCAGGAAGCCCGCTACGCAAGGGCTTGGACAGTGGCCTGGTCATTGTTTCTTCCGGTTACGAGACTTTCCACTGCGGCCAATGCCGGGCAAAAACGGGGGCCACGACAGGGTCAGCGTCTACCCGCTCCAGGCTCTGCGCAAAGCCCGGCGCCAGGTTGCCGAGCACCGCGCGCGCGTCGTCCCAACGCGACACCGCCGCCGCCATGATGCCCAGTGCATTCGGCACGTTGCTCGGGGTCAACAGCTGGCCGGCAAACTGATCGGCAAACACGACCCAGGCCTGATGCAGGTAGCGCCGTGTGCCGCTGACCAGTTGCGCTTGCTGCGCCTCATCGGCATTGCCCAACCAGCGTTGCGGGTAGTCGATGATGCCGATCGCCGAATAACAGTTGGCGGCGATGTAGAGCAAGCCGCGCAGGATCTGCGTACGATCGCCGGCCAGCAACTGGGCCTTGGGATACTCCAGGCCCAGGTGGATCAAGATCGCGGCGCTTTCGGTCAGTACCTGGCCATTTGGAGTAACCAGCGTGGGGATCTGCTTGAGTGGATTGATACGTGCAAGGGCGTCACTGCCCTCGCCGTCCTGCCAGGAACTGGCCTCCACGCGATGCCACGGCACTGCGCAGCGTTGCAGGGCAATTTCGATCATGCAGGAGCCGGATTCGTCGGTGCCATAGAGGGTGTACATGGGCGTTTCCTCCTGAGCTATGGGCAATATGGAGAGTGTCGATTAGCTAGAATAGCCCCATCTGCCCGCCCACCAAGGTGCTGAAATCATCATTCACGAACGGCAGGATTGCGTCGGCCACGGGCTGCAATTGGCGCGTGACGTAGTGGTCGTAGTCGATGGGCGCCTGACGCACTTCCAGCGGTTCCGGGCCGTTGACGCTGATCACGTAGCTGATCCAGCCACCGCGCTGGTACTGGCGCGGGCGGCCCAGGCGGTCGTTGTACTCGTCCGCCAGGCGCGCGGCGCGTACGTGGGGCGGGACGTTGCGTTCGTAGTCGTGCAAGGGCCGGCGCAGGCGTTTGCGGTAGATCAGCAACTCATCGAATTCGCCGCTCAAGGTACGCCGCACGTAGTCGCGTATGTAGTCCTGATGGGGTTGGCGATGGAAGATGCGTTGGTAGAGTTCCTGCTGGAATTGCCGGGCCAGGGGCGACCAGTCGCTGCGCACGGTTTCCAGGCCCTTGTAGACCATGTCTTCACTGCCATCTTCGCGTACGACCAGGCCGGCATAACGCTTTTTGCTGCCCTCCTCGGCGCCACGGATAGTCGGCATCAGGAAGCGGCTGAAGTGGGTTTCGTATTGCAGCTCCAGGGCGCTTTGCAGGCCATATTCGTTGCTCAGGTGCGCCCGCCACCAGTCGTTGACGTGTTGCACCAGCGCCAGGCCGATGCGATTGGCATCCTGCGCAGAATGCGCACTGCCGAGCCAGACGAAGGTGGAGTCGGTGTCACCGTAAATCACCTCGTACCCTTGGGCCTCAACCAGCGCGCGGGTCTGGCGCATGATCTGGTGCCCCCGCAGGGTGATCGAGGACGCCAGCCGAGTGTCGAAGAACCGACAGCCGCTGGAGCCGAGCACACCGTAAAAGGCGTTCATGATGATCTTCAGTGCCTGGGAGAGCGGCGCATTGCGCTCGCGCTTGGCCTCTTCGCGGCCTTCGGACACGCGGGTGACGATGGACGGCAGGCAATGCCGGGTACGGGAGAAGCGCGCCCCGCGAAAGCCTTCCACCGAGTCGCTGTCGTCGGGATGCTTGAGGCCTTCGATCAAGCCCACCGGGTCGATGAGGAAACTGCGGATGATCGACGGGTAAAGGCTTTTGTAGTCCAGCACCAGCACCGACTCATAAAGGCCCGGGCGTGAGTCCATGACAAACCCGCCGGGGCTGGCTTGGGGCGGTTTGTCGCCCCGGTTCGGCGCAACAAACCCCTGGCGGTGCATCAACGGCATGTACAGGTGGGTGAAGGCGGCCACGGAACCGCCGTTACGGTCGGCCGGCAAGCCGGTGACGCTGGCGCGTTCGAGCAGGAACTTGAGCAGCTCGGTCTTCTCGAAAATCCGCGTGACCAGTTCGCAGTCCTTGAGGTTGTAGCGCGCCAGGGCGGGCTTGTCCTCGGCGAACATGCGGTTGATTTCGTCCATGCGCTGGTACGGCGTGGAGATGTCCTTGCCTTCGCCGAGCAGGGTTTGCGCGACGTTTTCCAGGCTGAAGGACTCAAAACTCCAGGTGGCCGAACGCAGCGCTTCGATACCGTCGATGATCAACCGCCCCGCCGCCGCAGCGAAGTAGTGATTGCGGCTGCCGTGCTCACGCCAGGCCATGGCTTCACCGCCACGTCCCAGCAACAGCGGCACGTTCAGGCGTTGGGCGTGTTCGTGGAGGACGCGCAGGTCGAACTGCACCACGTTCCAGCCGATGATCGCGTCGGGGTCAAACGTGGCCAGCCATTGGTTGAGGCGTTCGAGCAGTTGAGCGCGGGTGTCGCAATAGTCGAGCTTGAAATCCACGGCGTCGGTTTTGTTCGGCGGGCCGAGCATGTACACCTGGCGTTCGCCGCAGCCTTCAAGGGCGATGGAGTAGAGATCGCCCTGGGCGGTGGTCTCGATGTCCAGGGACACCAGCTTCAAGGGCGGACGGTAGTCGGGGGCGGGCTTCATCTGCGCGTCGAGCAAGGTGCCGCTTGCATCAGCGATGCCACCGAACCAGACCGGTGCGGTGATAAAACGCTCCATCATGTAGCGCTCGGGCGGGCGCACGTCACCTTCGTAGACATCGATCCCGGCAGCGCGCAGGCGCTTTTCGATGTCCATCAACTGCCGGTGCTGGCGGGCATACAGGCCCAGGACCGGGCGGTGATGAAAGTCGCACAGCTGCAACGGGCGCAACTCAAGATCGCGCTCGCCCTTGAGCAACCAATCGAGCGGCTTGCGGTAAGCCTCAGGAATGAACACCACCGAGGTTTGCACGGGTAGGCGAATGCACCGAGGCCCTTGGTCGGTGGCCAGCCAGAAGCTGACCTCCGTGCCCGCCGGGGTATCGCGCCAATGCCGGGTCAGGACAAAACCCTGCTGTAAATCCACCGTACCGCACCTCAAGAATCGCGTTCAGGGCGTGATTCTACTCGGCATCCGGTCCAAGGCGGCGGGTAAACGCATACCTAGCGCGCAATATCATAAAAAGGATGTCATCGTTTTTTAGGATAAGAATGCGCTGGCAATATCAAATGGCTATATAGGAAGATGGCGAGATTCAAGAAAAGGATTTCGCGCATGTCGTTCGTCCCCCGCCGTCTGGCCCTGACTATTTCGTTGATTGTTTCCGGCGCCTCGCTTTCTCCTGCCAGCCTTGCTCAAGTATTCATCGATACCCCAACCAATACCCCGCTCACCGTGGGCAGTGGCTATTTTTACAACCCCAGTTTGTGGGTGACCAAGACCGGCAGCATCACCACCCATACGACCGCCGTCAGCGTTCGCCAAAACCTGCCTGATTGGCAGCGCAATGTCTTCATTCAAAATGACGGCTCGATCACTGCCGATAGATTAGACGGGATCAGCCTGGGCGCTGCGACCGATGTGCGTATCGACAACACCGGGGTAATCTCCGGCGCCCAGCATGCAATCTCAGGCGAGCAACTCAATTTGCTGAGCAACAATGGCACGCTTGCCGGACGTGACGGCGCTGGGGTTTCGATAACGGGTGATGCCACGGTTTACAACGACGGCACGATCACTGGCGCACGAGAAGGACGCCTGGAGAATATCGACGGCGATGGCCTACGCATAGGAGGCATTGCCCACATCGAAAACTCTGGCGTTATCCGGGCATTGGGCGCCAGTGGAGCGGACAAAAATGGACGAGCCAACACCAGCGATGGAGTATCGATTGGCGGTGGCTACCTGTTCAACGGCGGCCGGTTTGATCCTTCCACAGGCATTCCACGTACCGGCTCAATCACAGGTACCGACAATGGCCTCTTAGTCAGTGATGGCCATGATGGGGCGGCAACCGGCGCAACGGAGCTGAGAAATTTCGTCGACCTGCGTGGGCTTGATGGCTATGGCGCGCGTTTTATCGGTAATTTCGACGACCGGGTATTCAACGGTGCCCTGATCAGCGGGGGTAATGGTGTAGCCCTGGACATGGGGGGCGGCAACGACACCTTGACGCTGTACCCCGGCGCCCGTTTTGAGGGGTTAGTTGACGGCGGCGCAGGGCATAACACCATGATTCTGGAGGGCTACCAATATTATCCTTCAGATACGCGTGAACCCGACGGGACGGTCGAGACGACGCGCAATTTTGACGTACTACAAGTGCGTCGCGGCTACTGGGTACTCAATGGTCGCGGCGATTTCAGCGAAGGCGCACGCCTCTCTGCCAATGGTCACTTAAACAACCAGGGCAACATCGCTGGTGACGTGATCGTCGACCAAGGCGCGACTTACCGGGGCCGAGGCTCAGTCAACAATCTTACCGTCAGCGGGAGATTGATCACGGATACCGTTGTCGGCGCTCCTCAGGTCAACGGCAACCTGATCATGAAGCCAGGCTCTGCATTCGAGTTCGCTACTTATCCCGACGGCAGTGCCGCGACAACCCATGTGGTCGGCAATGCCAGCCTCAACGGTGCCTATTTGTGGCCGCAGCCGGGTTACTCGATGGACTATCCCTGGCACAGCACTTACACCGTCCTGCAAGCAGGCAGCATCACGGGGACCTTTGATGACTCCAACCTGCGCAGCTACTACGCCTTCCTGACGCCAACACTCAGCTACGACAATAACCGGGTGAACCTGAGCTACACACGCAACGATGTCGAGTTCATCGATTACGCCCGTACCCGTAACGCCGCCCGCGCAGTCAACAGCATCGAGTCCATCACGTGGCGCCACTGGAGCAACTGGGATGGCAGTTTCCCCCCGCCCTCCATGATGCGAAACCCCAACCCGCTCTACGACGCGCTGCTGGCCACCTCGGAGACCACGGCCAGCGCCGCGCTTGAGGCCCTGGCAGGCAGCAGCAACGCCAACCTCGCCAGTGCCACACTGGCGGCCAGCAGCCAAGTGGGCACGTCCATGCTGTCGGCCATGCGCCAGATGAGCAGCAGTTCAAGCTTGCTCGTCGGGCTTGAGTCGGCGCAAACACCTGAGCTGGCCGTAACTGGCATCCCAAGCTCTGCGCGCAACTTGAATGATCCAAACGCGCGAGGCCGTGTGTGGCTGCAAGGTCTCGGCAGCTACGGCAAGCTTGAGGGCCAGCACGGCAACGAGTCTTCACAGCAGCGTACACAGGGCAGCCTGCTGGGTATTGACTGGTCCTTGTCGCCGCTCTGGCGCCTGGGTGTACTGGGCGGCTATTCGAAGACCGATATGGACAGCCACAACGTCGATAATTCATTACGCAGCTGGCACGCGGGGGCATATGCCGTACGCAAGGATGGCCCATTGGCGTTGCGCCTGGGGGCTGCGTACAGCCAACACAAGGGTAACAACAAGCGCACAGTAGAGTTCGCAGGTTTCAGCGAGCGACCCAAGGGTGATTACGACGCCGATAGCCAGCAAGCCTTTGCCGAACTGGGTTACATGCTGGGTAACGGCCGATTGAATATCCAACCCTTCGCCAACCTCGGCTATCAGCGCTATCACCGCGACAACTTTAGCGAGAAAGGCGGCGATGCTTCACTCGAGGTGGATGCGCAAACCCAGGACAATGTCAGCAGTACCTTCGGGGTGCGCCTGGCTCATCTGAGCCAACTGGACAATGGCATCAGCCTGACCCCGCAGGCCAGCTTCGGCTGGCGGCATCTGTATGGCAATGTCGACAGCAAGACTCGGCAGGCTTTTTTGATCGGCGGCGACGCCTTCAATGTTGAAGGCAGCGCGCTGGACCGCGACAGCTTGATGGTTGAAGTGGGGTTGGCGGTGGGTTTGTCTGCGCAGCAGAACCTGAGTGTCGGTTACAACGGCGAGCTGGGTAGCAATAGCCGCAATCATGCGGTGGTCGGCCAGTGGCAGATGAGTTTCTAAAGCAATCGAATGCACGCTGGCGTGAAGCCGGGCATCAACCATGATGCCCGTTCGGGTCAGGCTCGGCTCAGGTATTTTTCGATATTGCCCATTTGTTCGTCCCAGCCACGGGAGTTCATCTTGAAGGCTTTCTGACGGCGCGCTTCGGGGACTTGGTCAAAACCGGATTCGACGACCCGCAAGAGGATGCCAGGAGCGCGATCTTCAATCGTGAACTCCACCAGCGTCGGTGTCTCCTTGTCGTAGTCGATGCCCTCTTCCACTGCGAAAGGATGCCACCAGAAAGAAAACAGCGTTTGGGGCAGGATGCGTTCGATCCTGGCCTTCCACACGACATGTTCGTAACCTTTGTAGGTAATGGGTGCTTCGATGGTTTCTCCGGCCACAAAGGTTTTACCTTCAAGTGCGATACCGAACCACTGACCAAATTGATCGGCCTGCGTGAGTGCCTCCCAGACCTGTTTACGTGATGCGTTGAGCAGGACTTTGCGTTCGATGCGATCTAATACGTGCATAAGTCACCTCCTTCATTGAACAGTAGGCGACATCAACCAATGCGCAACCTTGCGTTGTGCGCGATGATGATGACCCCCTCCTTGCCTGGCCATAGGTTATGACTGACCCACTGAATGGAAGTTGCTTGTGCAAAGGCGTGCGCTACCAAGTGGACAGCCTGGACATGCCCATCAGCCACTGCCACTGCGAAAGCTGCCGCAAGGCACACGCGGCCGCGTTTGTTGCCACGGCCGGGGTGATGCGTGAGCATTTTCGCTGGACGCAGGGTGAGGAACTGCTGTCGTCCTTTGAATCTTCGCCGGGCAAATTCAGACATTTCTGCTCGCGCTGCGGCTCACATCTGATCGCTGAACGTGGGCATCAGCCCCACGTGATTGTGCGGGTGGCGACGCTGGATGAGGATCCGGGCGTCAGGCCCACCTCGCATATCTGGACGGCCCATGAAGTGCCCTGGCTGGCCTATGACGGCGTAGCGCGCTGGGACGAGTGGAGGGTTTAAGTCAAACCCGTGGATCACCCGGTGCCTTGGCCGGCGCCGCATATTGCGGCTTGAGGTGGCCTTCCTGGTCGAGCAGCCAGGCATCCATGATCTGTCGCACCACAGGCCCGGCTACACGGCCGCCGGCCTCACCGTTTTCGATCATGACTGAAATCACGATTTTCGGATGTTCGGCCGGGGCAAAGCCGACGAACAAAGCGTTATCGCGATGCCGCTCCAAGGTCTTGTTGCGGTTGTAGCGCTCACCCTGTTTGATCGCCACCACCTGGGCGGTACCACTCTTGCCGGCGATACGGTATTGGGCGCCTTGCGCTGCCGCTCGGGCGATACCGCGGGGATCGTGCATCACCAATTGCATGCCGTGGTTGACCTGCTCCCAGTCACGTGGGTCTTTGAGCACAACGTTGGGCATCGGGTGTTCATCTACCGGAGCCACACCGTTGATGTTCTTGGCCAGGTGCGGCCGGTTCCATACACCTTTGTTGGCGATCAACGCTGTGGCCTGGGCCAATTGCAGCGGTGTCACTTGCATATAACCTTGGCCAATGCCGAGGATCACGGTTTCGCCGGGGAACCACGGCTGGCGACGGGTCGCACGCTTCCAGGCTTGGGATGGCATCAGGCCGGCAGATTCTTCGAACATATCCAGGGACACTTTCTGGCCCAGGCCGAATTCGGCCAGATAGTCGTGCAGGCGGTCGATCCCGAGCTTATGGGCCAGGTCGTAGAAGTAAGTGTCGTTGGAACGCATGATGGCCGCGTCCATGTCCACCCAGCCGTCACCGCTGTGGTTCCAGTTGCGGTATTTGTGGTCAAAGTCTGGCAACTGATAATAACCTGGGTCGAAGACTCGGGTTTGTGGGGTAACAACCCCACTGTCGAGACCGGCGATGGCCACTTCCGGCTTGATGGTTGAGCCTGGCGCATAGAGACCGCGTAGCACGCGGTTGAACAGCGGCCGGTCAATGGAGTCGTGCAGCGCGGCGTACTCCTTGAAGCTGATGCCGGTGACGAACAGGTTCGGATCGAAACTCGGTTTGCTGACCATCGCCAGTACTTCACCGGTTTGCGGGTCCAGGGCGACTACCGAACCACGACGGTCGCCCAAGGCCTCTTCGGCGGCTTCCTGTAGCTTGACGTCGAGGCTCAGTACGATGTTTTTGCCAGGGATCGGATCGGTGTGCTTGAGCACGCGCAGCACACGACCCTGTGCGTTGGTCTCCACCTCTTCATAACCGACATGGCCATGCAGTTCTGACTCGTAAAAGCGCTCGATTCCGGTTTTGCCGATGGATTGGGTACCGCGGTACTCCACCGAATCAAGGGTCTTGGACTCTTTTTCGTTGATGCGACCGACGTAGCCGATAGAGTGGGCAAAGTGCGCGCCCAGAGGGTAATGGCGAACAAATTGTGGCTCGACGTCCACCCCAGGTAGGCGGAACTCGTTGACGGCCAAAACGGCGATCTGCTCTTCGGTCAACTCGTAGAACAACGTGACGGGAACAAACGGGTGACGGGCCTGCTTGAGCGCCTTATCAAACACCGCCCGGTCTTCGGCAGGCAGGTGCAACAGATTGACGATTTCGTCCAGTTCACCCTTGAGGTCGGCTGTGCGCTCACGGGTGATGGTCAGGTTGTAACTCGGCCGGTTGTCGGCCAGGACTACGCCATTACGGTCATAGATCAAGCCCCGAGTCGGTGTGATGGGCAAGACGTGGACCCGGTTGTTTTCGGAAATTGTGGAGTGGTAGTCGTACTGCACCACCTGCAGGAAATACATGCGCCCTACCAGCGCACACGTGATCCCAATCACCAACAACGCGCAGGCGAGCAAGCGCTTGTTGACCAGGCGGTTTTCTTTTTCGTGATCTTTGATAGGTATCGGTTCAGGCATTTCTACAGCATCTCGTTGGAAAAGGTCGACGCCGCATCCTGCGGATAAAGATCAATCCTTGTGAAAATGTGCTGCACCATAGCAAAAATGCAGAAACACTTTGTATCGAATTCCCTCAACGGCAGCTTATTTAATGTTGCCAGAAGCGCTGGAATTTTCGAGCGCCCAAAACAAAACCCCAACTGCTTTCGCAATTGGGGTTTCGGAATTTAATCTTGACGATGACCTACTCTCACATGGGGAAACCCCACACTACCATCGGCGATGCATCGTTTCACTGCTGAGTTCGGGATGGGATCAGGTGGTTCCAATGCTCTATGGTCGTCAAGAA
>NZ_MVOJ01000051.1:0-27146 GCF_002018845.1 Pseudomonas sp. MF6394
CAGCGTCCGATGTCTTCAGCTGTTTAGTCGTCGGCAGCGTAGGATGTGGAGAAGAGACAGGCCCATGCGGTTGCACAACCACAACACGCCGATCAGCAGAATAAACAGGCCGATGGAAAAGCCGGGATTATCCATGGCGAAGTTGGCATCCGCCACATGAGCCGGCACCGCCAAGGGCTCCCCGCCCACCACCTGGATCATCGCAGCCACGCCATCGCTGATGCCCTGGCTGAAATTGCCGGCCTTGAACTTGGGCAGGATCACCTGGTTGATGATCACCCAGGATTGCGCATCGGTCAGCACGCCTTCCAGGCCATAGCCGACTTCGATGCGCAACTGGCGGTCATCACGGGAGACGATCAACAGCGCGCCGTTGTCCTTGCCCTTCTGGCCAATGCCCCACTGGCGGCCCAATTGATAACCGTAGTCCTCAATGGGCACGCCTTGCAGGTCGGGCACGGTGACCACCACCAGTTGGTCGCCCGAGGTCTGCTCCAGCGCCTGCAATTGCTGGGTCAGTTGCTCGCGCACCGCTGGGTCGATCATCTGCGCGCTGTCCACCACCCGCCCGGTCAGCGCCGGGAAGGTCAGCGCCGCCTGGGCCACGCCCACGCAGGCCAACAGCCACAGCGCCAGGCCTATCCGTAATAAACGCATCGACACCTCAGTGCAGCCTTATTTGAACTTCACTTGCGGCGCTTTATCGGCATCGGCGCTGGTGGCTTCAAACGTGGCGCGGATCGGCAAGTCGCTGTACATCACGCTGTGCCACAGGCGGCCCGGGAAGGTGCGGATCTCGGTGTTGTAAGCCTGTACGGCCTGGATAAAGTCACGGCGAGACACAGCAATACGGTTCTCGGTGCCCTCAAGTTGCGATTGCAAGGCCAGGAAGTTCTGGTTGGCCTTCAGGTCCGGGTAACGCTCGGACACCACCATCAAACGGCTGAGTGCGCCGCTCAGGCCATCCTGGGCTTGCTGGAACTGCTTGAGTTTCTCGGGGTTGTCCAGGGTGCTGGCATCCACCTGGATCGAGGTGGCCTTGGCCCGCGCTTCAATCACCGCGGTGAGGGTTTCCTGTTCGTGGGCGGCATACGCCTTCACCGTTTCCACCAGGTTGGGGATCAGGTCGGCACGGCGCTGGTACTGGTTCTGCACCTGGCCCCAGGCGGCCTTGGCCTGTTCGTCCAGGGTCGGGATGTTGTTGATGCCGCAACCGCTCAGCACGCTGCTGATCAGTAACAGCGCCGCAGCCTTGAAGCCCCAGCGGTAATGTTGTGCTGCTTGCATGGTGTTTCTCCTGCCCGATCTGATGGAATGTGACGACTAACCCTATAAACCACGCGCTTGGGGCATAATCCGCCACCACTGGAATGCTTCGAGCCAATCAGCTACAAAGATGCCCAGCGCGAAAAAGAGTTCAGAGTGTGCTGCATTTATCTGAACAACACCCGAACAACAATAGACGTTCCCCACATTTTGGCCGACAGCATCGCTTTGAATGCTGCGCAGTAGCCGAAAAAGGATATTCATGAAAAAGCTGTGTTTGCTCGGCCTTGTTGCAACGCTGGCCACCCACCCCGTCTGGGCAGAAACAAAGCCTGCTGCGCTTAACGACAAGGACGCCTTTGTCAGCGACCTGCTCAAGCAAATGACCCTGGATGAGAAGATCGGCCAATTGCGCCTGATCAGCATCGGCCCGGAAATGCCCCGCGAGCTGATCCGCAAGGAAATCGCCGCCGGCCGCATCGGTGGCACTTTCAACTCCATCACCCGCCCGGAAAACCGTCCGATGCAGGACGCGGCCATGCGCAGCCGCTTGAAGATCCCCATGTTCTTCGCCTACGACGTGATCCACGGCCACCGCACCATTTTCCCGATCAGCCTGGCCCTGGCCTCCAGCTGGGACATGGACGCCATCGGCCGCTCCGGGCGCATCGCCGCCCAGGAAGCCGCTGCCGACAGCCTCGACATCACCTTTGCGCCGATGGTCGATATCTCCCGCGACCCACGCTGGGGCCGCACCTCCGAAGGTTTCGGTGAAGACACCTACCTGGTGTCACGCATTGCCGAAGTGATGGTCAAGGCGTTCCAGGGCACCAGCCCCGCGAATGCCGACAGCCTCATGGCCAGCGTCAAGCACTTTGCCCTCTATGGCGCGGTGGAAGGCGGGCGCGACTACAACGTGGTCGACATGAGCCCGGTCAAGATGTACCAGGACTACCTGCCGCCCTACCACGCAGCGATCAAGGCTGGCTCCGGCGGCGTGATGGTGGCACTCAACTCGATCAACGGCGTGCCTGCCACGGCCAACACCTGGCTGATGAACGACCTGCTGCGCAAGGACTGGGGCTTCAAGGGCCTGACCGTGAGCGATCACGGCGCGATCTTCGAGCTGATCAAGCACGGCGTGGCCAAGGACGGGCGTGAAGCCGCCAAGCTCGCGATCAAGGCCGGCATCGACATGAGCATGAACGACTCGCTGTACGGCAAGGAACTGCCTGGGTTGCTCAAGTCCGGCGAAATCCAGCAGAGCGACATCGATAACGCCGTGCGCGAAGTGCTTGGCGCCAAGTACGACATGGGCCTGTTCAAGGACCCGTACCTGCGCATCGGCAAGGCCGAGGATGACCCGGTCGACACCTACGCCGACAGCCGCCTGCACCGGGCCGAGGCCCGCGACATTGCGCGCCGCAGCCTGGTGTTGCTGAAAAACCACAACGACACCCTGCCGCTGAAAAAATCCGCGACCATTGCCCTGGTCGGCCCGCTGGCCAAGGCGCCTATCGACATGATGGGCAGTTGGGCTGCTGCCGGCCGGCCTGCGCAATCGGTGACCCTGCTCGACGGCATGAACGCCGTGATCGGCGAAAAAGGCAAAGTGCTCTATGCCCGTGGCGCCAACATCACCGGCGACAAGGCGGTGCTCGACTACCTCAACTTCCTCAACTTCGATGCCCCGGAAGTGGTGGATGACCCGCGTCCTGCCCAGGTGCTGATTGACGAAGCGGTGAAGGCGGCGAACAACGCCGACGTTATCGTCGCGGCGGTGGGCGAGTCCCGTGGCATGTCCCACGAGTCATCGAGCCGCACCGACCTGAACATCCCGCAAAGCCAGCGCGACTTGATCAAGGCCCTCAAAGCCACCGGCAAACCGCTGGTGCTGGTGCTGATGAATGGCCGTCCGCTGTCGATTCTGGAAGAAAACCAACAGGCCGATGCGATCCTGGAAACCTGGTTCGCAGGTACCGAAGGTGGCAACGCCATTGCCGACGTGCTGTTCGGCGACTACAACCCATCGGGCAAGCTGCCGATCACCGTCCCTCGCTCCGTTGGGCAGATTCCAACCTATTACAACCACCTGACCATCGGCCGGCCATTCACCCCAGGCAAGCCGGGCAACTACACCTCGCAGTACTTCGATGACACCACAGGCCCCCTGTTTCCGTTTGGCTATGGCCTGAGCTACACCACGTTCAGCCTGTCGGACATGGCACTGTCGTCCACCACCCTGAACAAGACCGGCAAGCTCGACGCCAGCGTCACCGTGAAGAACACCGGCAAGGTAGACGGCGAAACGGTTGTGCAGTTGTATATCCAGGACGTGGCCGGCTCGATGATCCGCCCGATCAAGGAGCTGAAGAACTTCCAGAAGGTCATGCTCAAGGCCGGCGAAGCGCGCACGCTGCACTTCACCATTACCGAGGACGACCTGAAGTTCTACAACAGCCAGCTCAAGTACGCGGCCGAACCGGGTGAGTTCAATGTGCAGATCGGGTTGGATTCCCAGGACGTGCAGCAACAAACCTTCGAACTGCTCTGATCTGAAGCTGTAAACACGGCCTGGGTGGGAGCTGGCTTTTGTGGGAGCTGGCTTGCCTGCGATACAGGCACCTCGGTTTGTCAGGTGTACCGAGGTGCCTGTATCGCAGGCAAGCCAGCTCCCACATTTGATTGAGTGATGCGACTAGCCGCGCCGGTCGAGCAGATTGACCACCAGCCGGTCAATCCAGCCCCACACCCGCTGCTTCACCCGCCGCCACAACGGCCGCGCCTTCCATGCCTCCAGGCTCACCGCCTGGCTCTGGGCAAAGTCCGCTTCGAAACTGCCCACCACCGCTGCCGTCAATTGCGGGTCCAGTGCTTCCAGGTTGGCTTCCAGGTTGAAGCGCAGATTCCAGTGGTCGAAATTGCACGAGCCAATGCTCACCCAATCGTCCACCAGCACCATCTTCAGGTGCAAAAAGCACGGCTGGTATTCAAAGATCTGCACGCCTGAACGCAGCAGGCGCGGGTAATAACGGTGCCCGGCGTAACGCACCGACGGGTGATCGGTGCGCGGCCCGGTGAGCAACAGACGCACGTCCACGCCGCGCCCAGCCGCCCGGCGCAAGGCACGGCGCACACTCCAGGTGGGCAGGAAGTACGGGGTGGCCAGCCAGATACGCGATTTGCTGCTGTTCAAGGCGCGAATCAACGATTGCAGGATGTCACGGTGCTGACGGGCGTCGGCATACGCAACGCGGCCTAGCCCCGGCCCGGTGGCGGGCACCTTGGGCAAGCGGGGCAAACCAAAATGGGTCGCCGGTTTCCATTCACGGCGCGCAGCGTTAGCGTGCCATTGCCGGTCGAACAGGGCCTGCCAATCCAGCACCAGCGGGCCGCTGATCTGCACCATCACTTCATGCCAGTCGGCGGTGTCTTGGCCCGGCGTCCAGAACTCGTCGGTGACGCCCGTACCACCGACCACAGCGACACGCTGATCAATCAGCAGCAACTTGCGGTGGTCGCGATACAGGTTGCGCATCCAGCGCCGCCAGTTCAGGCGGTTGTAAAAGCGCAACTCCACACCGGCATCGGTCAAGCGCTTGCGCAGCCCCAGGGTAAACGCCAGGCTGCCGTAATCATCGAACAGGCAACGCACCTGCACGCCGCGTTCGGCGGCCAGCACCAGTGCCTGCACCATGGCTTCGGCGCAGGCACCCGCTTCGACCAGGTACAACTCAAGGTCAACCTGCTGCTCGGCCCGGGCGATGCCCACCAGCATCTGCGGGAAGAAGTTCGGCCCGTCGATCAGCAATTCGAACTGATTGGCGCTGCGCCACGGGAACACTGCGCCGCTCATGTCAGCGCGCCGTGAAGATCAGCACCGCACCCACCGGCACTGACAAACTGATCGACTTGAGCCCCGCTGCCTTGCGCAAGGCTGCTACACCCGGCGCCAGGTCAAAATCCTCGGCATGCAATACCACAGGCTCCAGGGTCACCACTTGGAAACGTCGATCATCCAGGCGCGTGGCCAGCAGCTCGGCGCTGTAGGTCTGGGTCTTGCCGTGCAGCGTGACGCTCAGGGGCAGGCGCAATTCCAACTGCGCGCCGGACGCCAGGTCGTTGATGGGCTGCAGGTTGATCTGCGCACTGATCTGCGCTTCGGGGAAGGTCTTGATCTCGAACAGCTCTCTACGCATGCGCTCGTCGCGCAGCGGGATGCCGCTGTTGATCGACTCCAGTTCCACTTCCAACTGAGCCGCGCCTTTGGCGTCGACCTTGCCGTGCAGCACCAGGAAGCGCTGCACTTCGGCAATCTCGGTGTTTTTGGTGGTGACGAAGGACAGGCGTGAGGATTCGTTATCCAGGTACCAGTCGGCGTGGGCGGGCACTGCTGCAGCGGCCAAAAGGGCGAAGGCCAAGGGTTTGATTGACATTGAAGACTCGCGGGGGAAAACCTGAGCGAACCATAAGCGCAATCTCATGAACGGCGCAAATTCATTGTGGGAGCGGGCTTGCTCGCGAAAGCGCAGTGCCAGTCAATACATGTGTAGCTGATACATCGCCTTCGCGAGCAAGCCCGCTCCCACATTTATTCGGCGGTGACTATCAAACCAGCGCTCGCTGCACTTCGCAGATCGTTTCTTCAAGGCTGCCCATATGCAAATTCAACACACGCTCCACTGGCGCCTGATGCATCGGCCAATGCAACGCCATGCTCCCCACCAGGCGGCCATTGGCGCGCACCGGCAGCGCCACCGCCCGGATCAGGAACGGCAAACGCACAGGATATTCCCAATAGCCCTCGGTACGCTGGCCAAAGCCCTGGTGCTGGGTTTGCTCGCATGCGCGATAGTGCTCGTCTGCCGCCACATGATTACGGCCTGCCAGGCGCTGTACTTCTTCGGCCGGCAATTGCGTCAGGCAGGCCTTGCCCATCGCCGAGTGGAACAGGCTGGCGTACTGGCCGACGATCTGGCAGTTGTTCGGGTACAGCTTGCGCAACACGCTGGGAATCGCACTTTCCATGACTTCCAGGCGTTCGCCATCGAAGCACGACAAATCCACCACCAGCCCGGTGCGCTCGCTCAGTTCCAGCAACCAAGGCGCGGCGCTCTCCACCACCTGGCGCTTGAAGCGTTGCTGGGTATCGCCGAACAAGCGCCGGGCACGCAAGCGGTAACGTCGATCACTCAGGCCCCGATAGACCCAACCCTGCTCCTGCAAGGTCAGCAACATGCGCGACACCGTGGCCTTGGGCAGGCGCGTGAGGTAGTGCAACTCTTCCAGCCCCAGGGCTTGGTGCTCGCCCAGCAACTCGACGATTGCCAGTGCGCGCTCAACCGAGCGTACGGTGCCTGTCTCCATGTTCGATCTCCCTGTTGCCGGTGGATGATCTTTTTTTCACAGCAAGATACAGGCCCGGTCAGCGCTCAGCGGATCGTTGCAAGGCACGCCGGCGGCCGCCGTTGTACCCATTGGGTCAGTTGTTCATGAGCGTAGGCCAATTGCAGCACGGCCCTGTCGGCCTGGGCCGGGCCAATGATTTGCAGGCCCATGGGCAAGCCCTGGGGGTTGAAGCCCACGGGGATGCTCATGCTCGGCAAACCGGCGAGGGTCGGGCCGATCACCACTTCCATCCAGCGGTGATAAGTGTCCATTTCACGCCCGCCGACGAGGCGCGGCCACGGCTGTTGTGCATCGAAAGGGAACACCTGGGCCGTGGGCAACAGCAGAAAATCGTAACGTTGGAACAGCTTGGCCAAGGCGCGGTACCACTCACTGCGGTCTACCGACGCCTGGTACACCTGTTGGCCACTCAAACCCTGGCCGCCCTCCACTTCCCATTGGGCCTCGGGTTTGAGCAGTGCGCGTTTTTGCGGGTTGGCGTAGGCCGCGCCGAGGTTGCCGTGCACCAGCCAATGGCGGTGTACCAGCCAGCAGCGCCACAGGCGCGCCATGGAAAAGTCCGGTTGGCAGCTGTGCACTTCACAGCCCAACCTGGCGAAATCATCCAGCGCCGCTTCGCACAGGCTCATCACGCCATCATCCATCGGCAGATAACCGTTGTAGTCCCCCAGCCAACCGAGGCGTGCGCCGTTGAAGTCGCGTTGCAACGGCTGGCCCAGCACCGCCGGATCGCCCTGGGAGGACAGCGGCGTGCGGGGGTCGTAACCGGCCTGGATGCTCAGCAACTGCGCCACATCCGCCACACTGCGCCCCATCGGGCCCTCGGTGCCCAGTTGCTGCACGAACAGCTCCGGCATCGGCCCGTGGGGCACCCGCCCTTGGGAGGGCCGCAAGCCGAACACGTTGTTGAACGCCGCCGGGTTGCGCAGCGAGCCCATCATGTCGCTGCCGTCGGCCACCGGCAGCATGCGCAGCGCCAGAGCCACCGCCGCCCCGCCACTGCTGCCGCCCGCTGCCAGGCGCGGGTCATAGGCATTGCCGGTGGTGCCGAACAGCGTGTTGTAGGTGTGGGAGCCCAGGCCGAACTCCGGCACGTTGGTCTTGCCGATGATGATCGCGCCACTGGCCCGCACTCGCGCCACGCTGATGGCGTCTTCAGTCGGCACATGCTCGGCAAACAACGGCGAGCCCAGGGTGGTGCGTAAACCCTGGGTGGCCGCCAGGTCCTTGATGGCCTGGGGCATGCCATGCATCCAGCCACGGGAGTGGCCCTGGTCCAACTCCCGATCGCAGGCCCTCGCCTCGGCCAGCACGGCCTCACTGTCGCGCAGTGACACCAGCGCATTCACGCCGGGGTTAAAGCGCTGGATCTGCGCCAGGTATGCCTGCATCACCTCTTCGCACGACACCTGCCGCCCATGAATGGCTCGCGACAGTTCAGTGGCATCCCAATCAACAATACTCAAGGCTTCACCTCTCTGGAAAACGGCAACGGCTTGCTCGCCCGGGGGGCCTCGCGCATGCAGTAAGTGCCCAGCAGCGTCAGCACGCAGGCGAACAATACATAAAACGAGGGCGCCACCGGTGTGCCCAGCACTTTGCTCAGCCAGGTCACGATCAACGGCGCGAAACCACCGAACACCATCACCGCCACGTTATAGGCCACCGACACGCCGGTGGAGCGCACCTCAATGGGGAACTGCTCGGCCAATGCCGTCGGTGCGGGTCCGAAAAACCCGCCAATCGCCGTGCACAACATCACCTGCATTACCAGCAAGCGCTCGATGGACGGCGCCGCCGCCACCCACACATACAACGGGTAGACCATCACGAAAAACGCCAGGGTGAAGGCCATCAACACCG
Organism: Pseudomonas sp. MF6394; assembly: GCF_002018845.1. Taxonomy (NCBI): domain Bacteria; kingdom Pseudomonadati; phylum Pseudomonadota; class Gammaproteobacteria; order Pseudomonadales; family Pseudomonadaceae; genus Pseudomonas; species Pseudomonas sp. MF6394. The sequence goes on from NZ_MVOJ01000051.1 coordinate 8,539, forward strand.
GTCGCCGCCCCAGGCGATCCGACAACAAGCCGGACAAGGGGATCACCACGGTCATCAGCGCCACCGCAAACATCTGCACCATCAACACTTGGTCCAGCGGCAGGCCGAGGTTCTTGTGGGCGAAGGTCGGCATGTTCACCAGCACCACGTAGAACGACACCGTCGCGCCGCACGCCAGCCCCATCGACACCAAAATACTGCGCCGATGCTCACGCAGCACTTGCATCAGGCTCGGCGCCGGGCCGGTGGCTTGCTTGCGCGCTTCGATGAATTCTTCCGGGTCTTCCATGTGCCGACGAATCCACAACCCCACCGGGCCGATCAACAAGCCCAGCACAAACGGCAGGCGCCAGCCCCACAGGTCGAGGGTCTCGGGCGAAAAGAAATGCGTGACCAGCGCCACCATCGCCGCGCCACCAAACACCGCCAGGCACTGCCCCACCAATTGCCAGGAGCCATACAAGCCCTTGCGATGGGCCGGCGCGCTCTCTACCAGAAATGCCGTGGCGCTCGCGTACTCACCGCCAGTGGCAAAGCCCTGGAGCATGCGCGCCACCACGATCAACAACGGCGCGCCCATGCCGATGGCGGCATAGTTCGGCGCGAAGGCGATCAGCGCGATGGACACGGTCATCAGCCGGATAATCAACTGCATCGCCGCCTTGCGGCCTTTGCGATCAGAGTAGATACCCAACAGGATGCCGCCCACCGGACGCATGAAAAAGCCCACGCCGAAGGTGGCCAGCGCCATCAGCAACGATGCGTACTCGTCCTCCGAGGGGAAGAACTGCCGGGCGATAATGCTGGCCAGAAAGCCGTAGACGATAAAGTCATACCACTCCAACGCGTTGCCGATCACGGCCGCCACCACTTGGCGAGTGCGCGAGACACCAGGTTTTGCAGTCTGCATGAGGAGCACTCCATTCAACCGATAAGGGAAAGGGTCCAGCGGCAGAAAAAGACGTTGCTGTAGGAGCGAGCTTGCTCGCGAAGGTCGTCAACGATGACGCAGCGCTATCAGGGAGCACGTGTCGCCTGTGGGTTTTTCGCGAGCAAGCTCGCTCCTACAAGGGTTTGGGTTAGCCGGCCGGCTTGAGCCAGCTCTCGGCCAGCGCGCCCCAATAGGCGGCGCCGGTCAGCAGGATGTCGTCGTTGAAGTCATAGGCGGGGTTGTGCACCATCGGCCGCGACACGCCGTTGCCGATAAACAAGTAACTGCCGGGGCAGCGTTGCAGCATCCAGGCGAAGTCTTCGCTGCCCATCAGCGTGCGGGTGTTGCCATCCACGGCGTCGGCACCGAGCAAGGCCACGCCGACCTGGCGGGCGAATTCGGTTTCCTCGGCGTGGTTGACCAGCACCGGGTAGGCCGGGCGGTGTTCGATCTGCACCGTGCAGCCGAAGCTGGCGGCCTGGGTCTGGATGATTGCGTTGACCCGTTCCAGCATCTGTTCGCGCACCTTAGGGTTAAGTGCGCGCAGGCTCAGGCGCAGCAGGGCTTGCTGGGGAATCACATTGGCGGCTTGCCCCGCTTGCAGCGCGCCGACCGTGACCACGGCGGCTTCCTGGGTGTCGATATTGCGCGCCACCACCGTTTGCAACGCCCTGACCATGCTCGCCCCCGCCACCAGCGGGTCCACGGTCAAATGCGGCATCGAGCCGTGGCCACCTACGCCTTCAAGCGTCACGGTAAGCAGATCCTGAGAGGCCATCATCGGCCCCACTCTCAAGCCCAGATGCCCCGCCGGCAAGCCCGGCATATTGTACATGCCGAACAGCCCATCACAGGGAAAACGTTCCAGCAAACCGTCCGCCAACATCGCCTCGGCGCCGCCCTGGCCTTCTTCGGCGGGTTGAAAAATCAGGTTCAAGGTACCGTCGAATTGCCGCGTCGCCGCCAAGTAACGCGCGGCGCCGAGCAACATGGTGGTATGGCCGTCATGGCCGCAGGCATGCATGCAGCCGGCGTGCTGGCTGGTATAGGCCGCGCCGGTATTTTCGATGATGGGCAAGGCGTCCATATCGGCACGAATCCCCAACGTGCGCGGGCTGCTGCCATTGCGCAGCACACCGACCACACCGGTCTTGCCGATGCCGGTGTGCACCTCGTAACCCCACTCTTTAAGTGACTGTGCGACCAACGCTGAAGTGCGGTTCTCTTCAAAGCCGAGTTCGGGATGGGCGTGGATATCGTGACGCACAGCGTGCAAGTCGCTGGCAACGTCGCTGAGCCAATCCAGGATGTGCTGGTGCGGGCGCATGGTGATTCTCCTCACAGGCGGGTGGTCCCGTTCTTGTTGGCGACACATCGACAGCTAAGCGCGATGTGGGCGTGAGGACAATCAAAGGTGGTTCCACTCTGTGGAACCTCAGGGCTGGCTCTTTTTCCGAAAGCCCACGCAGATAATCTAAATGTGGGCTTGCCTGCGATGGCGGAGTGTCAGCCAAACAATGGTGACTGACCCACCGCTACCGGGAGCAAGCTCCCTCGCCACAACAGCCATTTGCCACCGGTTGCGAGGGCGCGTTCACAGGATTAATTTCTGCGGCGTCGCTGCTCCTCGCATTATTTAGGCGAAATGGGCAAAGCCATCCATCATTGATGACTTGTTGCTGGCGATGCAGTCCGGCAGTCAAACTCCACAGTAAGTAGTACACGCCCGGTGCACCGCATCGGGCGTCTAAATACTTGTACTGCAGAGTACTTAATCCTTTTTCATGGGTATACGATGAAGGATTTAGACTAGCTCATTAACGATCTCAATGACAAACTCCTCTACAAACTCACTTCCAATATCACACCAATCCACATTCCACCCTGGCGCAGGATCAAGCGACCAGTTCGCTACAATCGGAAATCCTGGATCAAGGCCATACTCAGAAAACAGCTTGCCATCATCCTGCAGCAGAATCTTTTTAGTTTCAGGCATTCTCTTCGCGATATAGTCGGCAAGCGAAACAGCCGGATACAACAGCTCTGCATATTTATGCCTCTCTAACCACCCCTTATTTATATCCTTACCAATATCAGCCAACGACATAATATCAGTATAGGCCATCCGACTTATCGATCGGTAGTAACGCTTCACTCCATCTGGATCCCCCGCACCTGAAGTAATCCCGACATCAAACTTTCCGCCATAATACGCAACAATCAAACGTCTCACATCGGCCGGCGTATAATTATCTATATCAACCTTAATCTTACACAGAAAGAAGTTATCCATACCCATAAAGTTAAACACGCAAAATTCTTGAACTCTTGGATTTCTTGGGATGGCTGAGGGGCCTTGCACCTTGAATTTCTCAAACGCTGCTGCGCTCATAAAAACCCCATCGACCTGGCGCCACGTTTTGTCAACATCCGCTCGACACTCTACCCATCTTTTTATATAGCCATAAGGATTATTTTTTGGCTGAAAACTATTATCTTCTAGTTCAAGAGGGGGCGCCTCGAGCCGAGCGGTTTGCAGAAACATTTGCACCGCCAAAGTATTTTCATTCGGCATACTTTCATCATTTCTAATCTCCACACTTTCACACACAGACAAACCATGAAGCACCTCTTTTTTTTCATACAAATAAGCCCACTTTTTCATAACTTCCTCCAATTACAAAAATGAATGACAGAAAAGAGTATCAACCTCACATTAAATCGGCACCACTATCACATCTAACAGTTACTCATATCAATTCCAAATAAACCCAGCCCACATCAATTACAAAAACACATATCAGTCCCAAAACGAATGATTTTTACCGACAGCTGCCAACGGCTTATTACTAGACTCTCTAACTAAACCCGCTCTCCTTGTGGAGAAGGGCACTGCTCGACCCGGCCAGTTCCCACGAGCGGCAGCGCTTGGTGAACCGTCGCTTCGCAGCTAACAGCCATATCCAAGTTCAATACGCGCTACATCGTGAGCGATTGCGTTAGGCACGTTCCAACACCAACGCTGGTTACAAAGTCCATGACCTGAGCGACTGTTCCGCGTCAACGCCGGGGTTCCGCTTGTGGAAGCCCTCGAACACGCCTCCCACGTGCTCTACTACGCAAAAATGCTCGCGCTTGAAGCGGCCATGGACCCCAAGGCGGAGAAGTTTGCGTTTGCCTCGCATTATCTGGGTGAGATGGGTAAGGCGATCATTGATGACTTGCTGCTGGCGATGCAGCCCGGCAGTCAAACCGCGATGTAAGTAGTACGCGCCCGGTGCACCGCATCGGGCGCTTGTCTGTATCTCTCTCAATTTCCCATGATCAGCACAAATACAATGTGGGAGCTGGCTTGCCTGCGATGACGGCGGCACAGGCACCAATGATGTTGACTGACCTGCCGCTATCGCAGGCAAGCCAGCCACAGGGGAATTTGGGTGTGTCAGGGGTTGAGGCGGCAGCCTTGGCGGTTGCCTATCCATCGCGCTGTATGCGTACGCCCCAACCCACTCGCCGTGACTTCACTGCGTTCCGGCGTGTCGATAAGTGCACTGATGGGCACGTACTGCTTCACATACCCCAGACAATACTGCGCCGGGTTGTTGGCCACGTACCGGCACGAGCAGTACTCCTTGGCGGTGTACGCCGCGATGATGTCGGGGAAGGCTTGCAGGTTGACGCGTTCATGCCAAACCCAGCCCAAGAGTGCGATAAACAACACCAGTAAAACGCTGATAAATGGATGACGACGGATCATGAGCGCACCGCCGCCAGCACGCGTTGGAGCAGTTCGTTATGCCGGTAACTGCCATCCCGATCATCGCCGTAGCGCACGATCACCAGGTGTTCGTCGGGCAGCACAAACAGCGCCTGGCCCCAGTGCCCCAGCGCGGCGAAGGTGGTGGCCGGTGCGTCGGGCCAGGGTCGGGGGGCGCCGGTGTTGAGCCACCAATGGCCGCCTGGCACGGCTTCATCCTGGCCGGCTTTGTAGTGGTCGAAGGGCCTGCGGTTGAGGGCGACCCAGTCCTGGGGCAGCAGTTGCCGCTCGCCCCAGCGCCCATCTCGCGCCATCAGTAGCCCTACTCGTGCCAGATCGCGGGCCGTGAGGTAGGCATAGGATGACGCGACAAACGTCTCATCGGCATCGGTTTCCCAGGTTGCGTCGCGAATGCCCAGGGGCTGGAACAGCGCGTCCCACGGGTAGGTCATGTAGGCCTTGTGGCCGAGCATGCCCTTGAGCGCAGCGGACAGGATATTGCTGTCGCCACTGGAATAACGGAAAGCCTGGCCAGGGGCGGCGGCGGCTTTGGTATCTGCCGCGAATTGCGCCATGTCGGTGTGGCCACGGGTGTAGAGCATCGCCACCACCGAAGATTTCAATGGGGCGTATTCGTAGTCTTCCTGCCAATCCAACCCCGAAGCCCAGTGCAGCAGGTTGGCCATGCTTACCTTGGGATGCTGCTTCATCGGCGGGTAGAAACGTGCCGCGGGGTCGCTGAGTTTGAAGCGGCCTTGCCCATAGGCCACGCCCAGCACGGTAGCCATCAGGCTTTTGCTGACGGACCAGGTGAGGTGCGGCGTGCTGGCAGTGGTGGGCGCGGCGTAGCGTTCATAGATGATTTCGCCATCCCGAATGACCAGCAACGCATCGGTGCGAATACCGTTGCGGGTGGCATCGTCACGGGGTGGGAAAGCGTAGGCGTCCAGGGCATCGACAGCGGGACCGGCGAGAAGCGTGCCCATGGCCCATTCCTTTTCAGGCCAGACTTCAGCGCGGGCATTCACGGTGACAAACAGCAGGGCAACGCACAACAGGCCTCGGAGCATGGACGCGAACTCAAGGGGGCATTCAAGCCCGCGAGCCTAGCCCACGCCAGTGACAGATTTGCGACAAGGGGGCTGTCATCCAACCGTCACCGTAACTTCATGGAGCTGACACCGAGGCTACATAGCCTGACTTTGGACAACAAAGTCGACTGGCCGCAACCTGGCCGGCACCCGGAGACTCGCTATGACTCAGATCGCCCGCATCAGCGACAAAGGCAATGAACGCCGTCTGCAAGCCGAACGCCTGGTAGGCGCACAGGCATTGCAGGAAGCCCAGGCCCTGCGGTTCAACGTGTTCAGCGGCGAATTCAACGCCAAGCTGAAAGGCGCGGAACTGGGTCTGGACATGGATGACTATGATGTTCACTGCAGCCATATCGGCGTGCGGGATTTGAACAGCGGTCGACTCGTCGCCACCACCCGCCTGCTTGACCACCAGGCCGCCAGCACCCTGGGCCGGTTCTACAGCGAAGAAGAATTCAGCCTGCATGGCCTGCTGCACTTGCAGGGCCCGATCCTGGAAATCGGCCGTACCTGCGTCGACCCGGCCTACCGCAACGGCGGCACCATTGCGGTGCTCTGGGGCGAGTTGGCCGAAGTGCTCAACCAAGGTGGCTACAGCTACCTGATGGGCTGCGCGAGCATCCCGATGCACGACGGCGGCATCCAGGCCCACGCGATCATGCAGCGCTTGCGCGAGCGCTACCTGTGCAACGAACACCTGCGCGCCGAACCAAAAAAACCGCTGCCGGCCCTGGACTTGCCGTCTAACGTCATCGCCGAAATGCCGCCGCTGCTCAAGGCCTACATGCGCCTGGGCGCGAAGATCTGCGGCGAGCCGTGCTGGGATGAAGACTTCCAAGTGGCCGACGTGTTTATCCTGCTCAAGCGCGACGAGTTGTGCCCGCGCTACGCGCGCCACTTCAAGGCGGCCATGTGATGAACCGCCTGCGCATTTACGGGCGCATCGCCCGCGTGTTGTTGGTGGTGGCGCTGGGGTTGAGCATGGCCAGTGTATTTGGCCTGTTCGAGCGCCTGGGGGTGGCTAACTCGATGGTGCGGCGCCAGCGTTGGTCGCGCTTTTTTATGGCGCGACTGACCAACGCCCTGCCCTTTCGCGTGACGGTGCATGGGGAGTTGCCGCAAACGCCGATGCTGTGGGTGAGCAATCATGTGTCCTGGACGGATATCCCATTGCTGGGCATGGTGGCGCCGATGTCGTTTTTGTCCAAGGCCGAGGTGCGTACCTGGCCGGTGGCGGGCTGGCTGGCGGCCAAGGCGGGCAGCCTGTTTATTCGTCGCGGTTCAGGTGACAGCCAACTGATCCGCAAGCAGATGACCCGTCATCTGGAGCAACAGCACCCGTTGCTGATGTTCCCCGAAGGCACCACCACCGACGGGCGCGGCCTGCGCACGTTTCACGGGCGTTTGCTGGCCAGCGCGATCGATGCGGATGTGTCACTGCAGCCAGTGGCGATTCGGTATCTGCGCGACGGCCAAGTCGACCCGCTGGCGCCCTTTATTGGCGATGATGATTTGCTCTCGCACCTGATGCGCTTGTTTTCCAATGACCGCGGCGATGTGGAGATTCATGTGCTCAAGCCGATTGCCTGCGCTGGGCAGGAACGTGCGGCATTGGCGTATCAGGCGCAGCAGGCGGTGCAGAAGGCGTTGTTCGGGCCGGTGCCGGAGACTGAGCAAGTGGCTGCTCGGCCAGCATTCGCCGCCTGAAGCAATGTGAACACCCTCTAAAATGTGGGAGCTGGCTTGCCTGCGATGGCGGTGGGTCAGCCACAGCATTCTCAACAGGTAGGCCGCTATCGCAGGCAAGCCAGCTCCCACATTCAGATCTCATGTAGTCAGTTGAGATTGTGCAAACTTCTGCAACTCTGGGTAGAACAGTCGAAAGTCCTCACTCAGCGGCTCATACAAAACCCGCAACTCCTGCATCGCATACCCCAACTCCTCGGGCTGTGTCAGCCGCCGCGAAATCCCCCGCAGCACCTGCTCCATCACCGCAAACTCGCGGTACGAGCCCAACCAATCATCCGCTGCCATATACGGCGCAATCTGCGCCAGCCGCCCCGGCAACGCGGGTTCGGCCGCCAACACCCGATACACCTGCGACGTGAAACGCTCCAGGGGTTGGTCGGCATACAGCGCCCAGTCGCGCGCCAGGCAATGGTCAAAAAACACATCGAGGACGATGCCGGCATAGCGCCTGCGGGTCTGGCTGAAACGCGACAACGCCTCCCCCACCAAGGGGTGGCTGTCGGTGAACCGGTCGATGGAGCGATGCAGCTGGATCGCCGCTTCGATTTGCGGGCTGAACTGGCCCTGCAGGCGGCCTTTGACGAAGTCGCCATAGAGGCTGCCCAGCAGTTGTGCAGGAAGTTGGCCGCCCAGATGCAGATGTGCGAGATAATTCATGCCGCGCAGTCTACCACTGCCACCTACATATCGTTATAACCCGATATACCGATTCGCTCTGGCCTCAGATCAAAATCATATTGGTATATCGGGATATGACGATTTAAAGTTCGCCTCATCGCGATATAACGCTTTACGACACCGAGCACCCTGCCATGTCCATCGACCTCGACGAAATAATAAAAGCCCTGGCGCACCCAGTACGACGAGACATCCTCACCTGGCTCAAAGACCCGAAAGTGCAGTTCCCCGAGCAATTGCACAACCACGAATACGGCATCTGCGCCGGGCAGATCGACCAGCGCTGCGGCTTGTCCCAGTCGACCGTGTCGGCCCACCTGGCCACCTTGCAACGGGCGGGGTTGATCAGCAGCCAGAAGGCCGGGCAGTGGCACTTTTTCAAGCGCAACGAGGAGGTGATCCAAGCCTTTCTCACGGCGCTCATCACCGAACTCAGCGCACCGTAATCACCAAGGACACACCCCATGCCCCTCTCGCTACTCATACTGGCCCTGAGCGCCTTCGCCATCGGCACCACCGAGTTCGTCATCATGGGCTTGCTGCCCGATGTGGCGGCGGACCTGGGTGTGTCGATTCCCGGCGCCGGCTGGCTGGTGACCGGCTACGCCCTGGGCGTGGCCATCGGCGCACCGTTCATGGCACTGGCCACCGCCAAGCTGCCACGCAAGGCGGCGCTGGTAGCGTTGATGGGTATTTTCATTATCGGCAACCTGCTCTGTGCCCTGGCAAGCGACTACAACGTGCTGATGTTTGCCCGTGTGGTCACGGCGTTGTGTCACGGTGCCTTCTTCGGGATTGGTTCAGTGGTGGCGGCCAACCTGGTGCCGGCCAACAAACGTGCGTCGGCGGTGGCGCTGATGTTCACCGGGTTGACCCTGGCGAACGTGCTGGGCGTACCCCTGGGTACGGCGCTGGGCCAGGAAGCCGGCTGGCGCTCGACCTTCTGGGCCGTGACCGTGATTGGCGTGATCGCCTTGGTCGGCCTGATTCGCTTCTTGCCCGCCAAGCGTGACGAAGAAAAACTCGACATGCGCGCCGAACTGGCCGCCCTCAAGGGGGCCGGTATCTGGTTGTCGCTGAGCATGACCGCGCTGTTCGCCGCGTCGATGTTCACCCTCTTTACCTACGTCGCACCGCTGCTCGGCGATGTCACGGGCGTGTCGCCCAAGGGCGTGACCTGGACCCTGTTGCTGATCGGCCTGGGCCTCACCGTGGGCAACATCATCGGCGGCAAACTGGCAGACAAGCGCCTGGCGGCTACCTTGATCGGCGTGTTCATCAGCATGGCGGTGGTGTCCACGCTGCTGAGCTGGACCAGCGTTGCGGTGATCCCAACCGAGATCACCCTGTTCCTGTGGGCCACCGCCTCGTTCGCCGCCGTGCCGGCGCTGCAAATCAACGTGGTGACCTTCGGCAAGGCCGCGCCGAACCTGGTGTCCACCTTGAACATCGGCGCCTTCAACATTGGCAACGCCCTCGGCGCCTGGGTCGGCGGCAGCGTAATTGCCCACGGCTTCGGCCTGACCAGCGTGCCGCTGGCGGCCGCCGCACTGGCGATTCTCGCGCTGCTGGTGACCCTGATCACTTTCCGTCAGGGCGGCAATGCCGACCTGGCCCCCGCGACCCACTGATCAACTTAAAAGAGAAGGTGTTTTTTCCATGACGACTATTTTCGATCCGATCACACTGGGCGACGTGCAGCTGTCGAACCGCATCATCATGGCGCCGCTGACCCGCTGCCGCGCGGATGCCGGGCGCGTGCCCAATGCGCTGATGGCCGAGTACTACGTGCAACGCGCCTCCGCCGGGCTGATCCTCAGCGAAGCCACTTCCGTGACACCGATGGGCGTGGGCTACCCAGACACCCCCGGCATCTGGTCCAACGATCAGGTGCGCGGCTGGGCCAACATCACCAAGGCCGTGCACGGCGCGGGCGGCAAGATCTTCCTGCAGTTGTGGCATGTTGGCCGCATCTCCCACGAGTCCTACCTGAACGGCGAAACCCCGGTGGCCCCGAGTGCGGTCCAGGCTAAAGGCCACGTCAGCCTGGTTCGCCCATTGGCCGACTACCCTACCCCGCGCGCCCTGGAAACCGCTGAAATCGCCGACATCGTCGACGCTTACCGCACCGGCGCCGAGAACGCCAAGGCTGCCGGTTTCGACGGCGTGGAAATCCACGGCGCCAACGGCTACCTGCTCGACCAGTTCCTGCAAAGCAGCACCAACCAGCGCACCGACCAGTACGGTGGCTCCCTGGAAAACCGTGCGCGCCTGTTGCTGGAAGTCACCGACGCCGCCATCGAAGTCTGGGGCGCCGGCCGCGTGGGCGTGCACCTGGCACCGCGTGCTGATGCGCATGACATGGGCGACGACAACCTCGCCGAGACCTTCACCTACGTCGCCAGCGAACTGGGCAAGCGCGGCATCGCCTTTATCTGCTCGCGCGAAAAAGAAGGCGCGGACAGCCTGGGCCCACAGCTGAAAAAAGCCTTCGGCGGTGCGTACATCGCCAACGAACGCTTCACCAAAGACAGCGCCAATGCCTGGCTGGCGGCGGGCAAGGCGGATGCGGTGGCCTTTGGTATTCCTTTCATCGCCAACCCGGACCTGCCGGCGCGACTGAAGGCCGATGCGCCGTTGAACGAGCCGCACCCGGAGACCTTCTACGGTAAAGGCCCAGTGGGTTATATCGACTACCCGACGCTGCCGATCTAACGCAACCCGCAAAACCCAATACTGTAGGAGCGAGCTTGCTCGCGAAAAACTGACAGACGCCGCGTTCATTCAGGAAGCGCGCGTTATCGTTGACGTTTTTCGCGAGCAAGCTCGCTCCTACAGTGTCAGGGGCAAGTTCTCTCCCACATTTGTGCCTGTTGGAAACATCGCTTCACAGAACCGCAACAATATCGCTACAAAATACTTAGCCGGCTACCTATCAACCGCCCGCCATGCCGTATATAAAGTCACCCCACAAATCAGGCAGAAGGACGATTGACCGTCTTTAGGCTTTACTGTTGACACAACGGGTTGCAATTACGCATTTTGTTTCAATTGCGCAGGCTGGGGCTCAGGCGCAGCATGTCCAGCCCTATATCAGCCCAGCGCTCGGCGTCCTGATGCAGTTCAAAGCTATCGGGGACCAGCAGCCACTGGCCGATCAAACCGTGGATAAAGGCATGTATGCAGACAGCCCCACGGGTGGTGTCGAGATTTTCAGGCAGTTGCCCGCGATTGACCGCGTTACGCAACGTCAGGCTGATACGCAGGTTGCATTCCAGGCTATGGGTCTGGCGTTGGCGGCGCATGTCGCACATTTCATCGGTGAACTCGCACTTATGAAACAGAATCTCGTTGATGCGCCGGGTTTTCGGGTCCAGGGCCACTTCATGGTAGAGATGAATCATCAGCTTGCGCATACAGCCCAGCGGGTCGACTTCATCCTCGCTTTCACTCGCCCGGGCCAATTCGTCCAGGGGTTCGTGCAGCGTGTCGAGCAAGGCCTGGAGCAAATCGGACTTATTGCTGAAATGCCAATAGATAGCCCCACGCGTGACGCCCGCCAACGCGGCGATGTCCGCCAGGGTGGTGCGCGCCACACCACGCTCATAAAAGGCTTGCTCGGCGGCTTGGAGAATCTGGCTGCGCGTTTCCTGAGCTTCCTCTTTGGTGCGACGAACCATGGCAGTAAAACCTCAATCAGGACACTGTGGATGGTACTTGACCATCATCTGAATAATTGTGGGACGACGCCGTCATGGGCGCCGAACGTACTAGAATCGAGGCTTGCGGCGGTGCTTTGTCAGCATTGCGCGAAGCCTGTCAAGAGTTTACAAACAACCATGAACGTAAGTATATTGCGTAGCAAGCTACTTATCCACTCACGGCTTGTTTTTTACCCTTCCACACTTCTTGTGCGCACTCTGCGCGCCTGACCCGAGGATCTTCATGCAACTTAAGCCAGCTGTTACCGCTCTGGTCACTGCCGTCGCCCTGGCATCGCTGCTCAGCGGATGTAAAAAGGAAGAAGCGGCACCGCCCGCTCAAACCCCTCAGGTCGGCGTGGTCACCATTCAACCGCAAGCCTATACCCTGACCACCGAGCTGCCTGGCCGCACCACGGCCTTCCGCATTGCGGAAGTTCGGCCGCAGGTCAACGGCATCATTCTCAAGCGCCTGTTCAAGGAAGGCGCCGACGTGAAGGAAGGGCAACAGCTCTACCAGATCGACCCGTCGGTGTATGAAGCCACCCTGAAAAGCGCACAAGCCAGCCTGTCCCAGACCAAGTCCATCAGCGACCGCTACAAGCAGTTGGTCGATGAACAGGCCGTCAGCCGTCAGGAATACGACACTGCCGTCGCCAACCGCATGACCGCCGAAGCAAACGTTCAAACCGCCCAGATCAACGTGCGCTACACCAAAGTGTTTGCACCGATCTCCGGGCGCATTGGTCGTTCTTCGGTGACCGAAGGCGCACTGGTCAGCAATGGCCAGGCCGATGCCATGGCCGTGATTCAGCAACTGGACCCGATCTACGTCGACGTCACGCAGTCCTCGGCTGAAATGCTGAAACTGCGCCGCGACCTGGAAAGCGGCCAGCTGGAGAAGGCCGGCGAAAACGCCGCCAAGGTCAAGCTGACCCTGGAAGATGGCACGGCCTACGCCCAGGACGGCAAGCTCGAGTTCTCCGAAGTGTCGGTCGACCAGACCACCGGTTCCGTGACCCTGCGTGCCGTGTTCCCCAACCCTGACCACGTGCTGCTGCCGGGCATGTTCGTGCACGCCCAACTGCTGGCCGGTGTGAACAGCAAGGCCATCCTGGCGCCGCAGCAAGGCGTGACCCGCGACCTGCGCGGCATTCCAACGGCGCTGATCGTGAACAAGGACAACAAGGTCGAGCAACGCGAACTGGTTGCCAACCGTACCGCCGGTGCCTACTGGCTGGTGGAAAAAGGCCTCAATGCCGGTGATCGCGTCATCACCGAAGGCTTGCAGTACGTCAAGCCAGGCGCCGAGGTGAAGGTCACGGAAGCCTCCAACGCCAAACCCGCCGGTACCGCTGCAGCGCCTGCTGCCGCTGCTGGTCAAGGGGAGTAATCCATGTCGAAATTTTTTATCGACCGTCCCATTTTCGCCTGGGTAATTGCCCTGGTGATCATGCTGGTCGGGGCACTCTCGATCCTGAAGTTGCCCATCAACCAATACCCGGCCATTGCGCCAACGGCCATTGATATCCAGGTGACCTACCCAGGCGCGTCCGCACAAACCGTGCAGGACACCGTGGTGCAGGTCATCGAGCAACAGCTCAACGGTATCGACAACCTGCGTTATGTCTCCTCGGACAGTAACTCCGACGGCAGCATGACCATCACCGTGACGTTCAACCAGGGTACCAACCCGGATATCGCCCAGGTTCAGGTACAAAACAAGCTGAACCTGGCCACCCCACTGCTGCCCCAAGAAGTGCAGCAACAGGGTATCCGCGTGACCAAGTCGGTGAAGAACTTCCTGATGGTGATCGGTCTGGTGTCGGAAGACGGCAGCATGACCAAGGACGACCTCTCCAACTACATCGTGTCCAACATCCAGGACCCGATCTCCCGTACCGCGGGGGTGGGTGACTTCCAGGTGTTCGGTTCGCAGTACGCCATGCGTATCTGGCTCGACCCGGCCAAGCTGAACAACTACCAGCTCACGCCAGTGGACGTCAGCAATGCCATCAAGGCTCAGAACGTGCAGGTGGCCACCGGCCAATTGGGCGGCCTGCCTGCCCTGCCTGGCACCCAGCTGAACGCCACGATCATCGGCAAGACGCGTCTGCAAAGCACCGAAGAATTCGCCAAGATCCTGATGAAGGTGAACACCGACGGCTCCCAGGTTCGCCTGGGTGACGTCGCGCGTATCGAACTGGGCGGCCAGAACTACAGCATCAGTGCACAGTTCAACGGCAAGCCGGCTTCAGGTATGGCGATCAAGCTGGCGGCCGGTGCCAACGCACTGGACACCGGCAAGGCCATCCGCGAAACAGTCAAGTCCCTGGAGCCGTTCTTCCCGCCTGGCATGAAGGCGGTGGTGCCCTATGACACCACCCCGGTCGTGACCGAATCGATCTCCGGTGTGGTTCACACCCTGGTCGAAGCGATCGTGCTGGTGTTCCTGGTGATGTTCCTGTTCCTGCAGAACTTCCGTGCCACCATCATCACCACCATGACCGTACCGGTGGTATTGCTGGGTACCTTCGGGATCCTGGCGGCGTGCGGCTTCACCATCAACACCCTGACCATGTTCGGCATGATCCTGGCCATCGGCTTGCTCGTGGACGATGCCATCGTTGTGGTGGAAAACGTCGAACGGGTAATGGCCGAGGAACACCTGTCGCCCAAGGAAGCAACGATCAAGTCCATGGGCCAGATCCAGGGCGCCCTGGTGGGTATTGCCCTGGTACTCTCGGCGGTACTGCTGCCGATGGCGTTCTTCGGTGGTTCCACCGGTGTGATCTACCGGCAGTTCTCCATCACCATTGTTTCGGCGATGGCGTTGTCGGTACTGGTTGCCCTGATCTTCACCCCGGCGTTGTGCGCCACCATGCTCAAGCCGATTGATCCGGAAAAACACGGCCAACCCAAGCGCGGCTTCTTCGGCTGGTTCAACCGCACCTTCGACCGTGGCGTACTCAAGTACGAGCGCGGCGTGGGCGGCATGATCAAGCACAAGATCCCTGCGTTCCTGGTGTATGCGCTGATCCTGGTCGGCATGATCTGGATGTTCACCCGTATTCCAAGCGCGTTCCTGCCTGAGGAAGACCAGGGTGTGATCTTCGCCCAGGTGCAGACACCGGTTGGTGCTTCGGCTGAGCGCACGCAAAAAGTCGTCGACGACATGCGCGCCTTCCTGCTGAACGACAAGGAAGGCGAGCCAGGCGAAGGCAAGGCGGTGAAGTCGGTGTTTACCGTGAACGGCTTCAACTTTGCTGGCCGTGGCCAGAGCTCGGGTCTCGCGTTCGTGATGCTCAAACCGTGGGATGAGCGTGACTCGACCCAATCGGTGTTCGAAGTGGCCAAGCGTGCCCAGGGTTACTTCTTCGGGGCCTTCAAGGACGCCATGGTATTTGCCATCGTGCCACCTTCGGTACTGGAGCTGGGTAACGCCACCGGTTTTGACGTGTTCCTGCAAGACCAGGGTGGCGTCGGCCACGACAAGCTGATGGCTGCACGTAACCAGTTCCTGGGCGCGGCAGCACAGAGCAAGGTGCTGGCCGGCGTACGTCCTAACGGCGTGAACGACGAGCCGCAGTACGAGCTGACCGTTGACGACGAGAAGGCCAGTGCCCAGGGCATCAGCCTCGCGGATATCCAGCAGACCCTGGCCATTGCCTTGGGTGGTAGCTACATCAACGACTTCATCGACCGTGGTCGCGTGAAGAAGGTGTATGTACAAGGTGACGCCGCCAGCCGCATGTCGCCCGAAGACCTGGACAAATGGTACGTGCGCAGCAACGACGGGAAAATGGTGCCGCTGTCGGCCATCTCGTCGGGCCAGTGGATCTACGGTTCGCCCAAGCTTTCGCGATACAACGGTGTAGCGGCGATGGAAATCCTCGGTACCCCGGCACCGGGCTACAGTACCGGTGATGCGATGGCCGAAGTCGAACGCATCGCCAAAGAACTGCCCGCCGGTGTCGGTTACGCCTGGACAGGCCTGTCGTACGAAGAACGCCTTTCCGGTTCCCAGGCGCCAGCACTGTACGCACTTTCGCTGCTGGTCGTGTTCTTGTGCCTGGCGGCGCTGTACGAAAGCTGGTCGATCCCGATCGCGGTGATTCTGGTTGTACCTCTGGGTGTGATCGGTGCACTGATCGCCACCAGCATGCGCGGCTTGTCCAACGACGTGTTCTTCCAGGTGGGCCTGTTGGTGACGGTGGGCCTGGCGGCGAAAAACGCCATCCTCATCGTGGAATTCGCCAAGGAACTGCACGAGCAAGGCAAAGGCATCGTCGAGGCGGCTATCGAAGCATCCCGCATGCGTCTGCGCCCGATCATCATGACCTCGTTGGCGTTCATGCTCGGCGTATTGCCGCTGGCAATCTCCACCGGCGCCGGTTCAGGCAGCCAGCACGCAATCGGTACCGGCGTTATCGGCGGTATGATCACGGCCACTGTGCTGGCGATCTTCTGGGTGCCACTGTTCTACGCAACCGTGTCCGCCGCTGGCGAACGCAAAAAGAAAGACACTACTGAAACTCCTAAAGAGGCTGGCCAATGAGCAAGTCGCTACTTTCCCTAGCCGTCACCGCATTCGTGCTCAGTGGCTGCTCGCTGATACCTGACTATCAGCGTCCCGAAGCGCCGGTGGCCGCGCAGTTCCCGCAGGGGCCGGCGTATTCGTCGGCCCAGGCGCCGAGCCAGGCCGCTGCCGAGCAAGGTTGGAAGCAGTTTTTCCATGACCCTGCCCTGCAGCAATTGATCCAGACTGCGTTGGTGAACAACCGTGACCTGCGTGTCGCGGCGCTGAACATCGACGCCTATGCAGCGCAATACCAGATCCAGCGTGCCGACCTGTTCCCGGCGGTATCGGCCACCGGTAACGGCAGCCGTTCGCGTACCCCGGCCAAGCTGTCGCAGACCGGCGAATCGACCATCGCCAGCCAGTACTCGGCGGGCCTTGGCATCAGTTCGTATGAGCTGGACCTGTTCGGCCGCGTTCGCAGCCTCAGTGAAGAAGCGCTGCAAAAGTACTTCGCCACTGAAGAAGCGCGCCGCAGCACCCAAATCAGCCTGGTGGCCAGCGTGGCGAATGCCTACCTGACCTGGCAGGCCGACAAGGAGCTGCTCAAGCTGACCCAGGACACCCTGGCCGCGTTCGAGCAAAGCTACAAGCTCACCTCGCGCAGCAATGAAGTCGGCGTGGCCTCGGCCCTCGACCTCAGCCAGGCACGCACCTCGGTGGAAAACGCCCGTGTGCAACTGGCGCGTTACACCCGCCAGGTGGCCCAGGACGAAAATAGCCTGACCCTGCTGCTGGGCACCGGCCTGCCGGCCAATATCGCCAGTAAGCCGCTGTCCGATGACCTGCTCAGCGAAGTGCCGGCCGGGTTGCCATCAGACCTGCTGCAACGTCGTCCCGACATCGTGCAGGCCGAGTACAACCTCAAGGCGGCCAACGCCAATATCGGCGCGGCCCGTGCGGCGTTCTTCCCGAGCATCAGCCTGACCGCCAGCGCCGGCACCGCCAGCCCTACCCTGGGCGGCCTGTTCAAAGGCGGTTCGGGGACCTGGGCGTTTGCCCCGCAGATCAACATCCCGATCTTCAACGCCGGTAGCCTGCGCGCAAGCCTGGACTACTCGAAGATCCAGAAAGAGATCAACGTGGCCAACTACGAGAAGGCCATCCAGACCGGCTTCCAGGAAGTCTCCGACGGCCTCGCCGCGCGTGCGACCTACAAGCAGCAACTGGATGCCCAGCGCGGCTTCGTCGAGGCTAACCAGGATTACTACCGCCTGGCCGAGCGTCGCTACCGCATTGGTGTCGACAGCAACCTGACCTTCCTCGATGCCCAGCGCCAACTGTTCAGTGCCCAGCAATCGCTGATCACCGACCGCCTGGCGCAGCTCACCAGCGAGGTCAACCTGTACAAGGCCCTCGGCGGTGGCTGGAACGAGCAGACCGCGAAGAACGAGCCGTTGAAAGAACAAGCACCGCCGTTGAAGTTGTTCTGATAGCGCAGGTGTGAAAAAACCGCTTCCCTTACCGGAAGCGGTTTTTTTATGTCATGCCGTTTTAATCATTATCAAAATAAGTTCATGTATGGATCTCAAGCTTAGAGCATCTGACCTCCATGTCCTTGCCATCATCCGTCGTCCAACCGAATGAAAAACTGGCATGGATCGAGGTCTCGCCAGACCCATCGCTGGAAATGCTTTTGACGCTCAAATTGCCCCAATACTCTTGCGGGGAATACTCGACATCGCTTTCAAGCCCAAACGTGGCACGGATAAGGCCTTCTCCAGGCCCGATAATGTAAGTCATATTCTCCTTCAGCTTGAACGCACGCTCTTTTCCATCACCGTCTGCCTCAAGGGTCAGTTCGTTTTTCGAGCCAGGGTTGCCTTCGATTCCCAACCGAATTCGCAAATGGTGACCCTCGATGTAGCTCAACTCAAAACTATCGAATTGAATTGGCACCGTCCTGATCAATTCCGCCCTGAACGTATTTGAGGACGTTAAAAACTCACCCCTATCTGATCCAAAGCTCATGAAATTCACTCCCTGATCACGTAAAAAAGATACTGTCAGCCTTTTCGAAAATAGGCGTATGAAATCAGAAGATCTACTGTTAACCCTGACAGTAGACAGCTAACCCTGCGCGCCGGAAGCTGACGAGTCGGGCGCCTCACAATTACGT